>NZ_CP142149.1:9970000-10270000 GCF_035918295.1 Amycolatopsis rhabdoformis
GAGGACGGCATCACGCACCTCGAGGCGAACCTGCCCGCGCTGGTGAGTGTCGGCGAGAAGATCAACGAGCCGCGCTACCCGTCGTTCAAGGGCATCATGGCCGCCAAGAAGAAGCCGGTCGAGACGCTCACCGTCGCCGACCTCGGCATCGACGCGGGCGAGGTCGGCCTCGCCAACGCGTGGTCCAACGTGCTCGAGTCCACCCCGAAGCCGCCGCGCACGGCGGGCGAGAAGGTGGAGGACGAGGGCGACGGCGGCACCAAGGTCGCCGAGTACCTGGTCGCGCAGAAGCTCATCTGAGACACGGTTTCGAGGAGGATCACGAAAAATGGCTGAAGTACTCGTCCTCGTCGACCACGTCGACGGTGATGTCAAGAAGGTCACGCTCGAGCTGCTGACCGCCGCCCGTGCGCTGGGTGAGCCCTCGGCCGTCGTCGTGGGGCCCACGGGCACCGCGGCCAAGGCGAAGGAAGCGCTCGCCGGCCACGGCGCCGCGAAGGTGTACGTCGCCGAAGGTGACGATGCCACGGGCTACCTGGTGACCCCGAAGGTCGACGTGCTCACGAAGCTCGCGGAGCAGGCTTCGCCGGCGGCTGTGCTCGTCGCCGCCAGCGCCGAGGGCAAGGAGGTGGCCGCGCGCGTCGCCGTGCGGCTCGGCTCCGGTCTGCTCTACGACGCGGTGGGCGTGAACGCCGACGGTTCGGTGGACCAGTCCATCTTCGGTGGGGCGTTCTCCGTGAAGTCCAAGGCCGCCAAGGGCGCGCCGGTGATCTCGGTGCGTCCGGGTGCCGTCGAGGCCGAGGCCGCCGAGGGTGCCGCGGCTGAGGAGTCCGTCGAGATTCCGGCGCAGGACGCGGCGAAGTCGGCGAAGATCACGGGCATCGAGCCGATCGTCGGCGGTGACCGGCCGGAGCTCACCGAGGCGTCGATCGTCGTCTCGGGTGGCCGCGGTGTCGGCTCGGCGGAGAAGTTCGACGTCGTCGAGAAGCTGGCCGACTCGCTCGGCGCGGCTGTTGGCGCTTCGCGTGCGGCTGTCGACTCCGGCTACTACCCGGCGCAGTTCCAGGTGGGCCAGACCGGCAAGACGGTGTCGCCGCAGCTGTACATCGCGCTCGGCATCTCCGGTGCCATCCAGCACCGCGCCGGCATGCAGACGTCGAAGACGATCATCGCCGTCAATAAGGACTCCGAGGCCCCGATCTTCGAGATCGCCGACTTCGGCATCGTGGGCGACCTGTTCAACGTCGCGCCGCAGCTGACGGAGGCCGTCGACAAGCGCAAGGGCTGACGTTTTCCCGCTCCGAAGGCCGCTGGGCGATGTTCCGCTCAGCGGCCTTCGGCGTTGCCTGGACCCTGAGAAAAGCCTGAGAACCTGCAATTAACTCAACGTGCACTAATCGGTCATCGATTGGCACTCTCCGCGGTTTCCAGCTCGCAGGTACACAGTGTTCATGACGTCGTCTCAGCTCCTCGTCAGCACTGATCAGGCGGGTGTCGAGCTCCCGGCCGATGCGCCGCGGTACTCCCTGCTCGTGGCCCACGCGAACGAAGAAGTGCTCGCCGCGCAGAAGCTGCGGCACCAGGTTTTCGCCGAGGAGATGGGGGCCCACCTCAATTCGCTGAAACCCGGCCTCGACGTCGACTACTTCGACGAGTTCTGCGACCACCTCGTGGTGCGCGACGACAAGACCGGCGACATCGTCGGCTGCTACCGCATGCTGCCGCCCGAGCGCGCCGCACAGGCGGGCAGCCTTTACTCCGACAGCGAATTCGACCTCACGGCCCTGTCCGGCCTGCGCTCGACGCTCGTGGAAACCGGCCGCTCCTGCGTCCACCCGGACCACCGCAGCGGCGCGGTCGTGAGCCTGGTGTGGGCGGGGATCGCCCGGTACATGCTGCTTTCCGGCCACCGCTACCTCGCCGGTTGCGCTTCCGTACCCCTGAGCGACGGTGGCAGCTACGCCGCGGGCGTCTGGGATGTGTTGCGCGCCAAGCACTACGCCGACGAGTCCCGTCGCGTTTCGCCCCTGCACCCGTGGGAGACCGAGTCGGTCGCTCGCCCCGACCGCGCCATGCTGCCGCCGCTGATCAAGGGGTACGTGCGGCTCGGCGCCGAGGTGTGCGGCCCGCCGGCGCTCGACGCGGACTTCGGCGTCGCCGACTTCTTCGTGCTGCTCGACCTGCACAAGATCGACGAGCGCTACCTCAAGTTCTTCCTCGGAGTGCAGGTATGAGCCACGCCAGCCACGCCTGGATGCCCACGTCCCCTTGCGGCGACGGCTGCCTCACCGAAGGCGCCGCCACGGTGTCGTTCCCGCGTCGTGTATTTCGCTTCGCGTCGGCGATCGCTGTGGTCCTCACGGCTCTGCTGACCGCGCCGCTGTTGCTCGTGCTACGCGGGCAGGGCCGGGAACGCCTGGTGCGCACCATCTTCCGCGCGGTGCTGCGCGCGTTCGGCGTGAAGCTGGTCGTGCAGGGCGGCGCCGATTTCCTCGCCGCCCCCGCCGGCCGCGGCGCTCTGGTGGTGAACAACCACATTTCGTGGCTGGACATCGTCGCCATCAACGCCCTGCGCCCGATGCGCGCCCTCGCGAAGGTCGAAATCGGCTCCTGGCCGGTCCTCGGCACCCTGGTCCGCCGCGGCGGCAGCATCTTCCTCGACCGTGAACGCCTGCGCACACTGCCCTCGACCATGACCGAACTCGCCGACGCCCTGCGCTCCGGCTCGCTCGTCAACGTCACCCCCGAAGGCACAACGTGGTGCGGCCTCGCTTCGGGCCGCTTCACCTCGGCCACGTTCCAGGCCGCCATCGACGGCGGCGTCCCCGTGCGGCCCATCGCCTTGCGCTACCGCCTCGCCGACGGCCGCGAGACCAGCATGCCGGCCTTCATCGGCCCGGAGTCCCTCATCGCCTCCCTGCGGCGAGTGGCTTCACTGCGTGGTCTGGTCCTCGAGGCACACGTGTGCCCGGAGATCGCGCCGGGCCGCGCGGAGGACCGTCGCTCGCTGGCCGCGCTGGCGGAGGCGTCGGTGCACTCGGCGCTCGGGACCGTCCGAATCCCGGCTCAGGGTCGTCGCCGGGTTTCCGCGGCTCCTGCGGCTGTCTCCGCTGACAAGCCTTCGGTCGAGCCCGCCAAGGCGCACTCGGTTCACTGATTTCTTTGCTTGACCTGCAGGTTCGCGGATGTCGCCACTGAACGGCGACACCCGCGAATCTGTCGTTGCCGTTCAACCGCGACGTTCGCGAATTGCCGTCGCCACCGAGCGGCAACAGCTGCGCACCGCCGTCGCTACTGAACCGCGTCGGCCGCGAACTGGTGTCGCCACTGAGCGGCAACGACTCCGAACCGCCGTCCGTAATGAACGACGACGCGCGCGAACTGGTGTTGCCGATTAGCGGCGACCTTCGCCAACTGCTGTCGCCATTGAATGGTGACACTCGCTAAACGCCGGCGCTACTCAACGGCGACACCCGCGAATCGGCTGTCGCCACTGGCTGGCGACACTCGCGAACCGCCGTAACCACTCAACGACACAGCCGCACGCAGCCCTCGACCAGACGGCTCCGACACCCTTCGCCCAGTGCCTCATCCCCCGCCGACCAGGCCCGTCACGCCGTTCCAAACCGCCGCCCACACCCGTCGCCACTCAGCGGCAAAACTCTCTGACCAGCCAATCTTCCCACGTTCAAGGCCCGAAGATCGACAACACCACACGATCGGGCCGACCTTGTCCCGCCCCCCACTCGACGGGGCCGGCCGAGAAAGGCCAGCCCCGTCGAACCCGTCAGGACACGACGATCGTGATCTTCCCTCCCGGATGCCCCTCCTGGCTCTCCTGCTGCGCAGCCGCAGCCTCCGCCAACGGATAGCTCTTCCCCTGCGCGATCTGCAGCCCCTGCTTCACGAACTCGAGGATCTCCGCCAGCACCTCCGGCGTCGCGTCGTCCGCGTTGCCGGCCGAGAACGTCAGCCCGAGCTCGAACGCCGCCGGGTCCGCGATGGTCAGCACCCGTTCCTTCGACCCGAGCAACTCGACGGAATCCGGCAGCACGCCGTGACCCGACGCGTCGAGCACCGCGTCCACCGGCCGGTCCGCCACCTCGCGGACGCGCTCCGGCCACCCGTCGCCGTACAGGACAGGGATGGCGCCCAGCGACTTCACGTCGTCGAAGCTGTGCTGCCCCGCCGTGCCGATCACCGTGGCACCGAGCGCGACGGCCGCCTGCACCGCGAAGCGCCCGACAGTGCCGCTCGCGCCGTGGATCAGAAGCAGGTCACCGGACTTCACATTCAGCAGCCGCAGCACGCGCAACGCTGTTTCGCCGGCCACGGGCAACGCCACCGCGTCGTCCCACGACATGCTTGCCGGCTTGCGGGCGACGGTCGTGGCCAGCGCGTACTCGGCGTACGAGCCGGTTGTCGACCAGCCGAAGACCTCGTCGCCGACGGAGAAGCTCGCGCCGTCGCCCACCGCATCCACGACGCCGGCCAGCTCGGCGCCCGGGATCTGCGGGCTTTCCGGTGCGGAGACCTGGCCCATCGCGCCGCTGCGGATCTTCCAGTCGAGGGGGTTCAGACCCGCGCGCCGCACGGCGACGCGGACCTGTCCGGGGCCGGGGTCGGGCACCGGGACGTCGCTCAGCTGCAGGACGTCCGGGCCGCCGTACTCGGCGAAGGTGATGGCTCGCATGGTCGTTCGTACTCTCCTTCGATTCGGGACGGTCGTTCGTCCTGCTTCGAGTCAACTGTCCCGCGCCACGATCCGAACCGCTCGGACGAGCAGCGTTCACTAGCCGGAAGAGCAGGACGCCAGCCTTCGCGCGCGCCTACTGTGGACACATGGACGCCTCCTGGACCGATCCGGCCCACGTGCTCGACGTCGTCGTGCGCGTCATCTCCGCGCCGCGGCCCGAGATGCTGCCCCGTTTCTCGCAGGAGCTCTCCGCCGTGCTGCCTCACCGCGCAGCGGCGATGCAGACCGGCGATTGCCCGCGCAGCCCGTTCAAGGTCACCGGCGACACGACGATCACCGACGCCGTCACCAGCGCGGAGCTGGACCACCTCGTCGACCGGGCCGTGCCGGGCGAAGCCGTGGTCCTCGACGCCGTGCTCGCCGGCGTCGAACGGCGCCTCGTCCTCCTCACCTCTCGCCCCGCCGTCGGCAAAGGGGCGGTGATCGCCTTGGTGCCCTCCGAGGCCGAGCCGTCCACCGCCGCGCTGGGTCTCGCGGCCCGCCTCTGGCACCTGACCAGCACCGATGCCGGGCAACGCGCCGTCGACCCGACGCCGGACGTCCTCGCCAGCAACCTCGCCGCGGCGGCCGCGCGCGCCCAGACCGTCACGGATCTCGGCCAGACGCACGCGGCCACGCTCGTCGCGCTCCTGGCCGTGCTGCGCTCGGGCCGGCTGTCCGACGCGGCTTCGCGTCAGACGGCGACCGACCTGGCCGCCCGCGCGCTTCTCGACCTGCGCGCCGTGGCAGACCGCGACCAGGCGTTGTCCGCGGAGTCCGCCCGCGCGGCGTTCGGCGTGCTCGCCGACCAGCTTTCGCCGGTAGTCGGCCACGCCGACGTCACCGTCGACCTCGCCGGCCCCACCGACGACCGCCAGCTCCGGCAGGACATCGCGCACACGGCCCGCACCGTCACCCGCGGCCTGGTCATCGCCGCCCTCGACCGCCCCGGCACGACCCGCATCCGCGCCTCCTGGCGCCTCGACGGCGCCTCCCTCCGCATCACCGTCCGCGACGACGCCCCCGACATCCTCGACGTCGTCCTCGACCCCGGCCTCACCGAACGCATCACGCCGCTCGGCGGCAGCTGGGAGGTCGACGCCGTCCCTGGCTGGGGTGCGACGATCACCGCCGCATTGCCCCTCGACAGCGTCGAAACGCCTGAGCTCCGCCCTCTCGACCGGCTCAACGCCCGGGAGCTCGAGGTCCTTTCGGGTATCTCGCAGGGACTGCGCAACCGTCAGATCGCCGCGCAATTGCAGCTCAGCGAGCACACGGTGAAGTTCCACGTGCGCAACCTCCTCGAGAAACTCGAGGTCAGCTCCCGCGGTGAGGCCGCCGCGCTCGCTCGCGACCTGCGGCTCGATCCGGTGGCGGTGCACCGGACCGCGTGAAATCGACTTGACCTCCACAAGGCTGGAGGTAGCACTCTGTCGATCATGACCCCGACGCTCGATGCCCATCCCCGAAGAAGCGTGCTGTGGAGCCGCGAGCACCGGCTGACGACGATCGGCCTGCTGCTCGTGGTCACGCTGGTGGCCTTCGAGAACATGGGCGTCGCCACGGCCATGCCCACGCTCGTCGCCGATCTGCACGGGCTCGCGCTGTATTCGTGGCCGTTCACGACGTTCCTGATCGCCAGCGTCGTGGCGACAGTGCTGTCCGGCCGCATGGGGGACCGCCGCGGCCCCGCGCCCGCCCTCCTGGCCGGGCCCGCGCTGTTCGCCGCCGGCCTGGTGGTGGCCGGCACCGCCACGTCGATGCCGATGCTCCTGGCCGGTCGTGCCCTGCAGGGTCTTGGCTCGGGATTTCTGCTGGTCGCCGTGTCCCTGCTCATCGCCCTCACGTTCACCGACCGCGAACGCCCGGTCATCTACGCCGCGAACGCCGCCGCCTGGGTCTTGCCCGCCGTGATCGGCCCGTCAGTGGCCGGCCTGATCACCGTGAGCGTCGGCTGGCGCTGGGTTTTTCTCGGCCTCGTTCCGCTGGTCGCGGTGGGGGTCGCGCTGCTGGTCGTCGTCGTTCGCAAGCTGCCCGACCACGTGCCGGCCGCGGAGGCGCGCCGCGCCGGTGTCCTCCCGGCGGTGATCGCCGCGCTCGGCGTCGCCGCCCTGACGTGGGCCGCACAGCACCCGTCACCTCTCGCGCTCGGCTACGGCGCCGTGGGCCTCGTGGCGCTCGGGCTGGCGCTTCGGAAACTCCTGCCCGCGGGAACCTTGACCTTTCGACCGGGCCTGCCGACGGTCGTCGCCTCCCGTGCGCTGCTCTCCGGCGCGTACGCGGGCATGGAGGCGTACTTGCCTCTCACGATGACCGCCGTCCACGGCTACGGCCCCGCCCTGGCCGGCTTGCCGTTGACGATCACCGCCCTCGGCTGGTCGGCCGCCTCGGGCCTGCAGGGCAAGTTCCTGGACTGGTCCCGCGAGGCGACGCTCCGCATCGGCTTCGCCCTGGTCGCGGTCGCCTTGGTGGGCTTCGGCTTCGTCTCGCAGCCCTGGTGCCCGGCGTGGCTGGCCTTCGTGATCTGTGCCATCGGCGGTGCCGGCATGGGCATCGCCATGCCGGCGATCTCAGTACTGCTTCTCCGCTACTCGCCAGAGGGCGAACGCGGTTTCAACACCTCCGCCATGCAGCTCGCCGACTGGGTCGGCTCGGCCCTGCTCATCGGTCTCGGCGGCGTCCTGCTGGCCGTGGTCGCCTCTGCCGCGCACCCGTCGCCGGCGATGGCGATCCTGGTCGCGGCCCTCGTGCTGATCGCTCTGTGGGGCGTCCGCGTGACCAGCCGATGGCCGCGGAAGGTGTGACAGGCCACTTCCGGCCCCAGGGTGGACTTGGTCACGGGCTGAAGCGGACTACCCTGATGTTGCGATGACCTATCTCGACCATGCGGCGACCACCCCGATGCTGCCCGAAGCCGTAGCGGCGATGACCGAGGCTTTGTCCACCGTGGGCAACGCCTCCGCGCTGCACTCTTCGGGGCGCCGTGCACGCCGCGTGGTGGAAGAATCCCGCGAAATCATCGCCGAAGCTCTCGGCGCCCGGCCTTCCGAAGTCATCTTCACCGGCGGCGGGACGGAGAGTGACAACCTCGCCGTCAAGGGCATCTACTGGGCTCGCCAGAGCGCCGACCCTGCTCGCCGCCGCATCCTGTGCAGCGTCGTGGAGCACCACGCCGTCCTGGACACCGTCGAATGGCTCGAGTCGCAGTGCGGCGCCGAAATCACCTGGCTCGAGGTCGACAGCCAGGGTCGCGTCTCGCCCGACACCTTGCGCGCCGCCATCGAGTCCTCGCCCGACACCGTCGCCCTCGCCACGGTGATGTGGGCCAACAACGAGGTCGGCAGCATCAACCCGATCGCCGAGCTCGCCGCCCTCTGCGCCGAACACGACATCCCGCTGCACACCGACGCCGTGCAGGCCGTCGGTGCCGTCCCGGTCGACTTTGCCGCGAGCGGCGCCGCTGCCCTCACCTTGACGGGCCACAAGCTCGGCGGCCCCTACGGCGTCGGCGCGCTTCTTCTCGGTCGCGACACCGAATGCACCCCAGTACTTCACGGCGGCGGCCAGGAACGCAGCGTTCGCTCCGGCACTCTCGATGTCCCGGCCATCGTCAGCTTCGCCGCCGCTGTCCGCGTGGCCATTGAGACCCGCGCCGAATACGCGGCCCGCGTTGAGAAGCTTCGCGACCAACTCGTCGAGGCGGTCCTGCGCGAAATCCCCGACGCGATCCTCAACGGCGGCCGGGGCGAACGACTGCCCGGCCACGCCCACTTCACTTTCCCCGGCTGCGCCGGCGACAGCCTGCTGATGCTGCTGGACGCCAAGGGAATCGAATGTTCGACCGGCTCGGCCTGCACCGCGGGTGTCGCCCAGCCGAGCCATGTGTTGCTCGCGATGGGCGCCGACGCCGCGGCCGCTCGCGGCTCGCTGCGTTTCTCGCTGGGCCACACATCGACACTGGAAGACGTGACCGCGCTTGCGCGGGAGATCGGCGGGGTCGTCGGCCGGGCGCGGCAGGCAGGACTTGCCGGCATGCGCAAGCAGACCCAGAAGCAAGAGGTGTAAGCGATGCGGGTATTGGCTGCAATGAGTGGAGGAGTCGACTCGGCCGTCGCCGCGGCACGGGCCGTTGACGCCGGCCACGAGGTCGTCGGCGTGCACTTGGCGCTGTCCGCGAAGCCCGGCACGCTGCGAACCGGTTCGCGCGGCTGCTGCACCATCGAGGACTCGCACGACGCTCGTCGTGCCGCTGACATCCTCGGGATTCCCTTCTACATCTGGGACTTCGCCGAGCGATTCACCGAAGAGGTCGTCGAGACGTTCGTCGGCGAATACGCGGCCGGTCGGACTCCCAACCCGTGTGTGACTTGCAACGAGAAGATCAAGTTCGAGGCGTTGCTGGAGAAGGCAATGGCTCTCGGCTTCGACGCTGTCGCCACCGGCCACTACGCGCGCCTTGCCACGGTTGACGGCGAACTGGAGCTCCGTCGGAGCGCCGACGAAGGCAAGGACCAGTCATACGTGCTGGCTTCCCTCACTCCGGAACAGCTCAGTCATGCGATGTTCCCGCTGGGCGACTCCTGGAAGACGGACGTCCGCGCCGAGGCTGAGCGGCGTGGTCTCTCGGTGGCGAACAAGCCGGACAGTCACGACATCTGCTTCATCCCTGACGGCGACACCAAGCAGTTCCTGGAGAACCGGCTCGGTCAGCGGCCGGGCCAGCTGGTGGACGCGGAAACTGGCGCCGTCCTCGGGCAACACACCGGCGTGCACGGCTTCACTGTCGGGCAGCGCAAGGGCCTGGGCATCGATGCGCCGGCCGATGACGGGCGCCCGCGGTACGTGCTTTCCCTGGAGCCGGTTTCGGGCACGGTGAAGGTCGGGTCGTCGACCGGTCTGGGCGTCGACGTGATCGAGGCCGACCGGGCGATCTGGCCGAGCGGACGCGCCCTTGACGGTCCGACCGAGTGCGTGGTGCAGGTGCGTGCGCACGGCGGCATCGCCGAAGCCGTGGCCGAGGCCGATGGTGAGCACGTCAATGTCCAGCTGCGTGAGCCGTTGCGCGGTGTTGCGCCGGGGCAGGTCGTGGTCTTGTACCGGCCGGACGCCGGCGCCGGAGATCTCGTTCTCGGCAGCGCGAAGATCTCAAGCACGCGCTGACCTCGGTTACGCGCCCTTGCGTTCCTGCTCGGGGTGCTCGACCTGCGGTTCCGGCTCACGGAGCGGCGGCGGAATGCTCTCGACTTTCTGGCCGGTCGGTGTCGTGATGACGAGCTTCCCGTCGTCGACCACCTTGTAGTGCCAATCGGCGCGGTTCTTGAGGCGTCGGTGGCGGAGGCAGTAGCTCAGGGTCCCGTCGGTTTCGGTTGCCGAACCGGCTTTCGTCGGCGTCCGTTCGGTCAGACAGCCATGCGCCGGACGCGGGCACCCGGGCTGGCGGCACTCGCGGTCGCGGACTCGCACGAACTCGTCGATGTCGACGCTCGGCCGGTAGCGGAACTTGCCGACTTCGATCACCTGCCCGGTGAGCGGGTCGGTGATGATCCGCCGCAGCGTGGTGTTGGGGCCGGTCGCGATGTGCCGCGCGAGCTCGGCCGGGACGTGGCCGTGCCCGGACATTTCGGCGGGATCGTCGTTCAACCCCAGATAGGTCCGGAGATCGACGTAGAGGTAGACCTCTGCCTGCTCGGCGGCGCCGCCCTTGCCGGTCAGCAGGAGGTCGAGGGCAACGTCAGTGCGTAGCTGGTCGAGCGTCCGCTTCTCGTCAGTCGTCTTCAGCGTCCGGGCGATTTTGTCGATACGCAGATATGCCGCGGTGGCCTTCTCCGTCGGCGCGTTGTCGAGGGAAAGCTGCGAGGTGCCCTCGGATTGGTGGTGCAGGACGGTTCGACGCTCGGAGCGCCGCTGCGCCAGACGGTTCGCCGCGCCCTCGGGATCGGTCTTCATCGCCGCGTACGCGGTGGCTTTGCGGATCTGCGTCGGGTTCTTGTCAGCCAGTCGGTCTTCGAGCAGGGTGTCGACGATCCGGGCGTGATGATCGGACAGCCACACCGTGCCCTCGGTGACTTTCATAGCGCGGTACAGATCCACGAAGCCGTGGTCCATGAGACGAAACGTGCGGGGGAGTCGATTCGTCAACGCCTCGGCCGCGGAGATCATGGCACCGGCTCGGTTGTCCGTGAGGTGCAAGGTCAACGCCACCTCGGCCGCGAGCTCGCCGGCGTCCGATCTTCGTGTTCGCAGCCCGGCCAGACAGTGGAGCTGAAGTGCTTGGAGTCTGGCGATCTGGAGGCTCGCGTCCTTCGCGACTTGCATGAGTTGCGTGGTCTGGAGGCGCTCGAAAATCTCGAGTTTTGCTTGCATGGCGCGAAGAAGGAAGTCGAGGTCGGCGGTTTCGGAAGTGTTGTGGGAATCGTCGGCCACTGTCGCCGACTTCGATTCGGTCATGGCGGCGACCATACGCATCGGTCGGCATGAGGTCATCAAAATGGCACGAACGGGCCGTTCGCGCCATTCTCTTGGCATCGCCGCGACCTCGTGGCACCGTGGGGTCAACTGGCGAGGGGCGATAGGGCGATCTGTTCCGAATGGACAGTCGACGGGAGGTCAGAGGTGCAGTTTGAAACCGGTGTGGCTCGCGGCGAATCCAAGGCGTTCGTAGAACCTGTGCGCGGCGGTTCGCGAGGTGTCGGAAGTCAGCTGCACCAGGGCGCAATCGCGACGGCGGCACTCGTCGATGGCCCATTGGACGAGCTCTCGACCTAGGCCGGCGCTTCGGTGGTCGCTGCGGACGCGCACCGCTTCGATCTGTCCACGAAGGGCGCCACGGCGAGCGAGGCCGGGGATGATCGTCAGCTGCAGTGTCGCCACGGGTTCGTTGTTCGCCGTGGCGACGACCAGAAGCTGCTGCGGGTCGGCGTCGATGGTCTCGAATGCGCGAAGGTAGGGCTCCAGGTCGTCGGCTGAATCCCTGGTCGCGCCGAGTTGCTCGTCCACGAGCATGCGCACGATGGCTTCGACGTCGTCGCGACGGGCTCTTCTCACGGTGATGCCGGGCATGGTGATCAGTATTCCAGCGGATAGTGCTGCGCGGGTGTGGTCGGCTGCCGGCTCAGTTCGTCCGGTAGTGGCGAACGCCGTCGATTTGCTGGGCCGTCAGCTTGTTCTGCGACACCAGGAGATCGAGGTGCGCGCCCGTTTCGAGTACGGCGAGTGCCTGGTTGAACGCATCCATTTCGTTCAGTTTTCGGCCACGACGGGTCCAGCCCAGCCGGCTGGCCGTCTCGAACGCGGTGCTGGCCCCGGCGTCGACCTGTGCAGCCATGTTCTCGAGGCGCTGGCGGTGGTGTTCGAGGAGTTCGTCGATGCGTTTGTGCACGCTGTCGGCGACCGGGCCGTGGGCGGGCAGAAGACGCTGGTCGGGCAGAGCGCGGACCAGGCGCAGTGAATCGAGGTAGTCGTTGAGCGGCAACTCGGCCGGCACCGGCTGGAACCCGATCGACGGCGTGATGTGGGGCAGGACGTGGTCGCCCGAGAACAACAGGCCGGCGGCTTCGTCGAGGAAGACGACGTGGCCGGTCGTGTGGCCGGGGGTATGGACCACTTCGAGCTCGCGATTCGGCAGGACCTGGCGGCGGCCCGGGGTGAGCCACTCGTCGGGGTCTTCCCACAGCTCGAAATCGGTGCGGCTGGGGACATCGGCGAACATTCGCCCCAGAGCGGCGACGACCTCGTCGGCGCCGGCGTGGCGAAGGAGCTCGATCTGGGCCCCCAACGGCACCTGGTCCGGGTCGGCGGTGACCTTCAACGAAGGTTCCTCGAGCTGGCCCAAGGAGATCTTGTTGCCGAATTCGCGCCGAATGGCCACGGCCTGGGTGTAGTGGTCGCGGTGCACGTGGGTGACCAGGAACTCGCGCACATCGCCGAGCTCGGCGCCGATACCTTTGAGCGCCTCGGCCAGGAGTTGGCGCGCTTCGGTCAGCGCCCAGCCGGAGTCGACGAGGGCGAGGGTGGTGCCGTCGGTGACGGCGTAGACGTTCACTGCGCGGAGGGCGTCGTTCGGCAACGGCAACGGGATCCGATAGACGCCGTCGGCCACTTCGTAGACGCCGGGCTCTGTCCAGTTCCGGTTGCTGTCTTCGGGCAACGGCTCCACGGTGACCTCCGTCCAGGCAGGACTTCGGCGTCCCGGCCTTTCGCTTCACATTGGGCCGTCACCGGCGCGGTGTCCACCTGGACGGCCTGAGACAACGGTCACGTGGTCAGGCGGTCTCGCGGGTCAGAGCGGTGTCGATCGTGAGGGTCGTGGCGACGACCATGCTGGCCAAGGGTTCGGGCAGCTGGCGCGGGATTTCGACGAGGTAGGTGTCGCCGGTGATCGGCGAGGGCGCCGATCGCGGACGGCTGACGCGGGCGACTTCGGTGTCGGCGTGGTTCTTGATGGTGACGTCCCACGGCAGCGGGCCGGCGGTCGCGACGTGGCCGACGGTGCGGCCGTCGACGACGAAGGTGAATCGGGTGTCCCCCGGGGCGCGGGTGGGCACGATCTCGCCGATCGGGGTTTCGTCGGCGCGGGTGACGATGAAGCGCGTGCGCAGTTCCTTGGCCGGCCTGGCCACTTTCAGCACCGTGCTGTGGTTGGCGTCGCGGACCTCGAACTTGTGGGTGACGTACTGGTCGTATTTCGGCAGCAGGCGCGCGGCCTTGTGGAGGAAGCCTTGGCTGACGTCGGCCACGCCGCCGACGCGGGCGCCGTCGCGGTCGAAAACGCTGTACTCCTCGGAGGTCTCGACAATCTCCGCTCGGCGGCTGACGATGAGGACAGCTTCGGTAAAGAGCGTGCCGCCGAATGAGCGACCGGGGGATCGGCGTTCCGGGATGCGCGGCTCGTCGTCCCACCGGCGCAGCCGGGTGGGACTCACCTCGTCGGGGTGCCGGCCCGGCGGTGGTGGCGAGGAGCTCGTCATGGCAATCCAGAGTATCTCTGTCTCCGCGAAATCGGTGCTGGCAAAGGGATATGCGGCGAATGTCCGGCTCAGTCGGGTGACCCCGGCGAGGGCGGTGGGATGCCTCGGGGTGCGTTCGGCGAGAATTCGCCCGTGACTGAACGAGCTTGGCCTGACGGCGCGGCCACCGCGATCGGCTCGATGCCCGGGGCGGACCCGGCCGAGGCGGCCGCCGTCGTGTTCGGCGAGCTGCCGGACTTCCCGCACCTGCCCGAGTTGCCGGGGCGTGGTGTGGGGGCCGACATCCTGGGCCGCACGGCCTCGTTGCTCGTGGACCTGGCTGTCGAGGTGGTGCCGAGCGGCTACCGCGTCGCGGGGCGGCCTGGGCACGATCACCGGCGGGGGCGGGACCTCCTGCAGTGGGATCTCGATGCCGTGCAGGAAGCGCGTGACAAGGCCGGCGTCGTGCCGCCGGTGTTCAAGACGCAGGTGGCCGGGCCGTGGACGCTGGGCGCCGGCATCGAGCTGCCGCGCGGGCACCGCGTGCTCACGGATCGTGGCGCGTTGCGGGACTTCACGTCCTCTCTGCTGGACGGTCTGGCCCGGCACGTCGCCGAGCTGAAGGCGCGGATCGGTGCGCCGATCGTCGTGCAGCTGGACGAGCCGTCGTTGCCCGCGGTGCTCGCCGGGGGGCTGTCGACGCCGTCGGGCTACGGCAACGTGGCGGCCGTGCCCGAGCCGGAGGCGCGGGAGCTGTTGGCGACCATGATCGAGGGCGTCCGAGCAATCACGGAACAGCCCGTGATCGTCCACTGCTGCGCGCCGAAGCCGCCGCTCGCGCTGCTGCGCGGGGCCGGCGCGGACGCCATCGCGTTCGACGTGACGCTGCTCGGCAAGGCGTCGGCCGAGACGTTGGACGCGATCGGGGAGACGTGGGACAGCGGCACCTCGCTGTTCCTCGGCCTCGTCCCGGCGACGGAACCAGGAACGCCTCCCACACTGAAGGACGTCGCCGGCCCCGCGTTCCGGCTCGTGGACCGCCTCGGCTTCAACCGGTCGATCCTGGCCGAACGCGCCGTCCCCACGCCGACCTGCGGCATGGCCGGCGCCACGAACGAGTGGATGCGCCGCGCGCTGGCTCTCACCCGCGACCTCGGCAAGGCCTTCGTGGAGCCGCCCGAGACGTGGTGAGTGCGCGGTAGCGTGTCGGGACGATCGACAACGGGGGATGTCCCATGCGTTTGTTCCGACGCCGCGCGCACGGAAACCAAGACCCGGCCTCGCCACCCGACCCGCGCACGCCGTGGCCCGCCCAGGCTGTGCCGTCCGACGTCGAGGCCGCCGCGGGGAAGTTCTGGGAGGGCTGGTTCGAGCTGCTCCCCGAGGTCAACGCGGCCCTGGGCGACCGTGAGCCCCACCGGGTGGAGCACGACCTGTGCGTGCTCGTCGAAGCCCTGCACCCGCGGCTGCACTTCTCGCTGGAACGCGGCCGTCAGGCGATCTACGCCCTCGTGGTCACCGGCCAGGAAGACCCTCAGCTGCGCCCCTTCACCGACGCCTGGAAGGCCGCCGCCCCGCCGGACGACGCCATCTGGGAATTCCACGACTCCGTGCCGCCGGTTCCGGACCCGACCGAGGTCACCGTGAACCTCGGCGACCAGCGCATCGCGTTGGCGGACGTGCGCGTCGTCGCGCAGGTGGACGAGGGCGTCGTCGACGTGGCGGTGTACCACCCCGCGCTGGCCGAACTCGAGCCGGCGGCGCGCACCACCATGACGTTCCTGCCGCTGGACGCCACCCTGGGCGAGCGCGTCGCCGCTGAACGGCTACGCCGCGTCGAGACCGCGGAGACCGAGCCGGAGGGCACGATCAGCCTCCTGGAGCTCCGTGACCTGGTTCGGGGACTGAACGGCCAAGAGGACAAAACTGTCGGCACCTCCGGCTAGTGTTACCACCCGTGAGCAGCGACCTTCCCCACGACCAGTCGGCCGCCCCCGCTGAATCGGCGGTGGTGGCCCAGGACGTCACCGACGTCCCCGCCGACGTGCGCGAACGCCACGGCATCCTCGCCGAGGACGTCCGCGGGCACCAGTTCCGTTACTACGTGCTGGATTCGCCCATCGTGTCCGACGGCCAGTTCGACGCGCTCCTCGGCGAGCTGCAGGCGCTCGAGGACGAGTACCCGGCGCTGGTCACGCCGGATTCGCCGACGCAGAACGTCGGTGGCACGTTCTCCACCGAGTTCACGGCGTACGACCACCTCGAACGCATGCTGAGCCTCGACAACGTCTTCGACACCGACGAGTTCCTCACCTGGGTGGAGCGCGTCGAGAAGGAGATCGGCTCCACGGAGTACCTGGCCGAGCTGAAGATCGACGGCCTGGCCATCAACCTCCTCTACGAAGACGGCAAGCTCACGCGCGGCCTCACCCGCGGCGACGGCCGCACGGGCGAGGACGTCACGCTCAACATCCGCACGCTGGAGCAGGTTCCCGACGAGCTCACCGGCACCGACGAGTTCCCCGTGCCGAAGCTCATCGAGGTGCGTGGCGAGGTCTTCTTCCGCGTCGAGGACTTCCTGGAGCTCAACGCGAAAATGGTCGAGTCCGGTAAGCCGCCGTACGCGAATCCGCGCAACACGGCCGCGGGCTCGTTGCGGCAGAAGGACCCGCGCATCACCAAGGAACGCCGGCTGCGGCTGATCTGCCACGGTCTGGGCAAGCGCGAGGGCTTCGAACCGGTCACGCAGTCGCACGCCTACGACGCGCTTGTGGCCTGGGGCCTACCGGTTTCGCCGCACACCCGCGTGCTGCACACGGCGAAGGAGCTCACCGACCACATCGCCTACTGGGGCGAGCACCGCCACGACGCCGAGCACGAGATCGACGGTGTGGTGATCAAGGTCGACCAGGTCACGCTGCAGCGCCGGCTGGGCACCACGTCGCGGGCGCCGCGCTGGGCGATCGCGTACAAGTACGCGCCCGAAGAGGCGATCACGACGTTGCTGGACATCCAGGTGGGCGTCGGGCGCACGGGTCGCGTCACGCCGTTCGCCGTCACGGAGCCGGTGAAGGTCGCGGGTTCCACGGTGGCGCGTGCGACGCTGCACAACGCGGAAGAGGTCAAGCGCAAGGGTGTGCTGATCGGCGACCGCATCGTGATCCGCAAGGCGGGTGACGTCATTCCCGAGGTGATGGGACCGGTCGTCGACGCGCGAACGGGTGACGAGCGCGAGTTCGTGATGCCGACGCACTGTCCGGAATGCAACACGGAGCTCGCCTACCAGAAAGAGGGCGACAAGGACATCCGCTGCCCGAACACGCGGTTCTGCCCGGCGCAGTTGCGGGAACGGCTGTTCCACCTGGCCGGGCGCGGCGCGTTCGACATCGAGGTGCTCGGGTACGAGGCAGCCGTCGCGCTGCTGGACGCGCGTGTGGTCGCCGACGAGGGTGACGTCTTCGACCTGAGCGAGGACGCGCTGTCCGAGGTGGAGTTGTTCCGCACCAAGGCGGGTGAGCTGTCGGCCAACGCGAAGAAGCTGCTGGCGAACCTCGACGCGGCGAAGGACCGTCCCTTGTGGAAGGTGATCGTCGCGCTGTCGATCCGCCACGTCGGGCCCACGGCGGCGCAGGCGCTGGCGCGCGAGTTCGGCTCGATCGCGCGCGTCGAGGAGGCGAGTGAGGAGGAGCTCGCCGACGTCGACGGCGTGGGGCCCACGATCGCGCACGCCGTGCAGGAGTGGTTCGAGGTCGACTGGCACCGGGGCATCGTCGAAAAATGGCGACAGGCCGGCGTGCGGATGGAAGAGGCGCGCGACGACTCGATCCCGCGCCACCTCGAAGGGCTGTCGATCGTGGTCACGGGCTCGCTCGACGGGTTTTCCCGCGACGAGGCCAAGGAGGCCATCATGTCCCGCGGCGGCAAGGCGGCGGGGTCGGTGTCGAAGAAGACGGCGTTCGTCGTGGCCGGTGAAGCGCCGGGGTCGAAGTACGAGAAGGCCGTGCAGCTGAAGGTGCCGGTGCTGGACGAGGACGGTTTCCGCGTGCTGCTGGAGCGGGGTCCGGACGCGGCCGCTGAGGTGGCGCTGGACACGAGCGAGGACGAGGGGGCGGCGGGAGAGCCGGCCGATGGGTGACGTCGAGATCAGGCCGCCGCGGGCCGAGGAGTTCGCGGCGGTGGGGGAGCTGACGGTCGAGGCGTATCGGCTGGACGGCCTGCTCGCGGCGGACGTCGGGTACGAGAACGAGCTGCGTGACGTCGCGCACCGTTCGGAGCACGCGGAGCTGCTGGTGGCCGTGGACGGCGACGCGGTGGTCGGGACGGTCGCGGTGGTGCGGCCGGGTACTTCGTACGCGGAGATTTCGCGTGAGGGTGAGCTGGAGTTCCGGATGCTGGCCGTCGCTGGGTCGGCGCGTGGGCGTGGGATCGGCGAGACGCTCACGCGGGCGGTGCTGGAGCGGGCGCGGGAGCTGGGGTTGGCGAAGGTCGTGCTGAGCAGCCTCGAACAGATGCGGACGGCTCATCGGCTCTACGAACGCATCGGGTTCAGGCGGGTGCCGGAGCGGGATTGGCGCCCGTTTCCGAACGTCAGCTTGATCGCGTATGAGTACGATTTGTAGGTTGTTTCTGCTGGTCACGGTCATTTGCCGCTGAGTGGCGACGGACCTGGGGATCGGGGCCGAGACGACTGTGGGACCGGTGACAGGTGCCGCGTCGGGCTGCTGATTGCGGGTCGTTGTGTGCTGCGGAGCGTGTCTCTGATGCTCGCGGCTGGGGCGTCTGTGGTGGGGGATTGCAGCGGTCAGCTGTCGGTCGGTCGATTCCCGACCGGCGTCGAAGTTGTGTGCCGTCTGATGCGTACGGGCGATTTGTGGGAAGGGGGCCGCGTCTCAGCGCTCGTGCCGGCGGATTGCGGCGTCCAGCGTGACGGCGTGGCGTCGGCGGTTCGCTGACGACCGGTCCCGTGCCGTCGGCCGAGTTGCCTGCCACCGCGGCGCTTGAAGGGCAGCAGCGTTGTGTCGACGCGCCTGGATAGCCGTGTGCGCTCGTCGACCTCCTGAGGTCGCCCGGAGAGACCCCCACTGTGATTCGCCGGTAGCGGATCGACCAGGGACGCCCTTGGCTGTCCGAGGGCTCTCGGAGGGTGGGAGACGCTCGGATGTGGTGTCGTTGCCTCTCAGCGGCCAACACCGTCAAGGGCGCTCGACAGTCACCCGATCGTCTCCCGAACCCAAGACGAGGGCAGCATCACGAAGGCGTCGCCGCTGTGTGGCGAATCCCAGCTCAGCGAAAGAATCCGAAAGCCCTCAGCCGTCCAGGACCACCGCGACGATGCCCGCGAAGTGCGCCAGACGGGCGACCTCCGCGGCGCGGAAGTTGGGCCCACCCGGCCGCGCGACGAGCAGCGCCTTGCCGGGCTTGCCCAGCGGCGTCGCCGCCAGCTCGGTGCCCAGCTCCTTCCACGTCTCCGGGATCCAGTCCTCCTCGCCGTCGAGGACGGTCGCCCGCTCCAGCGGTAGCCAGGGCAGGTCCGTGAACGGGTTCTCCGGCGCAGCGCTCGACGAGGCGAGGCGGCGGGTACCCGATTCCCGGTGCTCCACGACCACGGCCCAGCCGGCGCGGATGATCTTCGGCACACCCTCGGCCAGCAGGTCCAGGCCGGACTTCGGCTGCGCCGCGATCTCCTCCACGAGCTCCAGCTCGCGATGCGTGTCGAGGATCCCGGCGTACGGCCGCACCGCGTCGACCTCGACGCCTTCGATGCTTTCCGCCGCGGTGATGAGAGCGTCGGGCAGGCGGCCGGACGGGAGTTCGACCACGAGGTCGTCGATGGCGACTCCGCCGCCGCGCTCCACGACGTCGACGCTGAGGATGTCGGCGCCGACCGTGCCGAGCGCCGTCGCGACGGCGCCGAGGGTGCCGGGGAGTCCGGAAGCTGGACCCGCAGCAGGAACGACACCACACGCCCCTCTCGCCTCAGGCGTTCCGCCTTGGCGCGGAACGCGGTAACCGGGCGCCGATTGTGACAGACCGACTGGTGCTGGGGGACCCGCTGTCCGGGGAACGGGACACCCGGGTCACAGCTGGTCCGGCCATAACCCGGTCGAGCCGTCCGGCGCCGCCACCATAGACTTGCAGCTTCCGACCGCACCCGCACAGCACACCCCGGGAGTCACCCGCGTGCCCAACATTTCCCGAGACGAGGTCGCGCACCTCGCCAAGCTGGCCAGGCTGGCCGTCACCGATGACGAGCTGGACGTCTTCGCGGGCCAGCTCGACCAGATCCTGGACTCGGTGGCGAAGGTGAGCCAGGTCGCCGCGGCCGACGTTCCGCCGACCTCGCACTCCGTGCCGCTCACGAACGTCTTCCGCGAGGACGAGATCCGCCCCTGTCTCACGCAGCAGCAGGTGCTGGCCGGCGCGCCGGCCAGCGAGCAGGGCCGGTTCCGGGTGCCGCGGATTCTGGGAGAAGAACAGTGAGTGAACTCGTCAAGCTGACCGCCGCCGAGCTGGCGGCGAAGATCCACGCTCGTGAGGTCTCCGCGGTCGAGGTCACCCAGGCCCACCTGGACCGGATCGCCGAGGTCGACGACCACGTCCACGCGTTCCTGCACGTCGACACGGCAGGCTCGCTGGGCGCGGCCAAGTCCGTCGACGAGAAGCTGGCCGCGGGGGAGCAGCCCGCGTCGTCGCTGGCCGGCGTGCCGCTGGCGCTGAAGGACGTGCTGACCACCGAAGGCATCCCGACCACGTGCGGTTCGCGCACGCTGGAGGGGTGGATCCCGCCGTATGACGCGACCGTCACGCGCAGGCTGCGCGAAGCGGGCGTCGTCATCCTCGGCAAGACGAACATGGACGAGTTCGCCATGGGTTCGTCCACCGAGAACTCCGCCTTCGGTCCCACACACAACCCGTGGGACCACGCTCGCATCCCAGGCGGTTCGGGCGGTGGCTCGTCGGCGTCGATCGCGGCGTTCGAGGCCGCGCTGGCCATCGGCACGGACACCGGCGGCTCGATCCGCCAGCCGGGCGCCGTCACGGGCACCGTCGGCGTGAAGCCGACGTACGGCGGGGTTTCGCGCTACGGCCTCGTCGCCTTCTCGTCCTCGCTCGACCAGGCCGGCCCGTGCGCGCGCACGGTGCTCGACGCCGCGCTGCTGCACGAGGTCATCGCCGGCTACGACCCGATGGACTCCACCTCGATCAACGCTCCGGTGCCGCCGGTCGTCGCCGCGGCGCGCGAGGGGGCCAACGGTGACCTCAAGGGCGTTCGCGTCGGCGTGGTGAAGGAGTTCGCGGGCGACGGCTACCAGGCCGGCGTGCTGCGGTCGTTCCAGTCCGCCGTCGAGCAGCTGCGCGCGCTGGGCGCCGAAGTGGTCGAGGTCTCGTGCCCGCACTTCGTCTACGCGCTGCCGGCGTACTACCTGATCGCGCCGAGTGAGGCGTCGTCGAACCTCGCGCGGTTCGACGCGATGCGCTACGGCCTGCGCGTGGCCGACGACGGCACGCACAGCGCCGAAGAGGTCATGTCGCTCACGCGGGAAAAGGGCTTCGGCGCCGAGGTGAAGCGCCGCATCATGCTGGGCACGTACGCGCTTTCGTCGGGCTACTACGACGCCTACTACGGCTCGGCCCAGAAGGTGCGCACGCTCATCACGCAGGACTTCACGTCCGCGTTCGAGCAGGTCGACGTGCTGGTTTCGCCGACAACGCCGACCACGGCGTTCAAGATCGGCGAACGCGTGGACGACCCGATGGCGATGTACCTCGCCGATCTGTGCACCATCCCGTCGAACCTCGCGGGCAACGCCGCCATGAGCGTCCCGAGTGGACTGTCCGACGAGGACGGCCTGCCGGTCGGCCTGCAGATCATGGCCCCGGCGCTCGCCGACGACCGGCTCTACCGCGTCGGCGCCGCCTACGAGGCCGCGCGCGACGCCGCCGCCGGCGGATCGCTCGTGCACAAGGTCCCGGAGCTGGGAGGAACGAAGTGACTGCCGTGGCCGAGTTGATGGACTACGCCGAGGTCATCGAGCGGTTCGACCCGGTGCTCGGGCTCGAGGTCCACGTCGAACTCAACACGAAGACGAAGATGTTCTGCGGCTGCGCCAACGAGTTCGGCGGCGAGCCGAACACGAAGACGTGCCCCACGTGCCTCGGCCTGCCCGGTGCGCTGCCCGTGGTGAACGGCAAGGCCGTGGAGGGCGCGATCCGCATCGGCCTCGCGCTCAACTGCGAGATCGCCGAGTGGTGCCGCTTCGCGCGGAAGAACTACTTCTACCCGGACCAGCCGAAGAACTTCCAGACCTCGCAGTACGACGAGCCGATCGCCTTCAACGGCTACCTCGACGTGACGCTCGACGACGGCGAGATCGTGCGCGTGGAGATCGAGCGCGCGCACATGGAGGAGGACACCGGAAAGTCGCTGCACATGGGCGGCGCGACGGGCCGGATCCACGGCGCGGACTACTCGCTGCTGGACTACAACCGCGCGGGCGTGCCGCTGATCGAGATCGTCACCAAGCCGATCGAGCACACCGGCGAGCGGGCGCCGGAGGTGGCGCGCGCGTACGTTTCGGCGCTGCGCGACCTGCTGAGCGCGCTCGACGTGTCCGACGTCCGCATGGACCAGGGGTCCCTTCGCTGCGACGCGAACGTGTCGCTGATGGCCAAGGACGCCACCGAGTTCGGCACGCGCACGGAGACGAAGAACGTGAACTCGCTGCGCAGCGTCGAACGCGCCGTGCGCTACGAGATGACCCGCCAAGCGGCGATCCTCGCGGACGGCGGCTCGATCAAGCAGGAGACGCGGCACTTCCAGGAGGCCGACGGCACCACGTCCGGCGGACGCACCAAGGAAACCGCGGAGGACTACCGGTACTTCCCGGAGCCTGACCTGGTGCCGATCGCGCCGTCGCGCGAGTGGGTGGAGGAGCTGCGCAAGACGCTGCCCGAGATGCCCGCCGAGCGGCGCAAGCGGATCCAGACCGAGTGGAACCTGTCGGACGAAGCACTGCGCGACCTGCTGAACGTCGGCGCTGTCGACCTCGTCGCGGCCACGGTCGAGGCCGGCGCGACGCCGGACGAGGCCCGCGGCTGGTGGGTCAACACGCTGGCGCAGGAGGCCAACACGCGCGAGGTCGAGCTCGCGGAGCTGCCGATCACGCCGGCGCAGGTCGCCGAGGTGATCGCGCTGGTGTCCTCGGGTGAGCTGACCAACAAGCTCGCCAAGGAGGTCGTGCAGGGAGTGCTCGCGGGTGAGGGTTCGCCGCGCGAGGTCGTGGACAAGCGCGGGCTGAAGGTCGTCTCCGACGATTCCGCGCTGATCACCGCGGTGGACGAGGCGCTTGCCTCGCAGCCGGACGTCGCCGAGAAGATCCGCGGCGGCAAGGTCGCCGCGGCGGGCGCGATCGTCGGCGCGGTCATGAAGGCCACCAAGGGCCAGGCCGACGCCAAGCGCGTGCGCGAGCTCATCATCGAGCGCGTCGGTTCCTGAGTGGCGTTCTCCGTCAAACGCGTCACGTGGCGCGAGTGGCTTGGTCTGGGGGCCGGGCTGCTCGCGCTCGTGACGCTGTTCCTGCCGTGGACGGTCCTCACCGCCGATACCGCCACCGACGACGTCCGCGACGCCTTCAACTCCCTGCCCCACGACGACGTGGTGCGGTCGGCTTGGCATTCGGACTTCTTCTCGTGGTTTCCGCCGCTGATGGTGCTGCTGGCGGGGCTCGTGGTGGTGGTGTTCGGGCAGGTCGGGAAGGTGCGGACGAGCGGTCTGCCGCACCTGTGGCTCGTGGCCGGGCTCGCCGCGTTGGTGCTGATGGCCATCGGCTGGACGACGCTGGACTGGATCTTCGACAGTGACCAGCGGGCGTTTCTCGAGACGGCCGGGGTGATGATCAACGCCGGGGTCGGGCGGTATCTCGGGTTGGTGGCCGTGCTGGTCGCGATTGCCGCGTCGATCCTGGACATCCGGGCGGCGCGGGCCGAGAGCCGGGCTCCGCGGGGGCGTGGCTCTCGGCGCTGAGGGGCGAAACTGTCGTTGCCGCTGAGGGGCGATGGCCGCGTTGGCGCCGGACGGCGGGGTGATTCCCTGATGAGCGGAGATGGATCGGCGACGCAAGTCAGTCGCCGGACCGGTCATCCCGCGCTCGCGCAGAGGGCTCGCCTGGCCGCTGAGTGACGACGGGTGTGACGCCCGTCGAAGTGCGCGCCGGCCCGTCGAAATCGGCGGGAGTCGTTGCGAGTCAACCCGCTGGGCAGGCGTTGCCGTTCAGTGGCGACGGCCGAGAAACCCCAGCTCACCGCCGGTTCGGACCTCAGTCCTTCCCGAGTCCGCCACCGGTTTCGGACACCGTGATGAGCACGACGCGGTCATCGCTGGAGACGGGTTTGCCGCCGTCCTTGTTCGTGGTGCCGGCGACCGCCAGCTGGGGGCTGATCATGCTCATGCCGGCCAGGCGGCCGTAGGTGGTGGGGGGCTTGCCCTTGCCGTCGAGGCTGACGGTGGGCTTGCCGGTGATGGCGCCGTCCGGGTTGACCGGCAGGTTCTGCAGGCCGACGGACGACGCGACGGCCAGGATGCCGTTCGAGTCGGCGAAGTCGGCGCACCCGTGGACGCCCGGCTTGTCCTGCCAGGTCCACGCGGGCGTCGACAGGGGCTGGCCCGCCTGCACGCGATACAGCGCGTCAGGGCCCGCGGTCTGGTCGGTGACCCACACGCGTTTGCCGTCGGACGAGGTGCAGAGGCCGCCGGGGGCGTGCAGGCCGGAGGCGAACACGGCGGAGCTCGCGGTCGGGTTGCCCGCGGCGGGGCCGCCCGAGGTGTCGATGCGCAGCACCTTGCCTGCCAACGACTTCGGGTCGGCGGCGGAGGCCGGGTTGCCCGCGTCGCCCGTTGCGACGAGGAGGGAGCCGCGGCCGTCGCTGAGCAGGGCGCCGCGGTTGCCGGTGGCGCCCTTCGGGATGCCCGTGAGCACCGGCTTCGGCGGCTGGCCCTTCGCGAAGCGCACGACGCGGTTGTCGGTCGCCGTGGTGATGTAGGCGAACACGAGCTGGTCCTCGACGTAGCTCGGCGAAAGCGCCAGCGACGTCAGGCCGCCGTCACCCGTGGCGACGACGTCGAGCTGCTCGAACGGCGCCGCGTCGCGGCCCGCCGTGGCGAGAACCACGCGGCCGGATTTCCGTTCGCCGGCCAGCGCCGCGGGCGTGGAGCCGTCGCCCGGGAGGCCGGCGACGGCCGCGACCGTGTCCAGGCAGGTGGCGATGACGGCCTTGTCGAAGTCCTTGCAGCCCTGCGGCGGCGGGATCGGCGTGGGCGACTGCTGCTGGCCGCTGTGGCCCTGGCCCTGGTCGTCGCCCGACGGGTCGCCCGGGTCCTGGACCTGCGGCGGCGACTCGGGACTGGGTACCGGGGCGGGGCTGAACGACTGGCCGGCCGCGGTGTCGTCGAACCGCGCGCAGCCCGAAAGCAGGAGTCCGCCACAGGCGAGGAGGGCCAGCGGTGCCGACCACCGGTACCGGGTACGCATGATGCTCCAGCCTAGGTGCCCCCGCGTGAGCGCGGAGTAAGTGGCTAACGTGGCGATCATGACGCTCACTGTGCTGGTCCCCGACGACGAGGGCGTCGAGGCGCTCTCGGAGCTCCCGATGGTGCAGGCCGTGCGCTACCGCTGGGGCGATCCCGTGCCGGCGGAAGCCGCGAAGGCGGAGGTGCTCATCCCCGGCCGGCACCCGGCGGGCGACGAGCTGTGGCGCGAGCTGCCGAACCTCAAGCTCGTGCAGCTGATGTCGGCCGGCGCCGAGGACTGGGTCGGCAAGCTCCCGGACGGCGTCCTGCTCTCCACCTGCCGCGGCGCACACGGCGGCAGCACGGCCGAGTGGGTCGTCGCCGTGTTGCTGTCCATGTACCGGAAGCTGGACGTGTTCGCGGAAGCCCACCGCGAACGTCACTGGGAGCGCCGCTCCGCCGAGACGCTCCAGGGCCGGCACGCGCTCATCATCGGCGCCGGCGACCTCGGCCGGCAGCTACGGCGCCGACTCGAACCGTTCGACGTCCGGTGCACGATGGTCGGCATGTCGGCGCGCGACGGGGTGCACGGCGTCGCCGAGCTGCCCGAGCTGTTGCCGCACCACGACATCGTGGTGCTGATGGTCCCGCTCACTTCGCGTACGCGGGGGATGGTCGACGCCGAGTTCCTCGCGGCCATGCCCGACGGCGCGGTGCTCGTGAACGCCGCGAGGGGACCGGTCGTGCGCACCGACGACCTCCTCGCCGAGCTCACGGCCGAGCGCCTGCGCGCCGCTCTCGACGTGACGGATCCCGAGCCCCTGCCCGCCGACCACCCGCTGTGGCACGCGCCGGGCCTGCTGCTCACGCCGCACGTCGGCGGGGCCGTCGCCGGTGTGCGGCGACGTTCGTATGCCGTCGCCGCCGCCGAGATCGCGCGTTACGCCGGCGGCGAGCTCCCCGCGAACCTCGTGCACGGCGAATACTGACGCGAAAGGGCCCCTGACCTCGGCGCGCTCGCTCGCGGCCGGGGTCGGTATCCCCTACCCTTCGCGCGTGACCAGTCAAGGGGACGACTACCAGTCCGGCCTGCTGTCCGGCGTCGGGGACACGAACAACGACAACGACGACGAGATCCGCCAGGGCGGCCTGGGCTTTGGCCTGCTGATCCTGCGCCTCGGCCTCGCCGCGATCGTGGGGGCGCACGGTCTGCAGCACCTGTTCGGCGCGTTCGGGGGGCCCGGCATCACGGGGTTCGCGCACCTGCTCGACACATTCGGCTTCCACAAACAGACCACGCTGCTGTCCTGGATCACCGGCATCGTCGAGGTCGGCGGCAGCGCGCTGCTGATCGTGGGCCTCTTCACGCCGATCGCGGCCGCCGGGATCCTGGGCGTCGCGGCGAGCGCGATTTTCGCGAAGTTCCACGGCGGCTTCTTCGAAGGCGACGGCCGCGGCTGGGAGTTCGAGCTCCTCGTCGGCGTCGTGGCTCTAGCCCTGATTTTCACCGGCGCCGGCCGGATCTCCCTGGAGAAGAACACGCCGTGGCGCAAACGGCCGCTGCCCCTCGGCATCGTCTCGCTGCTACTGGCCGCGGCGGCGTCGGTGGTGGTCATCGTTTTGACGCGCTGACCTGGGGTTTGCCACTGGGTGGCGACGGGTTGTGGCCCTCGACGGGTCCGGTTCTCTCCGCGGAAGGCGCACCGGATGTCGGCGGTAGCACTGATCGGTGAGATCACCGATTCGCCGCCAGACCACGACAGGCCAAGAGGGCCGTCCACTCGAACACGGTGGGCGGCCCTTGGCGGTGGCGGCGCAGGTGGACGGACAACCTGGGGCTCCAGCGACTCCGCGCCGGGCGATCCCGCGTCGTCGATCTCGCTGGCGAGTGTCGCCCGGTTCAGCGTGAGGCCTGGGGATGCGGGTCGGCGCTGGGTGACGATGGGCGAACGGTGCCTGCCACCTCCGAACGGCCACCGCTGAGAGAGCTGCGACGCGTTGCCAGCCCGCAAAGCCGAGGGTCCGAAGTGACTCTGCCCGCGATGAGGAGAACGTCGGCCTCCTCGGCTGAGGACTCGAAAGGTCGCTTCGCCGGTTAGCGGCGACGGACGAAAACTGAGGGCTTCCGGCGATCTCAAGAGACGGCCGTGATCCCGGATGACAACTCTGAGGATCGCCGCCCAAGGGCTCCAGAATGCCGCATAACCAGCCTCTGACCAGCGCAAATACCCCGTCGCCACTCAGAGGCGACAACGAAAAGAGCCGCCCACCCTTCAGCGGATGGACGGCTCTCCTCACGAAAACATCAAGCTCACTTGTTCGGGTCCCGCACCGCGCCGGTGTCCGCGGAGGTGGCCATACGGGCGTACGCGCGCAGGGCCGCCGTGATCGGGCGCTGGCGCTCCTTCGGCTGCCACGGGCGTTCCGCGGCCTCCATCTTCGAGTGCCGCTCCGACAGGACCTCGGGGTCGACGAGGAGTTCGAGGCGGCGTTCGTGGATGTCGATGACGATGCGGTCGCCGTTTTCGACCAGGCCGATCAGGCCGCCCGCCGCCGCCTCCGGGGAGATGTGGCCGACGGAGATGCCGGACGAGCCGCCGGAGAAGCGGCCGTCGGTGATGAGCGCGCACTTCTTGCCCAGGCCGGAGCCCTTGAGGAACGCGGTGGGGTGCAGCATTTCCTGCATGCCCGGCCCGCCGGCGGGGCCCTCGTAGCGGATCACCAGCACGTCGCCCGCCTGGATCTCCTTGTTGAGGATCGCCGAAACGGCCTCCTCCTGGCTTTCGAGCACTCGCGCGGGGCCCTCGAAGTGCCAGAGGTCCTCGTCGATGCCGGCGGCCTTGATCACGGCGCCGTTCTCGGCGAGGTTGCCGCGCAGGATCGCGAGGCCGCCGTCCTTGGTGTAGGCGTGCTCGACGTCGCGGATGCAGCCGCCGGCGGCGTCCGTGTCCAGCGACGACCAGCGGTTCTCCGTCGAGAAAGCCTTGGTCGTGCGCACGCCGCCCGGGGCCGCGTGGAACAACTCCAGCGCCGTCTCGGACGGCGACGACGCGCGGATGTCCCACTCGTTCAGCCACGAGTCGAGGTCGGGGGAGTGGACCGAGTGGACGTCGGTGTTGAGCAGGCCACCGCGGTACAGCTCGCCCAGGATGGCGGGGATGCCGCCGGCCCGGTGGACGTCTTCCATGTGGTAATCGGAGTTCGGCGCGACCTTCGACAGGCACGGCACGCGCCGGCCGATCTCGTCGATGTCGCTGATGGTGAAGTCGACCTCGCCCTCCTGCGCGGCGGCGAGGATGTGCAGCACGGTGTTGGTCGAGCCGCCCATGGCCATGTCCAGCGCCATCGCGTTCTCGAACGCCGCCCTGGTGGCGATCGAGCGGGGCAGGGCCGACGCGTCGTCCTCGCCGTACCAGCGCTTGCACAGGTCGATGACCGTGCGCCCGGCGCCGGAGAACAGCTCGCGGCGCGCGGCGTGCGTGGCCAGCGTGGAACCGTTGCCGGGCAGCGACAGGCCGAGGGCCTCGGTGAGGCAGTTCATGGAGTTCGCGGTGAACATGCCGGAGCACGAGCCGCAGGTCGGGCACGCCGAACGCTCGACAGCCGCCAGCCCTTCCTCGTCGACTTCCTGCGAGGCGGACGCGGCGATCGCCGTGATCAGGTCGGTCGGCGCCTGCGCGACACCGCCGACGACCACGGCCTTGCCGGCCTCCATCGGCCCGCCGGAGACGAACACGGTGGGGATGTTGAGGCGCATGGCCGCGTTGAGCATGCCCGGCGTGATCTTGTCGCAGTTGGAGATGCAGACGAGCGCGTCGGCCTGGTGCGCGTTGACCATGTACTCCACGGAGTCCGCGATGATCTCGCGCGAGGGCAGCGAGTAGAGCATGCCCGAGTGGCCCATGGCGATGCCGTCGTCGACCGCGATCGTGTGGAACTCGCGCGCGACGCCGCCGGCCTCCTTCACGGCCTCCGCGACGATCTCGCCGAGGTCCTTGAGGTGCACGTGGCCCGGCACGAACTGCGTGTAGGAGTTGGCGATGGCGACGATCGGCTTGCCGAAGTCGCTGTCGGTCATCCCGGTCGCGCGCCAGAGCGAGCGCGCGCCCGCCGCGTTGCGGCCGTGGGTGGTGGTCCGGGAACGGAGGTGCGGCACGGCATTCTCCCAGGTCAGAAGGCTGGTCCAGGCGGAGTCACGAGACCGCTCCGCAAACTGGTCCTACCAATTCTACTCGCTGGGTTCGGCCTTCGAACCGCCGGTCTCGGCAGACGCGGCCTCCGTAGCCTGCTCCGGAGCCTTCTCGGCCGGCTTCGCGGCGGCTTTTTCAGCAACCTTTTCCGGCGTCGACTCGGCGGCCTTCTCCTCGGCGGGCTTGAGATCGTCGTCACTCAGCACGCCCGACGGGTCCTTGATCTTCCCCTCGCTCACGAGCGCGAGCACCGGAAGGTGGCGGGTCCGCACTGTGGGCAACGTGACAAGCGTGTCGTCGCCCAGCACGGCCCGCACGCGCGCCTTGCCGGTGATCGACAGGCCCTTCAGTGACGACCACGGCAGGTCGCGCTTACCGAACACCGTCCGTACGGCGAGGCCTTCGCGCGTCGCGACCGTGCGCGTGCGCACGACGAAGACGAGCAGCGCGATCGGGAAGATGTACAGCCACTGCAGACCGTTGATCTCCCCGAGTGCGATAGGTGTCACACACACGGTCAGGAGCGCGATCGCCATGTACGCCGTGCTGGGGATCTTGAACACGGCCTTCCGGCCTTCGCCCGTGCGCTGGTCCTGCTCTTTTTCGGCCACCAATGAATGGTGCACCGCGTCGTCGGCACGCTTGCGCCGGGGTCGCGGGCCCGGGTGGAGGGCGTCCGAAACGCAGTACTGGCCGTCCAGCATGCGGAACCGCCGTCCCGCAGAGTTGACACTCGCGCGGACGCCGGTCTAACGTCAGCGCCGTGACAACGCAGACCGGCCTCGTACTTCCTCAGCGCGTCGACGCTTAGGAAGAGTCCGCTGCGTCGACGCGCGACCCTCGTGCGACCTTACGGTCGGCGGGGGTTTTTTGTTGCGTAGAACCGGTTTCCGACCGGCTGTACAGCCACAAACAACCCGAACGAGTGACACCGAGAACCCACGAGGCAGACACCGATGACCAGTGCCACGTCGCGCAGCGACGCGAAGCCCGGGCCGACCGCGCCCGGTGTCCCAGGAGCACGTCCGAAGCCGGCGCCGCCGGCGGGAACCCCGGTAAGGGTCACGGGCGCGCAGTCGCTCGTCCGCTCGCTCGAGGCCGTCGGCGCCGAAGTCGTCTTCGGCATTCCCGGTGGCACCATCCTGCCGGCGTACGACCCGCTGCTCGACTCCACGAAGGTCCGTCACGTCCTCGTCCGCCACGAGCAGGGCGCCGGCCACGCCGCCACCGGCTACGCCCAGGCGACCGGCAAGGTCGGCGTCTGCATGGCGACGTCGGGCCCGGGCGCCACGAACCTCGTCACGCCGCTGGCCGACGCCAACATGGACTCCGTGCCGATCGTCGCCATCACGGGGCAGCAGTCGCGCGCGTTGATCGGCACCGACGCGTTCCAGGAAGCCGACATCTGCGGCATCACGATGCCGATCACCAAGCACAACTTCCTCGTGACCGACCCGGCGGAGATTCCGCGGACCATCGCCGAGGCGTTCCACCTGGCGTCCACGGGCCGCCCCGGCCCGGTCCTGGTGGACATCCCCAAGGACGTGCTGCAGGAGATGACCTCGTTCTCCTGGCCGCCGGAGATGCGCCTGCCGGGTTACCGCCCGACGCTGCGTCCGCACGGCAAGCAGGTGCGCGAAGCCGCGAAGCTGATCGCGAACGCACGCCGGCCCGTCCTCTACGTCGGCGGTGGCGTGATCAAGGCCGAGGCTTCCGCGCAGCTGCTGGAGCTGGCCGAGCTCACCGGCATCCCGGTCGCCACCACGCTGATGGCGCGCGGCGCGTTCCCCGACTCGCACCGCCAGCACGTCGGCATGCCCGGCATGCACGGGTCCGTCGCGGCGGTCGCGTCGATGCAGCGCTCCGACCTGCTCATCGCGCTCGGCGCTCGCTTCGACGACCGCGTGACCGGCGCCACGTCGTCGTTCGCGCCCGACGCGAAGGTGATCCACGCCGACATCGACCCGGCCGAGATCTCCAAGAACCGCAAGGCCGACGTGCCCATCGTCGGCGACTGCAACGAGATCATCGGCGAGCTGATCGCCGCCGTGAAGACCGAGTTCGAGCACGGCAACCGGCCGGACCTCACCGACTGGTGGACGCAGGTCGACTCGTGGCGCGACACCTACCCGGCCGGCTACGAGTGGCCCGACGACGGTTCGCTTTCGCCGCAGTACGTCATCGAGCGCATCGGTGAGCTGGCCGGTCCCGACGCGGTGTTCACCGCGGGCGTCGGCCAGCACCAGATGTGGGCCGCGCAGTTCGTGAAGTACGAGAAGCCGCGTACGTGGATCAACTCCGGTGGCCTCGGCACGATGGGTTTCGCCGTTCCGGCGGCCATGGGCGCGCAGTTCGGCCTGCCCGAGCAGCAGGTGTGGGCGATCGACGGCGACGGTTGCTTCCAGATGACCAACCAGGAGCTCGCCACGTGCGCCATCGAGGGCGCGCCGATCAAGGTCGCCGTGATCAACAACGGCAACCTCGGCATGATCCGGCAGTGGCAGAACCTCTTCTACTCGGAGCGGTACTCCAACAGCGACCTCGGTACCCACAAGCACCGCATCCCCGACTTCACGCTGCTGGCCGAGGCCCTCGGCTGCGCCGGGCTGCGCTGTGAGACCAAGGAGGACGTCGACGCGACGATCCGCCGCGCGATGGAGATCAACGACCGCCCCGTCGTGATCGATTTCGTCGTGGGGAAGGATGCCCAGGTGTGGCCGATGGTGGCCGCGGGCACCGGCAACGACGAGATCATGGCCGTCCGCGGCATCCGGCCGCTGTTCGACGACGACGAGGTTTCGCGGGAAGCGGTCGAGACCCTCGAAGCCGCCGAAGCTGCCGCGGAAGGAGAAGACCGATGACCGTCCACACGTTGAGCGTGCTGGTGGAGAACAAGCCCGGCGTGCTCGCCCGGGTGTCCGGTCTGTTCTCCCGCCGCGGTTTCAACATCGAGTCCCTCGCCGTGGGCCCTACGGAAAATCCCGAGGTGTCCCGCATGACGATCGTGGTCGCCGTTGAAGAGCTACCGCTCGAACAGGTGACCAAACAGCTCAACAAGCTGGTCAACGTGATCAAGATCGTGGAGCTGGAACAGTCCTCCGCGGTGCAGCGCGAACTGCTGCTCGTGAAGGTCAGGGCCGACGCGACCGTGCGCAGCCAGGTCCTCGAGACCGTTCAGCTCTTCCGGGCCAAGGTGGTGGACGTGTCCCCGGAGGCGCTCACCGTCGAGGCGACCGGGACCTCGGACAAGATCGGCGCACTTCTGCGCATGCTCGAGCCGTACGGCATCCGCGAGCTCGTGCAGTCCGGCATGGTCGCAGTGGGTCGCGGGGCCCGCTCGATCACCGCCACCTCGCCTCGCTGAGTTTTCAGAAAATCCGAAAGGAAGCAGTACCCCCATGGCAGTGGAAATCTTCTACGACGACGACGCGGACCTCTCGATCATCCAGGGCCGCAAGGTCGCTGTGATCGGCTACGGCAGCCAGGGCCACGCCCACTCGCTGAGCCTGCGCGACTCGGGTGTCGACGTCAGGATCGGCCTGCAGGAGGGGTCGAAGTCCCGCGCCAAGGCCGAGGAACAGGGCCTGCGGGTGCTGTCGGTGGCCGAGGCCGCGGCCGAGGCCGACCTCATCATGATCCTCGCGCCGGACACGAAGCAGCGCTTCATCTACGAAGAGCACATCGCGCCGAACCTGAAGGACGGCGACGCGATCTTCTTCGGCCACGGCTTCAACATCCGCTACGACCTGATCAAGCCGCCGGCCAACGTCGACGTGGCCATGGTCGCCCCCAAGGGCCCGGGTCACCTCGTGCGCCGCCAGTTCGTGGACGGCAAGGGCGTGCCCTGCCTGATCGCGGTGGAGCAGGACGCGTCGGGCAACGCCCAGGCGCTGGCCCTGTCCTACGCGGCCGCCATCGGCGGTGCGCGCGCGGGCGTGATCAAGACGACCTTCACCGAGGAGACCGAGACCGACCTCTTCGGCGAGCAGGCCGTGCTCTGCGGTGGCGCTTCGGCGCTGGTGCAGACGGGCTTCGAGGTGCTGACCGAGGCCGGTTACGCCCCGGAGATCGCCTACTTCGAGGTGCTGCACGAGCTGAAGCTGATCGTCGACCTCATGTACGAGGGCGGTATCGCGCGTCAGCGCTACTCCATCTCCGACACGGCCGAGTACGGCGACCTCACCCGCGGCCCGCGCGTGATCTCGCCGGCCGTGAAGCAGGAGATGCAGAAGATCCTGGGCGAGATCCAGGACGGCACCTTCGCTCGCGAGTGGGTGGCCGAGGACGAGGCCGGGCGCCCGAACTTCATCAAGCTCGAGGAGCAGGGCAACCAGCACCCGATCGAGGAGACCGGCAAGAAGCTGCGTGCCCTCATGTCGTGGGTGGACCGGCCGATCACCGAGACCGCCTGATCGTTTCGACCCGAAAAGGCCCCCTCGCCCGCAGGTGAGGGGGCCTTTTCGGTGGTTTCGCCATTCAGTGGCGAGAGGCGTTGCGGTGGGTCGATACGCTGGTGCCATGAGTGATCAGCCCGTCGACGACAAGGCGCACATCCGGCACGAGCTGGACCTCACTGACGCCCCGTGGATCCGCGCCGAGCCGGAGGGCGTCACGCTCGAGGACTGCGTGGAATACGCCTTCGTGCCGCACACCGACGGCGTCACCTACGTCGCGATGCGGCAGTCGGCCAAGCCGGACGGGGTGGTGCTCGTGTTCACGCCGTCGGAGTGGGACGCGTTCGTGAAGGGCGTGCGGGACGGCGAGTTCGACTTGCCGGAAGACCTCGAGGCCTGAGTTTTTCGGCGGTTGGGCTGGGCGTTGGGGCGTGCCGGTCCGATTTGCCGAAAAACGGCGAGGCGCTGCTCTGCGAGGCCGAGCTGTGGTTCGTTGGCGTCGGGCCGCCTCGCTGCTTGACCGTTTGACCGGCGCACCATCGGCCCGGCTGTTCACCTCGTTCAGACGTGGTTCGGTGACATTTCCGTCGTCACGCGGGCGATCAGCTCGGGCAGCCGGCCGGCCGCGGCCGCGAGCGCCAGGTGGTCGCCGTAGTCGCGGGACTCGACGATCAAGCCGTCGCGCACGCGCATCGCGAAGATGTTGTTGACGCGGAACGGCGTGGCGCCCAGTTGCCCCTCGTAGGCGAACTCGCCGATGAGCACCTCGGGGTCGGTGCCCTGGTAGGTCACGAGGTCGGTGGCCTGCATGCGGATTCCGAGCTCGCCGGCCAGCGCGAAGTGCGTGCGCAGGTCTTCGCGGGACGTCAGCACGGACGCGCCCGGCAGGAACGGGTGACGGACGTCGGGCTGCTCGGCGTAGAGATCCGGAAGTTCCGACCACCGCTGATCGGAAACGCCGAAGCAGAGCCGCTGGAACACGCCCAGCGGGCTCTTCCGGTCGGCGAGCTGCGCCGGCCGCGGCTGGACCGGGCCGGGTCGTCGCTCCGGGACTTGCGCGTACGCGTCGGCCAGGTTGGCCGCCGCGCCCTGGACGGCGGCCATCCGCAGGAAGTCGTGGTAGTCGCGGCTGTGGACGATCAGCCCGTCGCGGACGCGCAGCATCTGGATGTTGTCGGTCTCGACCGTTTCGCCGCTGCGCGGCGACGCCACCCGGTACCGGTACTCGGCGACGATCACCTCGGGGTCCGTGGTCTCGTGCACGACGACGTCGCCGGCCGAGATCCGCAGCGTTGCCGCCAGGGGACTCACGAACCGCTCGTGCACCGCGGCCCGCCCCTCGATGCGGCCGGGCACGGGGATCGCGGTGGGGTGCTCGACCACGGCGTTCTCCGCGTAGAGGCGAGAAAGCTCGGCGAACCGGCCGGCGGTGATGCCCTCGAAGAGCCGTTCGAAGACCTCGCGGGGTGTGGCCATGGTGTCCTCCCAGAAGATGAAACGGAGTCCGTAGTCCGTCTCGCCGGATCGACGATACGGACTACGGACTCCGCTTGTCTACCGGGCGTTGGCCAGCAGCTCGCGCGCTGCGGGGCTGTCGCACGCGTCGGCCCAGCCTTCGGGTGTGGAGTTCCAGAGGCCGTCGCGCGCGTCGAGGTCCGCGCCGGCCGCGACGAGCACCTCGATCACGTCGAGCCGGTTGCTCTGCGCGGCCAGGTGCAGCGCGGTAATCCCGACGCCGTGCCGCGGCCCGCCGAACGTCCCGACGCGATTCACGTCGGCGCCCAACTCCAGTAACGTCCGCACGGCCGCGATCTGGCCCTGCGCGGCCGCCCAGGTGAGCGCGGTGCCGCGGTAGACGTCGGCGTCGAGGTCCGCCCCGCGCGCGGCGAGCGTGCGCAGGGCGTCGACGCGATCGTTGCGCGCGGCCCAGCTGAGGGCTTCGTCGCGGATCTCTGCCGGATCGTCGCTCGGGCGCCACAACGGGAATCCGCTGTGGGGCCGGTAGAACTCACGGTGCGCACCCGCCGCCGGCGCGAGTGTCCCGTTCGGACGGACGAGTTCGTCGAGCAGCTCGGCGTCCCCGATACCCGCCGCGACGCGGAGGTTGCGAGGGGACCGCTCGTGCACCGCCAGTTTTTCGGCGACGGTCCGGTTCCCCCAGAACAACGCGACCACCAAGGGGGTTCCGCCGTCGCCGCGCGCCGACACGTCGAGGGGCGCGCCGGCGTCGATCAGCAGGTCCGCGAGCAGCGGCAGATTGCTGTACGCGGCCTGGTGCAACGGTGTCCAGCCGTGGGTGTTGCCCCGCGAGGGGTCGGCGCCGCGGTCGAGGAGAACGCGCGAGAGGCGTTCGTCGCACGTGGCGCCGGCCATGCCGAGCAGGTCGTTGCCGTTGGTGCCGCGCGCGTGCACGAGCTCGGGGAACTCGTCGACCACGGCCGCCAGCCCGTCGACGTCCCTTGCCTCCAGGAGGCGAAACGCCCGCGCGAACGGTTCGCCGCTCTCCGGCAACGCCGCGACGTGCTGCCGCAACCCCCGCCACGACCCGAACCCGTGCTCCTTCGCGACAACCGTGCGCGCGCCCTCGCGCGTCAACGGCTGCTCGTGGCGCTCGAACGCCTCGCGCGCCCCGGCCGTCCCGTCCTCGGCGGACGCGAGCAGGCCGAGGGCGCGTTCGCTGTAGTACTCGGTGTCGGCGTGGTACGCGTGCTGCAGGTTCGGCCCGCCATCGACGACGCGCCGCACGTACGCCTGCAACTTCGGCCAGCTCGGAAACCCGTGCCCGCGCGCCACGCGGAACTGCGCCTCGGACAACTTGATCGACTCGGCCCGCGCCAGCTCTTTCGCGCGTTTGCGCAGCTGGGCGAGATCGGGTTTGGCAGGCAACGCGGCCATGGGGGAGTCCTTCCTTCCCTCGGTTCGCCCGTGGTCCGCCGGCACCGGGCAGGGAAGAAGGGGCGCACGCACCGCACTCACTTCGGGGGTGGGCTCAGCCCTTTCCGCGGACAGGACGCGGCCCTCACCGCGCGCTGCCACTGTACCGCCCGGCGGCCCGGCTTTCGCCTCTCAACGGCGACGACGGGCATCGTCGGATGTGGGCGTGGTGGGTTCGGAGGTGGGGAAGGGATGAAGGTCCCGTTCATGCTTGCGCTGGTCACTGAGGGTGCGATCTCGGCAGTGAAGGCGCCCTTCGCGGCCATCGCGGTCGCATCCGCGTCGCTGAAGGGATGAAGGTCCCCTTCATCCCCGAGGAGACTGCGATGGGTGACTGGATGTGGGTGACGGGTCCGTTCATGCCTTGCCGAGAGGCGGCGCGATCCGTGAAGGGGTGAAGGTCCCCTTCATGCCAGAGGCGAGCGCGATGGGTGACGTGAAGCGGATGAGCGGACCGTTCATGAGTTGCTGGACACCGATGCGGCCTGCGGCGCGCCGCCGGTCCCTTGGTGCGCCGAGCGGAACGTTGGCGACCGGCTACGGCTGAACTGACCCTTCACGCGTTCGCCGCGCACCAAGGCCGACTGCGAATTGGTGAAGGTCCCCTTCAGTGCCGGCAGGTCGCGATCGGTGACCGAATTTGGCTGAGGAGCGGGTCGCGCGTTGCCGGGCATCGTGATGTGGTCTGCGAGGCGGCGAAGGTCCCGTTCGCCCGCCGACGGGTCGCGGGGCGTAACCGAATTCGGCTGAGGAGCCGGTCGCGCGTTGCCGGGCATCGTGATGCGGTCTGCGAAGCGGCGAAGCTCCCGTTCGCCCGCCGACGGGTCGCGAGGGGTGACCGAATTTGGCCGCGGAGCCTCTCGTACGTTGCCGGGCATCGCGATGCGGGTTGCGAAGCAGTGAATGTCCCCTTCATCCGCCGGGAGACTGCGATACGTAACTGGGTTTCGTGACGAGCCCGTCGCAACTGCCTACCGAGTCGGAGGCAACCGACAAGGCGTGAAGGTCCCCCTCGTGCCCGAACACCAACCCACCCACGGCGCTCCGACGAAGCCGTGAAGGTCCCGTTCATCCCCAAGTCCGTAACCCCAAGCACCCCCAAACGAATGAACCTCCCCCTCACCCACGAGAGCGCGTCGGCGTATTTGATCCCCTTCACCCCAATTGCCCCACCCTCCCCACGCCTCAACATCCCACCAGGTGGAACGCACAAAACGCCACCCGAACCCCACCCCCACCGAACCCACCCCCAGGCCGTTTTCCTTGCCGCAAACCCATTCCCCACCCTCGGAACCCACCCCGACAACGGCCACCCTGACCGGCCCAGCGACCAAGTTTTCCCCGGATTACGAGCGAGTTAACAACGCGGGCAGCACCGGGGCCCCCAACCGGGCTAAACTCCCGCCCATCCGGGCACAACGGCGTGCGCCGTAGGAGAGCGTCCTCGATTTCGTGACCAGATAGTGGGAGCCGCATCGTGACCAAGCCCAGCAAACCCGTCGTCCTCATCGCGGAGAAGCTCGCGCCTTCCGTGCTGAGTGTGTTCGGTGACGAGGTAGAGGTCCGGCATGTGGACGGCACGGACCGTCCCGCGCTGCTGGAGGCGGTGAAGAGTGCCGACGCGCTCCTGGTGCGATCCGCGACGAAGGTCGACGCCGAGGTGCTCGCCGCGACCACGCAGCTGAAGGTCGTCGCCCGTGCGGGTGTCGGGCTGGACAACGTCGAGGTGCCCGCCGCCACGGAGCGTGGCGTGCTGGTGGTCAACGCGCCGACGTCGAACATCGTGTCCGCCGCCGAGCACGCCGTGGCGCTGCTGCTGTCGGTCGCGCGCCGCGTGCCGGCCGCGGACCAGAGCCTGCGGGCCGGCCAGTGGAAGCGCAGCTCGTTCTCGGGCATCGAGCTCAACGGCAAGACCGTCGGTGTCGTCGGTCTCGGCAAGATCGGGCAGCTGTTCAGCCAGCGTCTGGCCGCCTTCGGCACGAAGCTGATCGCGTACGACCCCTACGTCTCGGCCGCCCGCGCCGCGCAGCTCGGCATCGAGCTCGTGCCGCTGGACGAGCTGCTGGCGCGCGCCGACGCGATCTCCATCCACCTGCCGAAGACGCCCGAGACCAAGGGCCTCATCGACGCCGAGGCGCTCAAGAAGACCAAGCCGGGCGTGATCATCGTCAACGCCGCGCGCGGCGGCCTGATCGTCGAGGAGGCGCTGGCGGACGCGATCCGCAGCGGCCACGTCGGCGGCGCCGGCATCGACGTGTTCGTCACCGAGCCGACCACGGAAAGCCCGCTGTTCGAGCTGCCGAACGTGGTCGTCACGCCGCACCTGGGCGCGTCCACGTCCGAGGCGCAGGACCGCGCGGGCACCGACGTCGCGCGTTCCGTGCTGCTGGCGCTGCGCGGCGACTTCGTGCCGGACGCGGTGAACGTGTCGGGCGGCGGCGCCGTCGGTGAGCACGTGCGGCCGTACCTCGCGCTCACGCAGAAGCTGGGCCAGGTGCTCACCGCGCTGAGCCCGAAGGCGCCGACGTCGGTGACCGTCGAGGTCAAGGGCGAGCTGTCCAGTGAGGACACCTCGGTGCTGCAGCTCGCGGCGCTGCGCGGTGTGTTCGCCGGCGTCGTCGACGACCAGGTCACCTTCGTGAACGCGCCGCGCCTGGCCGAAGAGCTGGGTGTGCAGGTGGACCTCGTCACCGAGAGCGAGAGCCCGAAGTTCCGCAGCCTGGTCACGGTGCGTGCGGTCCACGCGGACGGCGCCACGCTCACCGTCTCCGGTTCGGTGACCGGCAAGGACGAGGTGGAGAAGATCGTCGAGGTCAACGGTCGCCACTTCGACCTGCGCGCCGAGGGCCACGTGCTGCTGCTCGAGTACCCGGACCGGCCGGGCGTGATGGGCCGCGTCGGCACGCTGCTGGGCGAGGCCGGCATCAACATCGAGGCCGCGCAGATCAGCCAGACCACCGACGGTTCCGACGCCGTGATGCTGCTGCGCGTCGACCGCCACGTGGACAGCAACGTGCTCGAGCCGATCGGCGCCACCGTGGGTGCGCACACGATCCGCGCGGTGGACTTCAACTAGTTCCGCCGGCTTTTCGAAAGCCCCTTTCCCCGTCGCTTCGGCGGGGGAAGGGGCTTTCCTCATGAGGAGGTCGCCCAGACGGGCAACATTCGCATAACGGAGCATTTTCGCCACGAAAGTAGGTGTTTCGGGCAGCTAGGTTCACTGCCGCGAGGCAGAACCACGCACCGTGAGAGCACGGTGCGGCGCCGGTGCTCACCTGTCGGGGGCGGTTGCCGGGGAGCGCCAGGCAGGTTCGCGATCCAGGCCTCCAACGAAGGGGTTGGGTACTCATGAGCAGATCCCGGTTGCCGGGGTGGGCTGCGCGGTCGACGGCTGTGCTCGCCGCGGCTGTGCTGGCCGCGGCCGTCACGACGGCGTCCGGCGCGGCGGCGCAGACCGCGCCGCTCGCCGACCCGGTCGCGCAGGCCAAGGTCGCCGCCGCGGGGTTGCAGGGCAAGATCTCGCCGCGGCTCGACGCCGCACAGGGCAAGGTCACCGCGTTCGTGGAGCTGGCGAAGAAGCCCGCCGTCGACGCGTTCAACGCCGAGCAGAGCAAGGGTTCCGGCAAGGAGAAGGCCAAGCAGGCCGCGCGCGCCGCGAAGGCTGACGTCGCCGCCACCGTGAACGCCGTCGTCGGGCAGCTCAAGAAGGCCGACGCGGGCACGAAGCTGGTCACGCAGACCTCCAACGCGGTCGCGGGCGCCGTGGTCACTGCCGACGCGGCGAAGATCCGGGAGCTCGCGAAGCGGCCCGACGTCGTTTCGGTGCGCACGGTTGTGCCGAAGACCAAGAACAACGCCAGCGCCGAGCAGCTCACCAACACGCTCGCCAGCTGGCAGCAGACCGGCAAGTTCGGTGACGGCATCCGCGTCGGCGTGATCGACGACGGCATCGACTACACCCACGCCGACTTCGGCGGCCCCGGCACGCCGGCGGCCTACCAGGCGGTGGACCGGACCAAGCCGTCGCCGCTGTTCCCGAGCGCGAAGGTCGTGGGCGGCACGGACCTCGTCGGCGACGACTACGACGCCGAGGGCAAGACCGGTTCGCCCACGCCGAAGCCGGACCCCAACCCCATCGCGTGCGGCGAGCACGGCACGCACGTGGCCGGCACGATCGCGGGCTTCGGCGTGAACGCCGACGGCTCGACGTTCACCGGCAACTACAAGAAGCTGAACAAAAAGCAGCTCGACGCCATGCGCATCGGCCCGGGCACCGCGCCCAAGGCGTTGCTCTACGCGCTCAAGGTGTTCGGCTGCACCGGTTCGACGAACGTCACGTCGCAGGCGCTCGACTGGGCGCTCGACCCCGACGGCGACGGTGACTTCACCGACCACCTCGACATCGTCAACCTGTCGCTGGGCAGCGACTTCGGCGCGCCGGACGACCCCGACTCGCTGTTCGTGCGCAAGCTCGCGCAGAACGGCGTCCTGCCGGTCCTCGCGGCGGGCAACGGCGGCGACCTCAACGACGTCGCGGGCTCGCCGGGCAACACGCCCGAAGCCCTCACCGTCGCCAGCAGCCGCGACGCCGGCGAGCTGAAGGACGCGCTCGACGTGACCGCTCCGACGCCGGGGCAGCAGCCGGGCCAGTACAGCCAGGACTACACCGGCTACGACACGCTCGACCTCACCGCGCCCGTGGTGCCGATCTCGGCCGCCAATAACGCGGGCTGCGCCGCCTTCTCCGCCGAGGACAAGGCCAAGGTCGCGGGCAAGTTCGTGTGGCTGGAGTGGGACGACAACGACTCCACCCGCGCCTGTGGGTCCGCCGCGCGCGCCAACAACGCGCAGGCCGCGGGCGCCAAGGGCGTGGTGCTGTCGTCCACTTTGGAGCACCCGGCCGCCGGGATCGCGGGCAACGCGGGCGTGCCGATGTTCCAGCTCACCGGCAAGGCCACCACGGCCCTGCGTCCCGGCCTGACCGCAGGCACGCTCTCGGTCCGGTTCTTCGGCGCCGGCCGAGCGAGCCTGCAGACGACCGACAAGACCATTGTGGACACCCCGAGCTCGTTCACCTCGCGCGGCGGCCGTGGGCCGTCGGTGAAGCCGGACGTGACGGCTCCCGGTGACACGATCACGTCGGCGTTCCGCGGCAGCGGCAACGGCCGCCTGTCGATCTCGGGCACGTCGATGGCCACCCCGCACACCGCGGGCATCACGGCGCTGGTCCGCCAGACGCACCCGGACTGGACCGTCGAGGAGGTCAAGGCCGACGTCGTCGGCTCGGCCACGCACGACATCACCGACGGCGCGGGCCACACCTACGCGCCGCAGCGCGTCGGCACCGGTCGCATCGACGCGAAGGCTTCGCTGGACAACCAGGTGCTCGCCTACGTGCAGGACGATCCGGGCGCCGTGAGCGTCACGTTCGGCACCGTCGAGGTGGCGGCACCGGTCACGCTGTCGAAGACGATCAAGGTCGTCAACAAGGGCGTGAAGGCGGCCGAGTACTCGGTGGCGTACGAAGCCGTGAACTCGCTGCCGGGCGTGCAGTACACAGTGGACAAGAGCTCGGTGAAGCTCAACCCGCGCGGCGTCGCGACGGTGAAGGTGACGCTGACGATCAGCGACCCCAAGGCGTTGCGCAAGGTCATGGACCCGACCATGGAGGCCACGCAGGCCGGGCTCGCCCGCCAGTTCGTGGCCGACGCGTCGGGCCGCGTGGCGTTCACGCCGAAGAGCGGCGCCACGGTGCCGCTGCGCGTGGCCGTGTACTCGGCGCCGAAGCCGGTCTCGGCCGTCACGACGCCGGCCGGCGTGCGCTTCGGCGGGAACCAGAACCAGGCCGTGCTGAACCTGGGCGGCAAGGGCATCGACCAGGGCAGCGGCGCGCAGCGCTACCGCTCGCTGGTCAGCGTGCTGGAGCTGCAGGCCGAATCGGCACAGCTGCCGGAGTGCGGCGCGGGCGTCTCGTCCGAGTGCACGCTCAACGGCACCGCGAAGGGCGGCGACCTGCGCTACATCGGCGCGGCGTCGACGGCCCCGCTGGCCAAGGCGCAGGGTGAGCCGGAGAACGCGATGCTCGCGTTCGGCCTCACCACCTGGGGCGATTTCGCCAACCTGGGCAGCAACACGATCCCGTTCGTCGACTTCGACACCACGGGCGACGGCAAGCCGGACTTCGAGACCTTCGTGACGAAGGCCACGGAGACCGACGTGCTGCTGGCGGCCACGGTTTCGCTGACGCAGCCGGGCAACCCGACGGTGGATCTGCAGGCCGTCAACGGTCAGCTCGGTGACGTGGACACCAACGTGTTCGACACCAACGTGATCGTGCTGCCGGTCAGCATCGCCGCGCTGGGCATCGACCCGACCGCGGCTTCGCACCGCATCAGCTACACCGTGGGCACGGCGGGGTACTACGTCGCGCCGGGCAGCACCGACGGGTTGATCGACTTCGTCGGCACGCCGCTCTCGTTCGACGCGCTGGCGCCGGCGTTCTCGGTGCAGGGCGGCGGTGACGCGGCCCTCGGCTACGTCGCGAAGCCCGGCACCCAGCTCGTGGTGAACCGCAACGCGGCCGCCGTCGCCGGTGACAAGCCGAAGGGCCTGCTGGCGATCGAGCACCACAACGCGGCCGGCTCGCGCGCGGCCGTCGTGCGGATCGAATCGGCGGTGACGCGGCCGTGAGGCCGGCCCCGTCACCCGCTCAGGCGGGGTGACGGGGTCCTCCGATCGGGGAACGCTTGTCCTGCTGGTCAGGTTTCCCGAATAGCGGTGATGAGGGGGCTTTCCGGGTCGTCGAGACCCGGGAAGCCCCTTTGTCTTCACCCGTTCAGGTGTCTCACCCTGCGGGAGGATGCGGCATAAGGGTGGTGCGGCTACGGCGTCTTGTCTACGGCCGGTAACCTTCCGCTGCTGGCGTTTTCTTGCGGATGGGCCATCGGTGCGTTCGGTGGCCTGGTCTACGGAGGTGTGTGGATGCGGCTCGCGGTGATCCCAGGTGACGGGATCGGGCCCGAGGTGGTCTCCGAGGCGCTCAAGGTGCTCGGTGAAGTAGCACCGGCGGCGGAGATCACGAACTACGACCTCGGTGCCGCGAGGTGGCACTCGACCGGGGAACTGCTCCCCGAATCGGTGCTCGGCGAACTGCGTCAGCACGACGCGATCCTGCTCGGCGCGGTCGGCGACCCGACGGTGCCCAGCGGCATCCTCGAGCGCGGCCTGCTGCTGCGGCTGCGCTTCGAGCTCGACCACCACGTGAACCTGCGCCCGGCGCGCCTCTACCCGGGCGTGCGCGGCCCGCTGGCCGATGCCGGCGAGGTCGACATGGTCGTGGTGCGCGAAGGCACTGAAGGCCCGTACACCAACAACGGTGGCCTGCTGCGCAAGGACACCGAGCACGAGGTCGCGACGGAGGTCAGCGTCAACACGGCGTTCGGCGTCCGCCGGGTCGTCGCCGACGCGTTCAACCGCGCCGAAGAGCGGCCGCGCAAGCACCTCACGCTGGTGCACAAGACCAACGTGCTCGAGTACGCCGGGTCGCTGTGGTCGCGAATCGTCGAGGAGGTGTCGCTCGAGCACCCCGACGTCACGGTCGCGTACTCCCACGTCGACGCCGCCACGATCCACCTGGTCACGGACCCGTCGCGCTTCGACGTGGTCGTCACCGACAACCTGTTCGGCGACATCCTCACCGACCTCGCGGCCGCCGTCACCGGTGGCATCGGTCTCGCGGCCAGCGGCAACCTCGACATCACGCGCCGCAACCCGAGCATGTTCGAGCCGGTCCACGGCAGCGCCCCCGACATCGCCGGCCAGGGTCTCGCCGACCCGACGGCCGCCGTGCTCTCGGTGTCGCTCCTGCTCGACCACCTGGGCCACAAGGAGGCCGCGCGCCGCATCGAGGCGTCCGTGGCCTTCGACCTGGCCACGCGCGACCAGGCGTCGCCCGGCACCACCCAGGCCATCGGTGACCGGCTCGCCGCGCTCGTGTCGTCGAACGTGCGCTCCGTGAACTGACCCTGCTTTTCAGGAACCCCCGCCGCGGAAGACCGGTCGAACTCCGGCGCTGACCCGCAACGGTAGGCCCGCGGTCCATCTCCTTCGGACCGCGGGCGAGCCCGACACCGGCGGTGGTTCTCGCACCACCCTCGTCCCTCCCGTCGCGGTCTACGGGAGACGACACCCTCTCCTCCTTTGTGGCGTGGCTGCCGTCTTCTTTTGTGGACCCCCGAGCAGATCGGGTCCTGTCGGTGCCACCTCCGAGGTTCTCGTCGTCCGGCGGTCCGGAGTCCGAGTCATCCGTTCCCGCGGCGTCCGGTTCCGATGACCCGGGTTCGCCGTTCAGCGGCGATTCCCTGCATGACGGCTCTGTGCGGGCCGATTCGGCTTCGCCGATACCCCGGCTGTCGTCGGCTGGCGCGGCTTCGCTCATATCTCCGTCGTCGTCGGCCGGCGATGATTCTTCGCGCGACGACGACGTCGTTGGCTTGGCCGACTCGGCTCCACAGGTGTCGTCACTGGCGTCGCCGTTTGGTGGCGAACCCGAGCAGGGCGGTAGTTCAGCCGCTGATGATTCGCGGCTGACCGAATCCGGCGTGCGCGAATCTGAGCTGTCCACCGGCGTCCCCGACTCGGAGTTGCAGCCGTCGCCGAAGATCGGCGACTCCGCGTCGGGCGCCGTCGACCCGGTCCGCTCGCCGACGCGATGGCCATCCTCGGCGTTGCCGTTCAGCGGCGAGCCCGAACATTCCGGCCACGCCGCCGATGGTCGGCCTTCGACCAGGCGCGAATCCCCCGAGCCTGGGTCGTTGACCGCGGCTTCGAGCACGCTACCCAGGGCGTCGTCGATCAGTGGCGAATCCCGTCCCGACGGATCCACGCCGGTGGGTTCCGCTCCGGCCGGTGTCGGTCTGGCCGGTTCCGCTCCGGCCGAGTCGGCGCCGGCGTTGCCATTCAGCGGCGAGGCCCAGCGTGGCGGCGAAGTCGCCACTGCTTCGGCGCCGCCGGCCGGGCTCGGTGCTCCAGGTGAATCCGGTCCGTCCACCGGAGTACCCGAAGCGCTGTCCCGGCCATTGCCGCTCAGTGGCGAATCGCGGCCACGGCCCGAATCCGCTGGTGGAGCGTCCGCCCCGTCAGCGGAACACCCTCAACGGACCGGACCCGAGCCGTCGAAGCGACGACGTGTCGGACCCATTCTCGTCGGTCTGGTCGTGCTGTTGATGTTGTCCATTGTCCTCGCTGTCGGCATCGGAACGGTGGCCGTGCCGATCACCCACACGTGGGAATTTCTCCGCGCCGGACTCCTCGGCGGCACGATTCCCGCGTCGGATGTCGGGCAGTACCGGATCATCTGGGACATCCGGTTGCCGCGGGTGGTGCTGGCGGTGGTCGTGGGCGCGGGGCTGGCGACGGTGGGCGTCGCGATCCAGGCGATGGTGCGCAACGCGCTGGCGGAACCGTTTGTGCTCGGCATCTCGTCCGGGGCGTCGGTGGGGGCGGCCGCCGTGACGTTGTTCGGTGTGTTCGCGTCGCTCGGGATCTACGCGCTTTCGGCGGGCGCGTTCCTGGCCGCGCTGGCCGCGACGGTGATCGTCTACCTCGTCGCCCGCACGCGGCAAGGCCTCACGCCCCTTCGGCTCGTGCTCACCGGCACAGCGCTGTCCTACGGATTCTTCGCCGTGACCACGGTGCTCGTCTTCCAAGCGCCCAACGGCGAGGCCGCTCGCTCCGCCCTTTTCTGGCTGCTGGGCAGCCTCGCCGGCGCCAACTGGGGCTCGCTGCCGATCGCGGCGGCCGTTGTGGTGGCCGGCACCGCGTTGCTGCTCGCGCTGGCCGGCCGGCTCAACGCGTTGGCCATGGGCGACGAAGCGGCGACGACTCTCGGCGTTGATGTCGCGAGGCTGCGGGCGGTGCTCTTCGTCGTGTGCGCGGCCATGACCGGTGTGCTGGTGGCCGTGAGCGGGGCGATCGGTTTCGTCGGCCTGATCCTGCCGCACCTCGTGCGGCTTGTGGTGGGCGCCGACCACCGGCGGGTGCTGGCCGTCGCGCCACTGGCCGGTGCGGTTTTCCTGGTGTGGGTGGATGTTGCTGCTCGTGTGCTCGCGGCGCCGGAGGAGCTGCCGCTCGGTGTGCTGACGGCGGCTGTCGGCGTCCCGGCTTTCCTGGTGTTGATGCGGCGTCGCGCGTACGTGTTCGGAGGTGTGTGAATGGACCTCTCGCTCCGCGGGGTCAATGTCGAGGTGGCCGGTCGTGCGATCGTCGAGGACGTCACCCTCGAAGCCACCCAAGGAAAGTTCGTCGGGCTCCTCGGCCCCAACGGCTGCGGCAAGTCGACCACTCTGCGGGCCGCCTACCACGTGCTCAAGCCCTCCGCGGGCGCCGTGCTGCTCGACGGCCGTCCCCTCGACGGTCTGCCGCCGCGCGATCGAGCGCGCGCCATTGCGGCCGTCGCGCAGGAATCGCACACGGAGTTCGACTTCACCGTCGCTGAGGTCGTCGCGATGGGCCGGCTGCCGCACCAGGGCCTGCTCGACCGCATGACCGCCGACGACCGGCGCGTGTGCGCGGCCGCGCTCGAGCAGGTGGGCCTGGCGGACTTCGCCGACCGCGGCGTCCTCACGCTTTCGGGCGGTGAGCGGCAACGTGTGCTCATCGCGCGCGCTCTCGCGCAGGAGCCGCGGATCCTCGTGCTCGACGAGCCCACCAACCACCTCGACATCCGCCACCAGTTGGAGATCCTCGCCCTCGTGCGGCGAAGCGGCCCGACGGTGCTGGCCGCGCTCCACGACCTCAACCTCGCCGCCGCGATGTGCGACACCGTGCACGTCCTCGACGGCGGCCGCCTCGTCGCGAGCGGGACGCCCGCGCAGGTGCTCACCCCCGATCTGCTGGCCGCGGTGTTCGGTGTGCGCGCCCACGTGGTGCCGCATCCCGCGAACGGCCGGCCCCAGCTGTTGTTCGACCGGCTCGAGTCCGAGGAGGACAGTGATGCGTAAGACGGTCGCGATGGTCCTGGCGGCCACGCTCACCGTGACCGGCTGTGGTGCTCAGGTGTCCGAAGGGGACAGTGGTGCCACACCGGCGGGGTATCCGGTGACGGTGACCAACTGCGGTCAACCGTTCACCGTCCGGAAGCCGCCTTCGCGAGTGGTCACCAACGACATCGGCATCACCGAGCTGATGTTCGCCCTCGGCCTCGACGACCGGATGGCCGGCTACGTCGTCGACAAAGGACAGTCGGGCGGAGTCGCGTCGTCGCCGTGGAAAGGCGATTTTGCGAAGGTGCCCAAGCTCGCCGAGAAGATCAACCGCGAGGTCGTGCAGGGCGCCGGCGCCGATCTGGTGTTCGCGGGCTGGAACTACGGCTTCTCCGAGAGCAGCGGCTTCACCCCCGACACGCTCACGCAGCTCGGCATCCAGAGCTACCAGCTCACCGAAGCCTGCCGCAACGGCGTCGGCAAGCAGCGCGGCATCATGCCACCGCTCGACGCGCTGTACACCGACCTGCGCAACCTCGGCAAGATCTTCGGCGTGAGCGACCGCGCGGAACAGCTGGTGAAGCAGTACCGCGACCAGGTCGCGGCGGTCACGAACGCCGTCGCCACTCAGGGACGACGGCCCAAGGTGTTCCTCTACGACGACGGCCGCGACCAGCCGTTCACCGCCGCCCGCAACGCCGGCCCCGACGAGATCATCACCAAGGCAGGCGGCACCAACATCTTTTCCGACGTGGACGACAGCTGGACCACGGTCAGCTGGGAGGCCGTCGTCCAGCGCGCGCCTGACGTGATCCTCATCAACGACTACGGCGGCGAGGTCGGCAGCGTCGCCGACAAGGAGAACTTCCTCCGTTCGCAGCCCGGCCTTCGGGACATCCCGGCGGTGAAGCAGGGGCGCTTCTTCGCCCTGCCGTACGCGGCTCTGGTGGAGGGCCCACGCAACGCTTCGGCCGTGCAAGCATTCGGCGCCTACCTGGCCGGCCTGCCGCGTTGATCGGCTCCCAGAAAGTGGGAAGCTCCGCCCGGCACTTGGAAGCCGGGCGGAGCTGTGGCATCATGCAAACCATGACCGCCATCTCGATCATTATCGCCGAGCGCGCCGGATAGACGCTCCACAAGAGCTTCCGGCGCGCAACCTCTCGCACCCATGCGGGAGGTTTTTTTGTTGCCAGAAACAGGTTCTGCCCCGCCCCAAGGAGACACCGTGACCCGCACGGAGCCCGCCGAAACCCCTCTCGGCGACGCTTTCCACCTCTACGACACGACCCTGCGCGACGGCGCCCAGCGCGAAGGCATCACGTACTCCGTTGCCGACAAGCTCGCCGTCGCCCGCCTGCTCGACGAGCTCGGTGTGGGGTTCATCGAGGGTGGCTGGCCGGGCGCGCTGCCGAAGGACACGGAGTTCTTCGCGCGGGCGGCGAAGGGCGAGCTCGAGCTGAAGCACGCGGCGCTCGTCGCCTTCGGGTCCACGCGCAAGGCAGGCACCCGTGCGTCGGAGGATCCGCAGGTCCGCGCATTGCTCGACGCCGAAGCGCCTGTGGTCACCTTGGTGGCGAAATCCGACCTGCGGCACATCGAACGCGCGCTGCGGGTGGACGTCGACGAGGCGTGCGAGATGGTGCGCGACACCGTCGCGTTCCTGACGGGCGAGGGCCGGCGCGTGTTTCTCGACGCCGAGCACTTCTTCGACGGGTACGCCTTCTCTCCGGACACCGCGCTGCGCGTGCTCGACGCCGGCGCCAACGCGGGCGCCGACGTGGTGGTGCTGTGCGACACCAACGGCGGCCAGCTGCCGCTCGGCCTCGCGGAAACCGTGCGCGAGGTCAAGGACCGGACCGGGTTCCGCTTGGGAATCCATTGCCAGGACGACACTTCCTGCGCCGTGGCGAACTCCGTCGCCGCGGTGCAGGCCGGCGCGACGCACGTCCAGTGCACCGCGAACGGTTACGGGGAGCGGGCCGGCAACGCCGACCTGTTCGCCGTGACGGGAAACCTCGTGACCAAGCTCGGAATGGAAGTCCTCCCGACCGGAGGCGCCGCCGAGCTCACCCGGGTCTCCCATGCGCTTGCCGAAATCGCGAACCTCGCACCCGACACCCACCAGGCCTACGTCGGGTCGTCGGCCTTCGCCCACAAGGCGGGGCTGCACGCGAGCGCGATCAAGGTGGATCCGTTGCTGTACAACCACATCGATCCATCTTCCGTCGGCAACGGCATGCGGGTACTGGTCACGGAGATGGCCGGCAGGGCCAGCCTCGAGCTCAAGGGACGTGAGCTCGGGGTCGACCTTGCCGGCCGGCCCGAAGCGCTCACGAACGCGGTGCGCAAGGTCAAGGACCTCGAGGCCGAGGGCTGGTCGTTCGAAGCCGCCGACGCGTCGCTTGAGTTGCTGCTGCGCCGTGAAGTGTCGGACGCCTCCGGCGAGGAGCCGGTGACGCCGCCGTTCCACCTGGAGTCCTACCGCGTCGTCCTCGACCACCGCTCCGACGGTGAGGTCGTTTCCGAGGCGACGGTGAAGGTCCACGTGAACGGGCACCGCGTGATCGCCACCGCCGAGGGCAACGGGCCGGTGCACGCGATGGACGCCGCCCTGCGGGAAGCGCTCAGCCCACACCTGTCCTGGTTGGACACCGTCGAGTTGTCCGACTACAAGGTGCGAATCCTGCCGTCCAACCCGGGCACCCACGCGGTGACCCGGGTCCTGCTCGAATCCAGTGACGGCGAGCGGGAATGGACCACGGTCGGGGTGCACGGGAACATCGTGGAGGCGAGCTGGATGGCGTTGTGCGACGCGCTCGTCCACAAGAGCCTCACGGTTCGCGACTGAGCCCGATGTCCCTCCCTTCCGGGGCTCGGCCGTGATGTGTGATGGCGTCTTCAAGGGGTTGTCGGTGCGGTGACGTCGGCGAGATGTCGCTACAGCGATGGCGGTACGGCGGCGTTGGCTGCGGTGATGTTGATGTGGTGATGTCGGTTGAATGTGCCGTCAGGTTGCCGCATGTCAGGCGTGGGCGTCGAGGATTTCGGTGAGAAAGCGGGCGAACGGGCCGTTCGTGCCAGGTTGATCACGCTGTGCGCAGGTCGCGGCGCGAGCGGCCCGTTCGTGCCGAAACGACCGTTCGCGGCGCCGGGGGCGAGCGTCGGGGTGGCGGCGTACGTAGACTGGGCGAGTGCGTCTAGCCCGTATTGCTCATCCCAGTGGTGGTGTCGCGTTCGCTTCGATCGAGGGCGAGGGCGACGACGCCCAGGTCCTGGAGATCGCCGAGCACCCCTTCGGCCAACCGAACTTCACCGGCAAGCGCTGGCCGCTCGCCGACGTCCGCCTGCTCGCGCCGATCCTGCCTTCGAAGGTCATCGCCGTCGGCCGGAACTACGCGAAGCACGCGGCCGAGTTCGGCAACGAGGTGCCGGCGGCACCGATGCTGTTCATCAAGCCGTCGACCACGGTCATCGGTCCCAACGTGCCGATCCGGCGTCCGCGTGATGTCGGTCGCATCGACTTCGAGGGCGAGCTCGCCGTTGTGATCGGCCAGCCGGTGAAGAACGTGTCCGCCGAGCGTGCGGCGAGCGCGATCCTCGGCTACACGGTGGCCAACGACGTGAGCGCCCGCGAGCTCCAGAAGTCCGACGGCCAGTGGGGCCGCGCGAAGGGCTTCGACACGTTCTGCCCGCTCGGTCCGTGGATCGAGACGTCGCTCGACCCGGCCGACCTGGCGCTGCGCAGCGAGGTCGACGGAGACGTGAAGCAGGACGGCCGCACGTCCGACCTCGTGCACAAGGTGCCGGAGCTGGTGGAGTTCATCTCCGGTGTGATGACGTTGCTGCCCGGCGACATCATCCTGACCGGCACGCCGGAGGGCGTCGGCCCGATCGTCGACGGGGAGTCGGTCTCGATCACTATCGAGGGCATCGGCACGCTGACCAACCCGGTGCAGGACATCTGACCACGTTCCACTCGACGAGGCCCGCCGGCCATTCGCCGCTGAAAGGCGACGGCCGGTGGGCCTCCGTATTTCCCGGGGTGGTGACTGAGGTCACCGGCTCGTGGTCGGTCGCCGTTGGATGGCGACGCGGCTCTTGTCGGAAGGGGAGTCGAGGCCGTTGCCGTTGAGTGGCGAATGGCTGGGCCAGGGGTTTTTCCGAGGACTGCCGGGCGGCGATGTGGGGCGTTGCCGCGGAGTGGCTACGGGTTGCCGCCGCGGCCAGAGGGGCGCGGCGGCAACCGGTTCGGCTTCTCGGGTGGCGGCAGCTTCGCCAGTGGTGTGGGGGCGTGGGCGCGGAGCGGCTATTTCTTGCCGGCGGGTTCCATCGGGCGGCGGGCGAAGGCGGGGGCGTGTTCGGGTCGCACGCCGAGGCCCAGGAGACGCGCGGGGACGTACGCGAGTTTCGGGAACCGGGCGAAGAGCGCGATGAACTGGGGCGGCGGGCCGTCGCGGCGGCCGGCCATGACCGGGCGCATCACGGCGCGGTGGAGGAGCCGTTGCAGGGATTGGACGGCGATCGTCGGCATGAGGCGACGGGACCGGACCTTCGCGAGGTCGCGTTCGGTGGCGCGGCCGCGTAGCAGGGAATCGGCCAGGAGGGTCGCGGCGGCGACGGCGTCCTGGACGGCGAGGTTGATGCCGACGCCGCCGACGGGCGACATCGCGTGGGCCGCGTCGCCGATGCAGAGGAGGCCGTCGGTGTGCCAGCGGTGCAGGCGGTTGAGTCGGACGTCGAGGAACTTGACGTCGTCCATGGTCTCCAGTTCGCCGACGCGGTCGGCGAACTCGGGGCACACCTCGACGACGTTGCGGCGGAACTGCTCGATGCCGGCGGCTCGCAGATCTTCGCCCTTCGGGGCGAGGTAGGCGATTTGGTAGTAGCCGTTGCGGGGCAACGGCACGGCGAACCGGCGGTGGTTCATGCGCGGCATGAGCATCGAGCCGGCTTCGTGTTCGTGGCGCGAAAGCCGGAACCACCACACGTCGAAGGGGCAGTCGAACTCCCGCGGCTCGAGGCCGGCCGTGCGGCGCGCGAGCGACCAACGCCCGTCCGCGGCGATGACGAGGTCGGATTCGAGCTCGCCTTCGGCGCCGTCGGCTGTGCGGTAGCGCACGCCCGTGACCCGGCCGCCCGAGCGGAGGAGGCCGGTCATTTCCGTTTCGAGGCGAAGGGTGAACGTCGGTTCCTTCTGCGCCGATTCGGCGAGCAGGTTGAGCAGATCCCATTGCGGGACCATCGCGATGTAGGGGTGTGGAACGTTCAACAACGACAGGTCGGCGAGCTTCATGAGACCGCCGTCCTCGGTGGGGAAACCGGCCTCCCGCAGCTCGCTGTGGGGGATGGCGTCGAACTTTTCGCCGAGGCCGAGCTCGTCGAGCAGCGTGAGGGTGGACGGGTGCACGGTGTCGCCGCGGAAATCGCGCAGGAAATCGGCGTGCTTCTCCAGCACGGTCACCTCGACGCCCGCCCTCGCCAGGATCAGGCCGGCGACCATGCCCGCAGGCCCGCCACCGACGACCACACAGCGCGTGTGCTCGGTCATCCGCCTCATCTCCCCATTTCATCGACCGTTGAATAAACTCAGGATGCACCTCGGGAGGGGTTGACGTCAAGTGGTCGCCGCGTCACAGAGGGGACTGTCCACAAGGGACACGACGTCGGTTGGGGGTTGCCCGTTCGCGCAGTGTTTCGTGGCAAAGTGACCGCTTGAACCGTTTCATCGGTGTCGCACGAAGCGGTTCACTCACCCGGATGGCCGGATTTCCGTGTCGTCACAGGATCAATACTTTCCACGCACTGGGAGTAGACGGTGTGCGCCGGATCAGCGGAGCGGCAATCACCTTTTTGGCCGCGTTGCGAACGCGGCGAGTGCCCTAGCCTCACTGGGTGGATTTTGTCGCGGCACCCCCGACCCCTTCGCGAACTGCCCCTCCGGCCCCCGTCGGACCCGAACCGTGGGCGCCCCCGGAACTGCGTCTGGTCTGCCTCGACATCGATGACACGCTGATCGACTGCACCGCCGCGATTCGCCTCAGCCTCAGCGCGCTCACCGGCCGCAGTGATCTGTGGCCGCTGTGGGACCTGATCACCGAGGAGCATGTGGCGCTGGTCGTCGCGGGAAAACTCGGTTACGACGTGATGCACCACCGTCGTACCGAATGCTTTCTGGCCGAGCTCGGCATCTCCGCGGATTCCGCGCAGGTGACCGCGTTCGAGGCGCGCCGGCGCGACATCCTCGCCACGTCGTGGCAACTGTTCGACGACGTGCTGCCCTGCCTCGAGTGGCTGCGCGCTGCGGGGCTGCTGCTCGCGGCGGTGACGAACGCGTCGGGCGCGCACCAGCGCCGCAAGATCGCGGACCTCGGGCTGGCGCCGTTTTTCGACCATGTGGCCATCGCGGGCGAGCTCGGCGTGGCCAAGCCCGACCCTGTGATGTTCCACTCGGTGTGTCTGGGCCTGGCCTGCGAGCCGGCGCAGACGGTGCACATCGGCGACAAGCTCGACACCGACGCCATCGGCGCGCACGAAGCCGGCCTCGGCGCTGTGTGGCTCGACCGCGACGGGACCGGTCGCACCGGCGAACGCGCACCGGCCGGTGTACACACGGTCACGACCCTCGACGAGCTGCCTGAGCTGCTGGTTTCCGAGTATGCGACGGTCGGCGTGCCCGTCCAGCGCGCGGCGGGTACCCCCGCTGCGCAGCTGCGCGGCAGCGTGCTCTAGTATTTCTCCTCGTGCGGTGCTGAACCGGCCAAGCCGGGAAAGCGCCTCACTGGGGTATGGTGTAATTGGCAGCACGACTGGTTCTGGTCCAGTTAGTCTAGGTTCGAGTCCTGGTACCCCAGCTGCGGGGAGTGACCCACCTGCAGAGCGAGAAATCGCCTCTGGTAAGTTCTCTCCAGCAAGAAAAACAGAATAGCTCCCCGGAAACGGGGAAAGATCCTAAGCCCCCGTCGTCTAGCGGCCTAGGACGCCGGCCTCTCACGCCGGTAGCGTGGGTTCGAATCCCATCGGGGGTACAAGTAAGTCGATAACCCAGGTTCCGCGATTGCGGGCCTGGGTTTTTTGCTTTTCTGGGGTTTGTGGGGCGGGGTTGTTGGGCGGGGCTTGGATTCGTGGGATTGGCGGTTGGCGGCGGCGTCCGTGAAGTGGTGGGCGGGGAGCTTGTGCCGGTGGGTGGGGTGGAGTCGGAGTCAGGACTGAGGCCGACGCCGAAGGCTGGGTCGGAGTCAGAGTTGAGGTCGGAGCGAGGGTTCGTGCCCGGGCTGAGGTGAGAGCAGGGGCCCGGGGGTTCGTACCCTGGTCCGGGCCGAGGTCGGAGTGAGAACCGGAGTCGGACTGAGGCCGGTGCCGAAGGTTGGGCCAGGGTCAGAGCTGAGGCCGGAGCGAGGGGGTTCGTGCCAGACCGAAGCGAGAGCCGGGTGCCTGAGTTCGTGCAACCGTCCGGTCCAGGGTGAGAGTCCGAGTCGGGTTGTGCCTGGAGTCGGGTTCTGGCTGGGCGGATGAGGCTGCTGGTGATGGCCTCGCATGTGCGTCGCGGCGCGGCGCGGGGCGAACAGTGTGGCGGCTGCCGGTGGAGTGTCGTCGTCCGCGGGGCGGAGGAGCGGTCATCGTGCTTCGGTCGGCGCTGCGGACAGTGGGGTAGGGGCGGCTTGTGCGGCTGAGGCAGCGACTGGGGTTTGGGGTGGGACTCGTTCAGCTGGTGCGGCGATGTTTGGTCGCAGGTGAAAGGCCGAAGCTCGTCTGGCTGCGCGACGTGTCGAGCTGGTTGAGGCTGGGCTGGATGATGCGCGTATGTGCGGTCGGGGGAGGGCGTTCACCACTCGGTCGGCCATGCGACGCGTGGGCTGGTGGTGCATTCGCGGGCGTGGCAGTGAGTCTTTGGAGCGTGGGGTGGGCTGACCGTTGCGGGCCCGGGGTTGAGGGCCTCGGGTGACTGGGCTGCAGCGACGGAGTGATGGTCGTGAACCCTGGCGACGGTCCCAGCGGTGCTGGCTCGAGTGGCTGCGCGGGCGGGATCCTTACAGGGTCGGGCGACGGGGCGCAGGTGCTGCGGCGGTCGAGGCGCTCGATGCGGTGGGCCGGCCGTGGGGCGTCAGGCGCTGTCGTGGGCGCAAAGCGCGCTCGGCCGATCAAATGCCGTTGCGACGACGATGGTGCGCCAGGGTCAGGGGAGGTGCTCTTGCTCGTTGGCAGCGATAGGTTTTTCGCCACGGGATCGGGTTTGCCCGCTCTGGCGAGGTGTTGGAATATTGGCGACGGCTCGCTAGCGGAAATGATTGGTGAATCGTGCGGACGCGGGGAACGTGACTCGGATTGATTGATATGGCTCGTGATAGATGGGACCTGCAAAGGTCGGATATTCAAGTGCTGAGTGAATGTATTCGTGCGGGGGAGTGGGAGGCGCGCTCTTGAACGGAACGACGCGCTGCTCGGATGCGGCTCGGGAGAGGCTGCTCTGGCAACGCGACGTCGACAGATTCCTGCGGCCTGAGGTGACCTCGGGGTCGAGGCGTGAGGCCGGATGGTCGTGGAGTGGGCGAGGCTGTCGAGAGGGCCGCAACGCGGCTGTATATCGAGAAACTGGGGTGACTTCAGGTCAGTTCGAGGTTGAATCTGTTGCTGGACAGTCGGTTCGGACCCGGCCCGCGGGGCCAGGCCGGCCAGTAGAGACATGGGCAGCTTGAGGTGATCAAGAAGACCTGTAGGCCAACGGAACGGTGGACGGCCTGATCAGGTAGGCCCAACTGGCTTGGGCATAGGGGCTACGGTTCGCCTGCGCCGCGATACGGCGCTAAGCCTGTCACTGCGACGAAGCAGCCGGGCCGACAGGCGCGTGGGCGGCATCAAAGCCTCGCTCGCAAGGGCTTAAGTGCGGAAGGACCCCATCTCACGGTGGGGAGCGTCCCTCCCGTAGGCCAGGGCGGGGATCGTTGCGGCACCAGGCGAGGCCGAGCGGCACCAAAGCCGCCTGAGTAGGAGCTGAAAATGCGGCAGGGCCCCGTCCCGGGGTGGGAGGGGGCCCTGCCGTGAAGTGCACGTCCCAACCACAGGGGGTTGGGGTGGGTGTTACTTCTTCTTCGCGGCGCTGGTGCGCTTGGCAGCGGGCTTGGCGGCGGGCTTCTTCGCCGCCGGCTTCGCGGCCGGCTTGGCCGCAGCGGCCTTGGTGGTGGTCGCCTTCGCGGCGGGCTTGGCCGCGGCGGCCTTGGTGGTGGCGGCCTTGGCGCGGGTAGTGGCCGGCTTGGCCGCGGCAGCCTTGGTCGCAGCGGCCGGCTTCGCCGCAGTGGCGCGGGTGCGGGTGGTGGTGGAACGCGTGGTCGCCGGGCGGGTCGCCGTGGTGCGCGAGGCAGCCGCGCGGGTACCGGTGGCCGCGGTCGCGCGGGCGGTGGTGGTGCGCGAGGCCGTGGTGGCCGCGGTGGTGGTGGTGCGCTTGACCGCGGTGGCCTTCGGCAGCTTCTTCGTGCCGGAGATGACGTCCTTGAACGTCGTGCCCGCACGGAAAGCCGGCACGTTGGTCTTCTTCACCCGCACCGTCTCACCCGTGCGCGGGTTACGCGCGGTCCGGGCGGCACGGGCACGCTTCTCGAACACACCGAACCCGGTGATGTTCACCTTCTCGCCCTTGTTGACCGTCCGGATGATGATGTCGACGAGACCGTCGACGGCCTCCGAAGCAACCTTTTTGTCGCCCAGACGCTCCGACAGCGCCTCGATCAGCTGGGCCTTGTTGGCCATTCCAGTCCTCCAAGAAGAACTCTACGTCCACGGCCACGTCGGCCGACTTAGCGCACACGGTATTACCAACGCAGCACAAATTCCAAACGGCGCGCGGAATTTTCCCTTGCGGGGGGAGTGGTTCCGCCTCCCGAGGGACCCTTCCGGGGCCTCGACGAGGTGCCGTTTGGTGTGGGCGAAGGGGCTCCGGAGCGGCCCCCGCGGGGGCACGGATTCCCTTTTCGAGCAGGGAATCCGTGCCGCGAGACGACCTAGGAGGCCGGGATCGGGGTGGTCACGGGCTTCCAGGACGGCCGGGTCGCTTCGAACTCGGTGATCTCTTCGGCGTGGCGCAGGGTCAGGCCGATGTCGTCGAGGCCTTCGAGCAGGCGCCAGCGCACGTAGTCGTCGATCTGGAACGGGGCGGTGAAGTCCTTGGCCCGCACGGTCTTGGTCTCGAGGTCGACCGTGACCTCCGTGCCGGGCTCGTTCTCGAGCAGCTTCCACAGCAGTTCGACGTCCGACTGTTCGCACTGGGCGGCGACCAGGCCGCCCTTGCCGGAGTTGCCGCGGAAGATGTCGGCGAAGCGGGAGGCGATCACGGCGCGGAAGCCGTAGTCCATGAGCGCCCAGACGGCGTGCTCGCGGGAGGAGCCGGTGCCGAAGTCGGGGCCGGCGACCAGGACGCTGCCGCGGTCGAAGGGCTCCTGGTTGAGGATGAAGTCGTCCTGGGTGCGCCAGGCGGCGAACAGGCCGTCCTCGAAGCCGGTGCGGGTCACGCGCTTGAGGTAGACGGCCGGGATGATCTGGTCAGTGTCCACGTTGGACCTGCGCAGCGGCACCCCGACGCCCGTGTGCTGGGTGAACGGTTCCATGGTGGGAGCTCCTGTCTCGGGGGAGGGGTCAGACGGTGGCCAGGTCGGCCGGGGACGACAGCGTGCCCCGGACGGCCGTGGCGGCGGCCACGAGCGGCGACACGAGGTGCGTGCGCCCGCCCTTGCCCTGCCGGCCCTCGAAGTTGCGGTTGGAGGTCGACGCGCTGCGCTCGCCGGGAGCCAGCTGGTCCGGGTTCATGCCCAGGCACATGGAGCAGCCGGCCTGCCGCCACTCGGCGCCGGCCTCGGTGAAGACCTTGTCGAGGCCCTCGTCGATGGCGGCCTGGCGCACCCGCATCGAGCCGGGCACCACGAGCATCCGCACCGACTCGGCGACCTTGCGCCCGCGCAGCACCTCGGCGGCCGCGCGCAGGTCCTCGATGCGGCCGTTGGTGCACGAACCGAGGAAGACGGTGTCCACCGCGATCTCCCGCAGGGGTGTGCCCGGCGTCAGGTCCATATAGGACAGGGCCTTCTCGGCCGAAGCGCGCTCGTTCTCGTCGCCGATGTCGGCCGGGTCGGGCACCGAGGCACCCAGCGGCAGTCCCTGGCCCGGGTTGGTGCCCCAGGTCACGAACGGGGTCAGCTCGTCGGCGTTCAGGTGCACCTCGGCGTCGAACTCGGCGCCCTCGTCGGTGCGCAGCTCGCGCCAGCCGGCCAGCGCCGCGTCCCAGTCGGCGCCCTGCGGAGCGTGCGGACGGCCCTTCAGGTACGCGAACGTGGTCTCGTCCGGCGCGATCATGCCGGCGCGCGCGCCCGCCTCGATGGACATGTTGCACACCGTCATGCGCGCTTCCATCGACAGCGCCTCGATGGCCTTGCCGCGGTACTCGAGCACGTAGCCCTGCCCGCCGCCGGTGCCGATCTTGGCGATCACGGCGAGGATGATGTCCTTCGCCGTGACGCCGGGCTTGAGCTCGCCGTCGACGGTGATCGCCATCGTCTTGAACGGGCGCAGCGGCAGCGTCTGCGTGGCGAGCACGTGCTCGACCTCCGACGTGCCGATGCCGAAGGCCATCGCGCCGAACGCGCCGTGGGTCGAAGTGTGACTGTCGCCGCACACCACGGTCGTGCCGGGCTGCGTGAGCCCCAGCTGCGGGCCGATGACGTGCACGATGCCCTGCTCGGCGTCACCCATCGGATGCAGCCGGACACCGAACTCCTTGCAATTGCGGCGAAGGGTGTCGACCTGGGTGCGCGAGACCGGGTCGGCGATCGGGAGGTCGATGTCGACGGTGGGGACGTTGTGGTCCTCGGTCGCGATGGTGAGGTCGGGGCGGCGCACCGGCCGCCCGGCCAGGCGCAGGCCGTCGAACGCCTGCGGGCTCGTGACTTCGTGCACCAGGTGGAGGTCGATGTAGAGCAGGTCCGGTTCGGCACCTTCGCCTCGGCGCACGAGGTGGCTGTCCCACACCTTCTCCGCCAGCGTGCGGGCCTTGCCGGTCGGGCTGGTCATCTCCGGCTCCTTCCAAGGGGTTGGCCGGGAGCAAGGAACTCAAGCGACGTCCGAAGGCGGGGCGAGCCACGTCACGTGCGCAGCTCGAGTTCGTTTTTCCCAGATTCTGGACTTCCCAAACTTCGGGAAGTTAGTATCGCGTCGTGGGACAGCATAGCGGTATCGGAGTACTGGACAAAGCCGTGGCGGTGTTGCAGGCCGTCGCCGAAGACCCCTGTGGGCTGGCGGAACTCTGCACACGCACGGGACTACCGAGGGCGACGGCGCACCGCCTCGCCGTCGGTCTCGAAGTGCATCGGTTGCTGCGCAGAGGACCGGACGGCCGCTGGCGGCCGGGCACCGCGCTCGCCGAACTCGCGGGCGGCTCCACCGACCCGTTGCTCGACGCGGCGAGCTCGGTGCTGCCGAAGCTGCGCGACATCACGGGCGAAAGCGTGCAGCTCTATCGGAGGGACGGCGTGCAGCGTGTGTGCGTGTCCACAGCCGAGCCGCCGAGTGGCCTGCGCGACACCGTGCCCATCGGCTCGCGCCTGCCGATGACGGCCGGCTCCGGGGCGAAGGTGCTTGCCGCGTGGTCGGATCCGCACACGCAGCGGACGATCCTCGCCGAAGCCGTGTACGGGGAGCGCACTCTGCTCGAAGTCCGCCGCCGCGGCTGGGCGCAGAGCGTCGCGGAGCGCGAACCGGGTGTGGCGAGTGTCTCCGCGCCGGTGCGGGATTCGTCGGGCGCGGTCGTGGCGGCCGTCTCGGTTTCCGGTCCCATCGAACGCATCGGCCGCAAACCGGGCGCGCGCTGGGCCGCCGATCTGCTGGCCGCCGCCGACGCTCTCCAGGAACGCCTTTGACGCTCCGGTCTCGCTGACTCCCACCACGTTCCAGCCAGGGCCGCCTCTCCTTCGGGGGAGGCGGCCTTTTTCGTGCGCCGTACCGAACCGGCGTTCACCGCCGCTCGGGCGCCGAACCTGTGCCTGGCATCTGAGCCGGCTGAGAATCGGGCCGCCGCCTTCACCAGCGCACGACACCCGCCGGTGCCACCCTGTCCCCACTTCGCGGCCCGACCGGTCGCGACCCTCCCAGGTGGACGGAGCCCCACGATGACCGACCTCACCGACCTGATCCTCGCCGCCCGGCGCGCGGGCGCCGCCGCGGACCCGGCAGCCGAGCTGGCGCGGCTGCAGCGGGAGGTGGCCGCGTCCGCCGCCGACGTGCTCGGCTGGCTGCCGGGCGCCGGCGTCGACGAGCAGGTGCTGCACGCCGAGCCGGCGCTCACCCTCCTGCGGGTCGAAATCGCGCCGCGCACGGAGTACCCGCCCCATGATCACCTGATCCCGGCGTGCGTCGCCGTGCTGCGGGGGAGTGAGACCAACACCTTCCACCGCGCGGACGGCGGACGGCTCGCGGTGGTCGGCGAGACCGAGACGGCGGCGGGGGCCGTGCTGCCGATGGACGCGCACGTGATCCATTCCGTGGCCAACCGGACGGGCGGCCGGTCCGTGGCGCTGCACGTCTACTTGGGTGATCTCTTCGGGCTGTCGCGGACGATCTGGGACCCGGCGACCGGCGAGCCCGGGCCCTACAGCGACGAGCGGTATTTCGCGCTCGCCCGGACCACGGCCCCGGCCTGACAGTCCTCAGTGGACGCTCCTCCTGTGCTCTGACCTGCTGATCCCTCGCGACGCCCCGGCCAACGTGTGTTCTCGGCCGGGGCGCTTCGCTGCCCACGGCCCGGCGGATTTCCCTCACTGAGTGAGCCGGCGGTGCTTCAGGGCACCGGCTTCGGGAGGCGCCGATGCCGGTGCCCTGACACGGCTTCGGGGCCGAACCGGCGTTCACCGCGACGCCACCCCCTCGGCCGCTCGCCGCCTCGAGCGGCGTGACGCCGAACCCCGGGCCGCGTCACACGCTTGGCCGAGTCGTCACACGAGCGGACGCGTCCGGGCGTGTACCCGTTGCCGCTCCGAGGGTTCGGCTTTGTCGGGTTTCGGCGACGGAGGCGGTCGGCCGGGACAGTTCGTTGCCGCGGCAAGGGGCGCGGCCGGCGAGGGTCGGCGAACCCCGTGGCGGCAGGGGTTCCGGCGGCCCTCGGCACCCGCCGGATGCCTCGGCGGGGCTTCGGCGGCCATCGCGCGGCCGGATTTCCGACGATCACCGAGGCCCCCTTCGTCAGTCCGCAAAGGACACTCCCGGGGCCGCGGCAAGATCGCCTTCCGCCACTGGAGAAGCACGGCGCAGTGGTGCGACTGGTGCCAAAACCGCTGGTAGAGCCCCACTCTGCACGAACAATCGAACACAAGAGCGAATAGAACGACGCTTATTCCGACCGTTCCCGAGCCCTTCGAATGGGCGGACCGCAGACACGCCAACGGAAAAACCAAGGGTCCCGTTTGGACTTCTCCGCGTTATGGGTAATACTATTGAAGAGTTCGGCCGACGTGGCCGTGGACGTAGAGTTCTTCTTGGAGGACTGGAATGGCCAACAAGGCCCAGCTGATCGAGGCGCTGTCGGAGCGTCTGGGCGACAAAAAGGTTGCTTCGGAGGCCGTCGACGGTCTCGTCGACATCATCATCCGGACGGTCAACAAGGGCGAGAAGGTGAACATCACCGGGTTCGGTGTGTTCGAGAAGCGTGCCCGTGCCGCCCGGACCGCGCGTAACCCGCGCACGGGTGAGACGGTGCGGGTGAAGAAGACCAACGTGCCGGCTTTCCGTGCGGGCACGACGTTCAAGGACGTCATCTCCGGCACGAAGAAGCTGCCGAAGGCCACCGCGGTCAAGCGCACCACCACCACCGCGGCCACCACGGCCTCGCGCACCACCACCGCCCGCGCGACCGCGGCCACCGGTACCCGCGCGGCTGCCTCGCGCACCACGGCGACCCGCCCGGCGACCACGCGTTCCACCACCACCCGCACCCGCGCCACTGCGGCGAAGCCGGCCGCTGCGACCAAGGCTGCCGCGGCCAAGCCGGCCACTACCCGCGCCAAGGCCGCCACCACCAAGGCCGCCGCGGCCAAGCCCGCCGCGAAGGCGACCACCACCAAGGCCGCTGCGGCCAAGCCGGCCGCGAAGCCGGCGGCGAAGAAGCCCGCCGCCAAGCCCGCTGCCAAGCGCACCAGCGCCGCGAAGAAGAAGTAACACCCACCCCAACCCCCTGTGGTTGGGACGTGCACTTCACGGCAGGGCCCCCTCCCACCCCGGGACGGGGCCCTGCCGCATGTCTGGGGTATTTCCTGGTCTCGTGCGGTATCGCGCGAGACCTGCTGTGGTGTCGGGGAACGTGCGGCCACTCGCCGAAGTTCTCAGGCGCAGAGTCGAGGCGGTTCCGGATTCTGCACAGTGGCTGTGAAGGGCCGATTGCGGTGTCTCCGCGGCGCAGCGGACAGTTCTGGCGACACCGAGATTCTGGCTCGGGCACGGGCCTGTGGAGCGCCTGCGCCGTCAGCGTGGAGTGGCATCTGAACGCCGCACGCTGGGCGTGAAGGGCATTTCCCGGCCTACGGCTGCCGGGTCTGGCGACAGTGATTCAGCCTCGTGCCACGGGTCCACGGGGCGTTCGCTCCATTGAGCGGAGCGGCTCCTGGGCATCGCACGCTGCCGGTGAAGGGCCCTTTCGCGGGCATTCCCTGGGCCTCGGCAGCTGAGGCTGGGCGGCATCGATTCTGCCTTGCGCGCAGGTCCATGGAGCGCTTGCGCCATTACCGGTGGGCCGACGGTTGGTTATCGAAAGCCGGCCGTGAAGCGCCTCATCACGGCATTCCCCGGGCCAACGGAGCTCCGGTCCGGTGGCACCGATTCTGCTTCGTGCGCAGGTCCACGGGGCGCTCGGAGTGTCGGGTGGGGCGGTTCCTGGGTATCGCACGCCGGCTGCGAGAGGCACCTTCACGGTGCGGCGGCCGTTCAGACATCGGAGAATTCTGGTCCGTGGAAAGGCTCACGGAGCCCCTCGCCGCATCACCCTCTACGCGTCGGCGGAGTGTTTTCGGCGCTACCGCAGTTGGTGAGTCGCGGCGGGAATGCAGGGCGAACAGATCATCTGCCAACAGATGGTCGCAGCTGCCGCGTTCTCCGCGCGGGCCGGAGATCCTGTGCCACCTGGGTGTTCGCGGCTCAGGCGGACGTGCGCGGGCCACGGTTCAGGCTGGGCTGCCTGCGACGGGAATGCCGGACAAACGACAAGATCTCGGCACCGAGGCGGTCGCAGTAAGGTGCGGACGGCGACGTAGCCAACTAGCGAGCCACCTTCATCGACCGTGTGGCCGGGAGATCTTCCGGTACCCGGCGTGAAGGTGAGGCCGGCACCGCCGCCGGTTCAAGTCCCGCAGAGCGGCGCACGCCATCGACGGCAGAAGGCATTGAGCCCGGACTCGAGGAGACCGGCTGCGAGGCAACACATCGACGGCCCGAGCTCACAGACGTGGTCGTGAGCTGCGGCTTCCCACCTACCCCCACGAAGTCCGTTGCCCGACACAGAGTCCCTGACGCCCCCTGAGCCCGCGAAACGGCGACGGACGAACCAGCGGACGAGGCAGCAGCGACACAGCCGCCCACGACGAACCTCAGCCCCACCACCGCCGACCTCGCCACCAGCGGCCCCGGTGAAATTTCAGCCCACCCCGCGCGCTCTCCATCCGGCCCGCCCACCACCACTTGATCCGCCATTCAGGCGGACCGCCGAACCCGACACCCGGCATCCGCGAATGACGGTCTCTATAGAATCGACGAATACCGACCCCGGCAGTTTTCGAGCGCATTCGAACAGTCCGGAATCCCGAAACGCGGAAGGCCTCCCCGCGGACGTGAGATCCGTGGGGAGGCCTCGGCAGAAGAACTGCGTCAGTGCCGCGTCGGCGCGGGGGCCGGCAGGGGCGTCGGGTAGTAGTCCGCGGAGGTGAGGCGCGGGCCGACATCACCGGAAGCCGGCAGGAATGACAGGACCCACAGGGAGCCCTTCTTACTGGGCACCACACCTGCGCGAGCGGCGGCGAGCTCGGTGCCGTCGCGGTCGGCCAGGGCGCTGATCAGGTCGGGGATCACGCCGCCCTGGCTGGCGATCAGCGGCGTGCCGCCGTCGCCGGCGATGGCCAGCAACCTCGCGATGCCGAGGACCGGGTCGGGCCAGTAGCCCTCTTCCGACAGGAGGTTCTCGTGGCGCACGTCGACGCCGAGGTCCTCCGCGACGCCGCGCACGGTCTGCACGCAGCGCAGCCGCGGCGCCGAGAAGACCCGCGTGGGGCCGAAGCACGGCAACAGCGTGCGCAGCGCGTCGGCCTGGCGCTGACCGGCGTCGGACAAGGGACGGAGGTCGTCGTCGCCGGTCCAGTCGTCGCGCTTGCCTGCCTTGGCGTGGCGGACGAGCAGCACGGTGATCAACGACACCGGCAGCGCGCAGAACTCGCGCAGCACCCGCGTGTCCGTGTCCCGCGTGAGAAGGCGCTCGGCCGCGACCGGGTCGAGCCAGCGCAGCTCGTCGACCTCGTCGTTGACTTCGAACGACCCGGAAACGGCCTCGCCGCTGAAGTAGTCGACGGTCTTCTTCAGCACGCCATGACCGCTGCGGGCGGGCACGTCGTACGTCGTCTGCGTGACGTGCCGGCCCAGCACGGCGTGGTAGCCGGTCTCCTCCAGTACTTCCCGCACCGCAGTGGCGGCGAGGGTCTCTCCCGGGTCCACCTTGCCCTTCGGCAGCGACCAGTCGTCGTAACGAGGCCGGTGCACCACGGCCACCTCGAACCCGTCGCCGGCGCGGCGCCACAGCACCGCACCGGCTGCGCGGACGTCCACGCTCATCCGGCGGCCCCGTGCAGCTTCGCGAGCTCCACCTGGTGATCACGCACCTGTGAACCGGCGGCGGGGAACGGCTGCCACTCGCCGCTGGCCGTGAGCACCCAGCAGCGCGTGGTCGGGTCGAGCGCCGAGTCGAGCACGGCGTCGAGCTGGTTCGTGAGCTTCGGGTCCTTCACGCGCACGAGCGCCTCGATCCGGCGGTCGAGGTTGCGGTGCATCATGTCGGCGCTGCCGATCCAGTGCGTGCCGCCCGCGCGGAAGTGGAACACCCGCGAGTGCTCCAGGAACCGGCCCAGGATCGAGCGCACCTGGATGTTCTCCGACAGCCCCTCGACACCCGGCTTCAGCGCGCAGATCCCGCGCACCACCACGTCGACGGGCACCCCGGCCTGCGAAGCGTGGTACAGCGCGTCGATCACCTGCTCGTCGACGAGCGAGTTGCACTTGATCCGGATCCCCGCGACCTGCCCGGCGCGCGCCAGCTCGATCTCCTCGCCGATCGCGCGCACGATGCCGCGGCGGATGCCGTGGGGCGACGTGAGGATCGTGCGGTAGGTGTCCTGGCGCGAGTAGCCCGTGAGCACGTTGAACAGGTCGGTGACGTCGGCGCCGATGCTCGGGTCGGCCGTGAGCAGGCCGAGGTCCTCGTACAGACGCGCGGTCTTCGGGTTGTAGTTGCCGGTGCCGATGTGGCAGTAGCGGCGGATGGTCGAACCCTCCTGGCGCACCACCATCGACACCTTGCAGTGCGTCTTCAGCCCGACGAGGCCGTAGACCACGTGCACGCCCGCGCGCTCCAGCGTGCGCGCCCACGTGATGTTGGCCTGCTCGTCGAAGCGCGCCTTGATCTCGACCAGCGCCACGACCTGCTTGCCGGCCTCGGCGGCGTCGATCAGCGCGTCGACGATCGGCGAGTCGCCCGAGGTGCGGTAGAGCGTCTGCTTGATCGCCAGCACCTTCGAGTCGGCCGCGGCCTGCTCGATGAAGCGCTGCACGCTCGTGGAGAACGAGTCGTACGGGTGGTGCACCAGCACGTCGCCCTCGCGCAGCGTCGCGAACACGCTCTTGGGCGTCTCGCGTTCGCCGAACGCCGGGTGCGTGGCCGGCACGAACGACCGGTCCTTGAGCTCCTTGCGGTCCACACCGGACAGCTGGTGCAGACAGGTCAGGTCGAGCAGCCCCGGCACCTCGACGACGTCGGCCGGGTCCACCTCGAGCTCACGCAGCAGCAGCTCGAGCATGTGCTCGCTCATGTCCTCGGCGACCTCGAGCCGCACCGGCGGCCCGAAGCGGCGCTGCGCCAGCTCGCGCTCCAACGCCTGCAGCAGGTCTTCGTCGCGGTCTTCCTCGACCTCGAAATCGGCGTTGCGGGTGACACGGAACACGTGGTGCTCGGTCACCTCCATGCCGGTGAACAGCTCGCCCAGGTGCGCGGCGATGAGTTCCTCCAGCGGCAGGAACGTGGCCGTGCGGCTGGTGCGTTCGGTTTCCACGCGCATCAGGCGCGGCACGTTGCTCGGCACCTTCACGCGGGCGAAGCGCTCGGTGCCGCCCTGCGGGTCGCGAACCGTGACCGCGAGGTTGAGCGACAGGCCCGAGATGTACGGGAACGGGTGCGCCGGGTCGACCGCCAACGGCGTGAGCACCGGGAAGATCTGCTCCGAGAAGTAGCTCGAGAGCCGCAGCTGGTCCGCACCGGCGAGGTCGGCCCAGCCCACGAGCTGGATGTCCTGCTGGGCCAGCTCCGGGCGCAGCCGGTCTTCCCACGCGCTCGTGTGGCGCTCCACCAGGTCCTGGTTGCGCTTGGCGATGTAGTCCAGCTGCTCGCGCGGCGTGAGGCCGTCGGCGCTGCGCACGGACAGGCCCGTGTCGTCGCGGCGCTTCAGCCCGGCCACGCGCACCATGTAGAACTCGTCCAAATTGGACGCGAAGATGGCCAGGAACTTCGTGCGCTCGAGCAGCGGCTGCGACGCGTCCTCGGCGAGCGCCAGCACCCGCGCGTTGAAGTCGAGCCAGGACAGCTCACGGTTGAAATACCGGTCGTCGGGAAGCGACTCCACGGCCGTCGGAGCGTTCGCCGTGACGGCCGGGGGAGCCGAGGGCACAGCGCGGAAGTCTTCGCCGGAGGCACCCGCGTCGACCGCGGCGGTGGTGCGGCGGGTGGGTCGCGCGGTCTCCGGGGCGGCCACGGCGGTGGCCGCGGTGGTCTTGCGGGTCCGCGGGCTCTTCGCCGCCGTTCCGGTTCCGGCCGGCTCGCCCTTGGCGGCCTTGGCCTTGCCGGCCGCGTTGCTCCCGGCCTTGGCGGCGGTGCCGCGCGCGGCCGTTTTCACCGCGTCGGCGGAGGCGCCGCTCTTGGGCGTCGCCTTCCTCGCCGCGCTGGTGTGCCGGGCGGCGCTCGCGGGCCCGTCAGCTTTCGCCGCGCTGGCCCTGCGCCGCCGAGCGGGCTGTCCCGATGTGCTGGCGTCGTCTGTGCTCACGATGCCCATTGTTCACTACGAACCAGCAGATTGCGCAGACCGCGGTGAAGGTCAAATGAACACCTTCAGCTCAACGTGACGGTTTCGTCGGGCAGCAGCGCCGCCGTGCGTTTGCCGACACCGAGTGCTCGTACGTGCGACAGATCGTCCGAAGTGTCCACGTCGCTGCGCAAGGACACCATCGCACCGGCCAGCGCGACGGCCCCGGAATCGGTGTGCCGCTGGGCGGAACCGGCGCCGAAGCGCGGGTCGAGCGGCGCGCCGGGCGCCGACAACAGCAGCGTGGTGCCCGTGCCCTGGTGATCGGCGACGAACGCGCGCCGCCCCGCCGCTTCGGCCAGCGCGGCGGCGAAATCGCCCGCCCGCAACGCCGGCAGGTCCGCCTGCAAAGCGCCGACGACACCGTGCGGATCGCCGTCGCGCAGCAGAGCCGCGCCGTGACGCAACGCTTCGTTCAGCCCGCCACCGTCCGGTTCGGTCACCAGCTCCACGCCCAGGCCGGCCAGGTCCGCCACCGCGCCCGGGTCGGCGGCCACCACCAGCACCCGCCGCACGCCGGCGACGGACGTGACCGCCGCGAGCGTGTCGTACGCCAGCGCCAGCACCAGCTCGGCGTGCTCGGCCTCCACGAGCGCGCCGCGCAGGCGCGACTTGCCCACGCGGGGGTGTTTCAACGGCACGACCAGGTCCACGTCCACCTGTCCATCTTTACCCGAAAGCGCCTCGACGCGGGGTGAGCGCACCCTCCCTGGACTGCGTGAACCCCGGCGCGGCAGGATCTGCCCGAGTGGATCGACCGAGGAGGAGACTTGGCGCGGCGTGAGAAGGGCGGCTTCTGGGTGGGGCTGGCCGCCTTCGTGTTCTACCCGCTGACCCGTATCGGGAAGCGGCGCTACATCGGCGCGGAGAAGATTCCGCGGCAGGGCCCGGCGGTGCTGGTGCTGAACCACATTTCGCACCTCGACCCCGTGGTCGACGCCGTGTTCGTGCACCGCCAGAAGCGCGTGCCGCGGTTCTTCCTCAAGGACAGCCTGCTCAAGGTGCCCGTCCTCGGGAAGATCGCGACGGCGTCGGGGCAGATCCCGGTGTCGCGCAACTCCAGCGCGGCGGGCGACAGCCTCCGGGCCGCGCACGAGGCGCTGTCCGAGGGCAAGATCGTGGTGATCTACCCCGAGGGCACGATCACGAAGGACCCCGCGGGCTGGCCCAAGGAGTCGTTCACCGGTGTCGCGCGGCTGGCGCTGCAGAACGACGCGCCGGTGATCCCGATCGCGCGCTGGGGCACCAACCAGATCTACAACGGCTACACCAAGAAGCTCACGCCGTTCCCGCGCAAGACCGTGACGCACCTGATCGGCGATCCGCTGGACCTCTCGGCCTACGCGGACGCCAACCCCCGCAGCGCGTCCACGCTGCGTGCGGTGACCAAGCTGATGATGGACGAGGTGACCCGCCTGCTCGCCGAGATCCGTCAGGAGGAGCCGCCGGCGAAGAAGCCGGAGGACGGCGCCTGATGGCCGCCTTCGCCACCGACGTCCAGCGCGTGACGGTGCTCGGCGCCGGCTCGTGGGGCACCGCGTTCGCCAAGGTCCTCGGCGACGCCGGGCGCGACGTCACGATGTGGGCGCGCCGCGAGTCGATCGCCGAGGAGATCACGGCGCGGCACACCAACGAGTCGTACCTGCCCGGCACCCGGCTGCCCGACCGCGTCACGGCGACGGCCGACGCGGCGGCCGCGCTCGACGGCGCGCAGGCGGTGGTGCTCGGCGTGCCGAGCCAGAGCCTGCGCGCCAACCTCACGGCGTGGCAGCCGTTGCTGCCGCGCGAGGCGATCCTGGTGAGCCTCGCCAAGGGCGTGGAGCTGGGCACGCTCAAGCGCATGAGCGAGGTGATCGCCGAGCTGGCCAAGGTCGACGCGGGCGAGATCGTGGTGGTGTCCGGGCCGAACCTGGCCCGCGAGATCGCCGCGGCGCAACCGGCCGCGGCGGTGGTGGCGTGCGCGGACCACGAGCGCGCGGTGGCGATCCAGCGGGCGAGCTCGAACCAGTACTTCCGCCCGTACACCAACACCGACGTGGTGGGCTGCGAGCTGGGCGGCGCGTGCAAGAACGTGATCGCGCTGAGCTGCGGCATGGCCGCCGGCATGGGGCTCGGCGCCAACACGATGGCGACGCTGATCACGCGCGGGCTCGCGGAAATGGCGCGGCTGGGCGCGAAGCTCGGTGCCGACCCGCTCACGTTCGCGGGGCTCGCGGGCCTCGGCGACCTGGTGGCCACGTGCTCGTCGCCGTTGTCGCGCAACCGCACCTTCGGCGAACGGCTCGGCCGCGGCGACACGCTGGAGCAGGCGCAGGCCGCCACCGGCGGGCAGGTCGCCGAAGGCGTCACGTCGTGCTCGTCGATCCGGGAGCTCGCGCGGGGCCTGGGTGTCGACATGCCGATCACCGACGCGATGCACCGCGTGTGCCACGAGGGCGTGGACCCGCGCCAGGCCGGCGCGGAGCTGCTGGGGCGGTCGCGGAAACACGAGTGGAGCTGATCTCCCAGAAGCTGGGATCCGGTTGACCACCGAGGCCGGCGCTGGTTCGCTGTCGGCGTGACGATGTGCGTGACGACCGTGTGGCCGGGGTCCTGTGACCTCCGCCCCGTCGTGCTGCCGTCGTGTCGCTGTTGTCGGTGAACCCAGCCCCGGCCCAGCTCCACTTCACTTTCTCCCGCGAGGAACGACCATGTTCGCCGTCCCGGACAACACCCTGCTGCGTCCTGAAAACCCCGCCCTGCGCCACCCCGTGCGCGCCGCCCTCGAGGTGGCCGCCGACCGTGAGCGCTGGGCGAGCCTGCTGCGCTACGACCCCGACGAGCGCTTCTCCGCGCTCGTGCACCGCGGCGACGGGCAGGAGATCTGGCTGCTGAGCTGGCTGCCCGGCCAGGAGACCGACCTGCACGACCACGAGTTCTCCTCCGGCGCGTTCACGATCGTCTCCGGGCGGCTGACCGAAACCGTCGCGCGCCGTTCGCCCGAAGGCCGCGCGGTGACCGAGGTGCACTCGCTGGTCGCCGGACAGTCGCGGGTGTTCGGGCCCGGATACGTGCACGCGGTGCGCAACGACGGGCCCGACCCGGCGATCAGCGTGCACGTGTACCGCGACGGGCCGCGCGCGATGCGGTCGTACCACCTCGATCCCGTCGGCGGCCCGGTGCGCGGCTGAGGTTCGCGGTTTTTCAGGGGTCGGTTTCAGGGGCCTACCGGTCCAGATCACCGCGCAGCCGGAACTCCTGCTCCACGACCTCGCGCGAAGCACCGGTGGCGAGCAGCACCTGCAGCAGCACTCGGGCCTTGCGCGGGTCGAGCCAGCCCGCCATCGTCGCGCCGAGGCGGATGAGGCTCGACTCGGAACCGTGGAAGCCGTAGGTGCCGCGGAACGTGGTGCCCGCGCCGGTGCGGGTAGCGATGACGATCGGCACCGGCGCGGCGGCGATCACGTCCGCGGTCGCCCGCGAGACGTGCCCCACGCCACTGGCCGCCACGACAGCCCCGAGCGCGCCGCCGGCGAGCACGAGCTTGAGCAGCTCACCGGAATCCGCGAGGCCGGCTTCCAGCAACGGGACCAGCCCCGAGAAGTCGGCACCGTCCACCGAAAGAGCACCCGGACGTCCGCCGGCCGGGTGGAAGTAGTGCACGCGGCGTTCCGCGACGAGCGCGAGCGGTCCCGCCGGGTACGAGGAAAACGCTTCGAGGTGGCTCGCGTGGGCCTTACGCACCCAGCGCGCGGAGTGCACGTCGTCGTTGAACGCCACCAGCGCACCGCGTCCCCGGCTGCGCGGGTCGGCCGCGACGGTGAGCGCCGCCAGCAGGTTGGCCGGGCCGTCGGCGCTCGGCAGGCTCGGGTTGCGCATCGCCCCTGTGACGACCACCGGCACGTCGTGGGGCCAGGTGAGCTCGAAGAAGTACGCCGTCTCCTCGAGCGTGTCCGTGCCCTGCACCACCACGAGTCCCGCCGCGCCGGCCGCCACCTGCTCGAGGCCCCACTCGCGCGTGCGCAGCAGCGTCTCGTAGTCCATCGACGCGCTGGAGATGCCGGCGAGCGTGGCCGCGGTGACCTCCATCGGCAGGTCGGCGCCGAGGTCGCCCAGCAGGTCCTCGGCGGTCAGCCGCGGCACCACGCCGTCTTCGATCGAGCGGCCGGGGGCCATCGAGATGGTGCCGCCCAAGGCGGCCACGGCAACGCGCGTTCCCAGAGTCATTCCCGCACTCTAGGGAACTCGGCCCTGACGGGGCGGGACTTCGGCCGGGCCGGACTTGGCCTCGGCGCCGCGGAAACGGCGCTACGCGGGCTTCACCGCCTGCATCGTGTAGCTCGCCGCCAGCCGGCGCGGATTGTCCCGAAGCCGCCATTCGCGGCCCTCGACCTGCTCCATCTCGTTCGGCAGCGCGTTCCACGGCACGGAGTCGTGTTCGGTCAGCGCGGTGAGCGTGAGGCCGTGGGCCAGCAAGGCCGTGACGATTTCGCCGAGCGAGTGGTTCCACGAGTGCGTGGTGCTGTTCACGATCGGGCCGTCGGACTCGACGTAGGTGGTTTCCTCGGCGAACACGAGCGGTTCTTCGTGCTCGAAGTACTCGTACTTCGGCCAGCCGTGCTCGTCTTCCTCGTCGAGCGTCCACAGCATCGGGTGGCCCTCGCGGAAGAACAGCCGCCCGCCCGGCTTCAGCAGCCGGGCCACGACCTCGGCCCAGCGGTCGATCTTCGGCAGCCAGCACAGCGCACCGATGCCGGTGTAGACCAGGTCGAACGCGTTTTCGCCGAACACCTCGACGGCGTCGTAGGTGTTGGCCTCGTGGAAGTCGATCTCCGCGCCGGCGCTGTCCGCGAGCCGGCGGGCTTCGGCCAGCGAGCCGGGGGAGAGGTCGAGGCCGGACATCCGTGCGCCCAGGCGGGACAAGGAAACTGTGTCGGTGCCGATGTGGCACTGCAAGTGCACGCCGCGTAGCCCGGCGATGTCCCCGAGGCGAGGCAAGTCGAACTGCACCACGTCGCTGAGGTAGGCCGGGTCGGTGCGGAAGCGGTCGAAGCCGTAGTACTCCGACTTCGCGTGCACCACCGCGCGCTCGTCCCAGTTGGCGCGGTTGAGGTCGAACGACTCTGTCACGCCGTCGCCGCCCGCTCGGCTTTGCTGCGCAGCACGCAGAACTCGTTGCCTTCCGGGTCGAGCAGCACGGCCCAGCCGGTGCCGTCGGCGTTGCGCTGGTCGTCGAACAGCGTGGCGCCGGCGGCGAGCAGGCGCTCGACCTCGGCGTCGCGCGGGACGTCGGGCGTGAGGCACAGGTGGAGGCGGTTTTTCACCGTCTTGCGTTCCGGCACCTGGATGAACAACAGCGCGCCGCCGTGGTCGAGGATGATGCCGACCTCTTCGTCGCCGGGCTCGTCGCCCTCGGCGATCGGCCGGTCGAGGACGCTGCTCCAGAACTCGGCCAGCGCGTACGGATCGGCGCAATCGACGGTGGTGTTCTCGATGACGGACGGCATCTGGTTCCCCCTGCGAAGTCGGCTGGGCCGCAGTCTGCCCGAAAAGACCGGTCTCGCGCGAGGAGGTTTCGCCGGCCGTCAGCCGGGAAGGCCGATCACCGGCGCCGGCGTGCCATCGGACGTGCTGCGTGCGAGGACGATCGCACCGGGCGCCGGCACGAGCCGCAGTTCCGAAAGTGGGCCCGAGCCGGCCAGGTGAACGACCCGGCTCGTCGGCGGGCCGCCGTCGAACCCCTGCACCACCAGGGTCAGGTCCCGGCCGGTGTCGGCGCACACGCGCAGGTAGGTGTGGGGTGTGGTGGCGTCGGCCGAGCGCGCGGGGCAGGCACCGACGTCGATCGGACGCGTGGTGCCGGTGGTGAGATCGAGAGCGGCTGTCTTTTCCTGCTCGATCAGGGGAACCGGGCCCACGTCCATGCGCACCCAGCGGGTGGCGTCCGGCTGGGCCAGCAGCCGGCCGGTCTCGGTGTCGAACACGCCGTTGAGGACCGAGCCGGGTGCGGCGGCGCGGCCGACGAGCCGCAGCCACACGGCGGCGCCGTCGGTGGTGGCGGCGGGAGAGATGTCGAGGCGTTCGTCGTCGGGGCCAGTGGTCTCGACCACATGCCGCCAGCGTTCACGACCGGTCACCTCGTCGAGCGCGACGAGGCCCGCCGACCGGCCGCACTCGAGCGCCGCCAGCACCACGGTCTTGGCCTGGGCCGGCAAGGTGTACGGGTTCTGGCAGCCGGCCGGCGCGGACCAGTGCCAGAGTTCGGCGCCGGACTGCAGGTCGTAGCCGGCGTAGTCGTCGTCGCGGATGGTCAACGCCTTCGTGCCCACCAGGATCCCGCCGGTTTCGACCAGTACCGACGGCACCACGCGGTGGAAGCGTGGGGTGCCGGTGTCGGCGTCGAGCACCACCACGAGGTCGTTGCTGCTGTCGGTTTTCGACGCGAAGGCGGCCACGACCGTGCGCCGGTCGGCGGACGCGAGAAGCGCGTGGACCCGGGCGCCGGGCCGCGCGTAGGACCAGTCGGCGCTGCCGTCGAGGCCGTCGAGCGCGGTCACGGAACCGTCGATCGTCGCGACGACCACGCCGTGGCCCGCGGCCACAGTTTTGCTGACGTCGGCCGGCGGCTGCCAGGACCACTGCCGGTCGCCCGGCCGTTCGGCCACGGGTTCGGGCGTCAGGTCCGGCACCCCGCGGGCCTCGCTCGCGGTGGCGGCCCGGTCCGCGGCGAACGGCGCCACCACCGCCGCGCCGAGCACGACCACCGCCACCAGCAGGCCGACCGGCCGGATCCGCCACGACGTGGAGTCGAAGAGCCCGACCGCCACGCCCACCGCACCCACGGCGAGCACCGGCGTGTCCAGTCCGGGCAGGCCACCGCGCACGTCGAGCACCAGTCGCACCACGGCGGCCGCGGCGGCGAGCACGCCGAGCACGGCCGCCGCGATCCGCACCTTGCGCGACCCCACCAGGCCCAGCGCCGCGGCGACCAGCACCGCCGCCACGTATCCGAGCAGCACCACGCCGCCCGGTCTCGTCGCGCCACCCGACAAGAACGGCGCGACCACCACGCACACCACACCGGCTACCGTCGTCAACCGAAGCACGATCAGTACGACGCAGCCGGCGCGTCTGCGTTTCATCGACCGCTGTGAATTTCGCGTGACAACGAAATCACGCTGGTGCCGGTCGGAAGGTCACCGAGTGCCCGCTGAGTGCACTGTGGACGGTGCCGTGGTCAGGCGAGGGCCAGCGCCAGGCCGGGGGAGCGGTGCACGCGGTGCTCGTCGTCGATGATCAGCACGTCGCAGCCGGGTTGTTCGGCGGCCCAGGCGATGCCTTCGGTGCCGAGGGCGAAGGCCGCGGTGGCGAGCGCGTCGGCGTGGGTGAGGTCTTCGGTGACCACGGTGACGCTCAGCAGACCCGTGGCGGGCCGGCCGGTGCGGCCGTCGAGGATGTGGGCGCCGCGTTCGTAGGCCGCGGAAGTGGCGACGGAGCCGTCGCGCGAGGCGACCACGGCGCAGACGGCTTCGGGCTGGTCCGGATGGCGGATGCCGACGCGCCACGGCCGGCCGGGCTCCGGTTCGCCGGAGGTGACGACGTCGCCGCCGGCGTTGAGGCAGAAGTTGTCCGCGCCCGCAGCGAGGAGGCGGTCGGCAGCGCGCTGCACGGCCCAGCCCTTGACGACGGCGCACGGGTCCAGACCACGGCCGGGCAGCCACGCGCTGAAGGCGCCGCCGGAGATGCGTTCGTAGTAGGAGCACAACGTGAGGACTTCGTCGAGGTCTGCGCTCAGTTCCGTGAGCTCGCCGCGGTCGAGGCGCGAGACTTCGCTGCCGGCGCGGAACGGGCTGAACCTCGCGTCGACGTCGCGCAGCCACCGGAAGGCGTCGGCGACGGCACCGGTGAAATCGCCGTTGTCGCGCAGGTCGAGGGACACCGGCAGGCCCATCACGTGCTCGACGTGTTTGGTCATCACGAGCCCCTCGCGTCGAGCGCCGCCTGCAGCGACTTGATGTACGACTCGCTGGTCTGCGTCGCGCCGGAAACGGTGTCGATGTCTGCGCTCTGCGCCTGCAGGGCTTCTTCGCGCAGCACCGGGATCGCCGCGATGCCGCGGCCGCTGTCGGGCTGCTGCGCGAGCGAGACGTCGGTGATCCGGCTGCCGGAGAAGGTCACCTGCACCTGCACGGTGCCGAAATCGGTCTGCTCGGCCGTACCCTGCGTGGTCACCGCGGTGGCGCCGCCGGAACCGGCCGAAGTGGACGGTGCGGTGCTCACCTGCGGGGCGGCCACGGCCGTGCTCGTCGCCGGCGTGGGGTCGAAGCGCCACACGGCGATGAAGCCGGCGATCGACATCGCGACCACGAAAATCGTCCTTTTCATCGGAAGCTCCTCACGCGGCCAGGCTGAAGCGTTCGGCGTGCACCTGCGCACCGGGCACGTGCAGCTCGCGCAGGCTGCGCAGCACCGCCGACGTCATGCCCGGTGGGCCGCACACGAACACGTCACGGTCGTCGAGGTCGGGCACCAGGGCGTGCATGGCGGCGGGGCCGAGCACCGGACCGTGGGGGCCGCGTTGGTCCGAAGGTCCGCTGAGCACGTGGACGATCGCGCCCCGGGTTTTGGCGAGGGCGTGGAGCTCCGGCAGGAGCACGGCGTCGGCGGGCGTGCGCACGCGGTAGAGCAGCACGACATGACCGGTCACGTCTTCGAGCAGCGCGCGGATCGGGGTGATGCCGACGCCGCCGGCGATCAGCAGGGCGTTGGTGCGTTGCTGGTGCAGCGTGGTGAAGGCGCCGTACGGGCCTTCGGCGAACACGCGCGTGCCGAGCGGCAGCGAACGCAGGCCCGCGCTGGCGCTGCCGACGGCTTTCGCGGTGAGCCGCAGGGTGCGGCCGTCGGGCGCGGCGGAGAGGGAGTACGGGTTGGCCTGCCACCAGCGGTCGCGGGTCAGGAAGCGCCACAGGAAGAACTGTCCCGCGCGGGCCGGCAGCCGGTCCAGATCGCGGCCGGTGAGGTACACGGACACGGTGTCGGGCGACTCGGGCACCACGGCGACCACTCGTAACCGGTGCCGCAGGTTCCGCCGCAACGGCAGCAGCACCCGTCCGGCCAGCACGGCCAGGCCCGTGCTCAGCCACAGCGTCCACCAGTACGCGCGCGCCGCCGGGTGGCTCGCGAACGACTGGCCCACGGCGATCTGGTGCGTGAAGGCCAGCACCACGGCGGCGTAGGTGTAGAGGTGCACGAAGTGCCACGTCTCGTAGGCCATCCGGCGTCGAGCGAAGCGGGCCGAAGCGGCGCCGACCACGAGGATGAGCACGAACGCGACGATCGCGCGCAGGATCCCTTCGACGGTGTTCGCCAGCTGCACCAGCTCGTCGGGTGCGTTCGTGCGCTCGATCGCCGAGTAACCGACCACGACCAAAACCACGTGGGCGAGCAGCAGCCACAAAAGACTGAATCCGGTCCAGCGGTGCCAGGACGTGAGCCGGTCCATGCCGAGGCGGCGGTCGAGCCACGGCAGGCGCGCCACGAGCAGCAGCTGCACCGCCATGGCTTGCGCCGCGTAGATCCCGGCGAGACGCCCGGCGCTGATCAGCGGATCGTCCGACAGCCCGCCGAACGCGAAGAACACCGTGGTGAGCGCGACATTGGCGGCCAGGAACACGAAGATCCACGCCTTGGCGACCGCGCGGGGCGCCAGCACCGGACGAGGCGGCACGGCGATCGGGGTCAGGACACTCACGGGGATTTCCCTTCGGCTCACGGTCACGAACGCCAGCGTCGCCACGGAACCTGTGGGGGATCTGGGCGGAACCTGTCGACTGGCTGTCGGCCGCGGCGTCGGCTCGCGCGCCCGCGCGGTGGTCACGGAGGATGGTGGGGTGGACAACCCGAACCCGGTGCGGTTGCTCGTGGTGGACGACGAGCCGCACATCGCCGACCTGGTCGCGACCGTGGCCCGCTACGAGGGCTGGTCGGCCGTGACCGCGGGCTCGGGCGAGGCCGCGCTCAGCCGCGCGGCGGAGTTCGGGCCCGACATCGTGGTGCTCGACCTGATGCTGCCCGACCTCGACGGCTTCACCGTGCTGGATCGCCTGCGCGAAACCGGCAACGCCGTGCCCGTGGTCTTCCTGACGGCGAAAGACGCCACGGCCGACCGCATCGCCGGCCTCACCCGAGGCGGCGACGACTACCTCGTGAAGCCGTTTTCCGTCGAGGAGCTGATGGCCCGGCTGCGCGCGGTGCTGCGCCGGAGCAACGCCGTGCCGCAGGCGCCGCGCACGGCCGTGTTGCGCGTGGAGGACCTGACGCTCGACGAGGACACGCGCGAAGTCCGCCGCGCCGACCGGCTCGCGGTGCTCACGCCGACGGAGTACGAGCTGCTGCGCTACCTCATGCGCCGCTCGCCGGCCGTGCTCACGAAGGCGCAGATCCTCGACCACGTGTGGGAGTACGACTTCGGCGGCCGGTCCAATGTGGTCGAGCTGGTGATCTCGCACCTGCGCCGCAAGCTCGACGCCGGCGCCGAACCGCTGATCCACACCGTGCGCGGGGTCGGCTACGTCGTGCGAGCGGGCCGGTGACGCGGCTGCGGCGCTGGGCTCGCCGCTGGTACGACGCGTGGCGCGCGTCGCGGCTCGGCACGCGGCTGGCGTTCGGGCTCGGCGCGCTGGCGCTCGTGGTGTTCGCGATCGTGGGAACCGTCACGGTCGAGTTCATGCACGGCTACCTCGGGCGCCGGCTCGACGAGCAGTTGAAGACGAGCCAGGTCGCGCAGGTGCCGGGGTTACGCAGCTCGCACGGCAACCCGGAAGTCGTTTATTCGTGGTTCTCGGCGGTGTTCGTGATCGACCGCGGAGTGGCGACGCCGCAGCCGGGCAGCGATCTGCCGACGGACCTCAAGCCGCTGGCCGAGGTCGCGGCCGACGCGACGGGCGGCGACGTGTTCCGCACCGTGTACCTGCACGGCGCCGGGCCTTATCGCGTGCGCGCGTGTCCCGTCGCGACTTCGGCCGGCGGCGGAACGGTGCTGCTGAGCGCGGCGCCGCAAGCCGACCTGGACGGCACCGTGCGGCAGCTCGTGCTCGTGGAGGTGATCGCGTTCCTGCTCGCGCTCGCGATCCTCGTGGTGGTGGGCCGGCTCGTGCTGCGCCGCGGCCTGCGACCGCTGTCGGACATGGCGGGCACGGCGCACGACATCGCGTCGCACGACCTCACGGCGACCGCGAACCTGCCGGTGCGGGCCACGGGTGAAGGTGGTGGCGCGGAGGTGGCGGAGCTGCGGACGGCGTTCAACGTGATGCTCACCCACATCGAGTCTTCGCTCGCCGCGCGGACCGCCGCCAACGACCGCCTTCGCCGGTTCGTGGCCGACGCGTCGCACGAGCTGCGTACCCCGTTGACGTCGATTCGCGGCTACGCCGATCTTTTCCGCTACGCGGCGGCCAACGAGCCGGAGGAACGCGAAGCGCACCTGGCGAAGATCCGCGAGGAGACGGCACGGATGAGTGTGCTCGTCGACGATCTGCTGCTGCTCGCGCGGCTCGACGCGCCCGACGTGGAGCCACCCGTGCGACCCGAACGAGTGGACGTGGTCACGATCGCGGCGGCGGCAGCGGACGCGTTCCGGGTGGGGCGGCCGTCGCATCCGCTCTCGGTGGCGCCGGGTTCTTCCGCGCCGGTTTTAGTCGATGCGGATCCGGTGCGGTTGCGCCAGATCTTCGACAACCTGCTGGCGAACGCGGCCGTGCACACGCCTTCGGGGACTGCGGTGGGGTTGTCCGTGGGTGTCGAGGATTCCGTTGCCGTGATTCGGGTCGAGGACGCCGGGCCGGGGATTTCGCCGGAGGATCAGCAGCGGATTTTCGACCGGTTCTTCCGCGTGGACAACTCGCGCACGCGCTCGGCCGGCGGCACCGGGCTGGGCCTGTCGGTGGTGCATTCGCTGGTGGCGGAACACGGCGGCACGGTCGACGTCGAGAGCCGGCCGGGCCGCACCGTGTTCACCGTGCGGCTGCCGCCGGCGCGCTGACGCGGCCGGCCACGTGCGCGGGCACCGGCCAGCCGGCGGCGAGATCCGCTGAGGGCTCGGGTTCGCCGAACACGGTTTTCACGGGCAGGACGCCGGCCCAGGCGCTGTTGGCGTCGACGTCTTCGGGCTCGTCGTCGGGGCCTTCGGCGCGCAGCTTCACCGACGCTTCGGCGAGGTCGAGGGCGAGCACGGAAACGGCCGCGAACTCCTTGGCGTTCACGCCGCGCGCGTGGTCCCACGAGCCGGGGGAGAGGTGGTCGGTGAGCACGCGCAGGGCGTGGAGTTTCTCGTCGCGGTCGGTGATGAGGCGCGCGCGGCCGAGGATCACGGCGCTGCGGTAGTTCATCGAGTGGTTGTTCACCGAGCGGGCGTAGACGATGCCGTCGAGCAGGGTCACCGTCACGCAGACGTCGAGGTCCTGCGCTGCGGTGCGCAGACTGGCCGCGCCCGTGGAACCATGCAGGTAGAGCGTTTCGCCGTCGCGGCCGTAGCCGGTGGGCAGCACGAGCGGCGCGCCGTCGCGGACGAGGCCGAGGTGGCAGATCAGGGCCTCGTCGAGCACGGCGTGCAGCGTCGCGCGATCGGTGGCCGCGCGGTTCTTCTTGCGGCCGAGGGTGGTGCGGGCGGTCGGCGAGAGGCTGGTCGGGTCCGCGCTGCTCTGGTCCGCGTGGGTCATGTTCGCAGTGTCGCGCGGGTGAGTGGACGTGTTGAACGGCCACTTCTTCTACACTTGGGAAGTCCACTTTCTCTGTTGGGGGTTTTGTGTCCTACGCCGACACCGCGCTTCCGGTGAGCCTCGACCGCGACGCGAGCACGCCGCTGGCCGTGCAGCTGGCCGACGCTCTGCGCGAGGCCGCCGCGAGCGGGCACCTGCGCGGCGGCGACCGGTTGCCGTCCACGCGCGCGCTGGCCGAGCGGCTCGGGGTTTCGCGCACCGTCACGTCGGCCGCGTACGAGCAGCTGCACGCCGAAGGCTGGATCGCCGGGCGCCACGGCTCGGGCACCTACGTGACCACGCCGCCGACGCGCGCGGCCGCCTCCGTGTCCCCGGCGGGACCCCCCGTGGCCGAAACCGAGGCGGCGCCGCTGCTCGACCTCACGCCGGGCACGCCGTGGGCCGCGGGTCTGGACCGCGCCGCGTGGCGCCGCGCGTGGCGGGCGGCGGCCGATCCCGAGCCGTTGATCCGCGCGCACCGCGCCGGGCTGCCCGAGTACCGCGCCACCGTTTCGGAACACCTGTTGCGCCACCGCGGCCTGGCCGCCGGCTCGGTCCTGGCCACGGGCGGCACCACCGCGGCCGTCGTGGAGCTGGCCGCCGCGGTGCTGCGGCGCGGCGCGGTCGTGGCGTTCGAGGAGCCGGGGTACCAGCGGGCCGTGCAGGCGTTCCGCAGCGCGGGGCTCACGGTGGTGGGCGTGCCCGTCGACGAAGAGGGCCTGCGCCCGGACGCCATCCCGCCCGGCGCACGGGCCGTCTATTGCTCGCCGGCGCACCAATACCCGATGGGCAGCCGCATGAGCGCGGCCCGCCGCGTCGAACTCGTCGAACGCGCCCGCGCCGACGGCATGCTCGTCATCGAAGACGACTACGACGGCGAGCTCCGCTTCGACGTCGCCCCGCTGCCCATGCTGGCCGCACTGGCGCCCGACGTCGTCGTCCACCTCGGCACCACCAGCAAGATCCTCACCCCGACCCTCGGCGCCGGCTGGCTCGTGGCGCCCCCGTCGGTCGCCTCCGCCGTCCTGGCCTACCGCGACCTCACCGGCACCCGCCCCTCCCCGGCCGGCCAGCGCGTCCTCGTCGAACTCGCCCGCCACGGCGACCTGGGCCGCCACCTGCGCAAACTCCGTCGCGAACTGGCGGAACGGCGATCGCTTCTCTCGGCCGCCCTCACGTCGGCGGCGATCCCGATCCTCGGTGACGACGCGGGTGCGCATCTGGTGGTGCCGTTCGCTTCGGCTGAGCGGGAGGTTCGGTGCCTCGCTGCGGCGGAACTGCAGGGGATCCGGCTGGACGGGCTGGCCCGCCACTTCGCGGGCACGCCGACTGTGCACGGGGTGGCGTTGGGGTATGCGGGGTGTTCGCGGGAGGCGTTGGTGAGTGCGTTGCCGGCTTTGGTGGGGTTGCTTCGCTGAGGCTGGGTTGGGGTGGGGCTGGTTTGTGCTGGGGTTGGTGCGAACGGTCCGTTCGTGCCGGGGGTCTTGTCGCGACCGGTCTTGTGGTGCGGGGCTGCTCGGTGTGAGTGGTCCCCTCGTGCGCAGCCCTGGTTGCGAGCGGTCCGGTCGGGCTGTGGCTGCATCTCGAACGATCCGGTGGCGCCGCTGCGACTGCCGCGAGAGGTCCGTGGGTGCGCGGTTGCTTGGCTGGACTGGTCGAATCGCGCGCAGCCTTCGCGGCGAGAGGTCCCGCCGCGACGCGGCTGCGTCGCGAACGGTCCGGTCGCGCCGCCACGGCGAGTGGCTCGTTGGTGCGCAGCTGCTTGGTGCGAGCGGTCCCGTCGCGCACATCCCTCGGGCGACCGGTCCCGTCGCTCCTGCGGCGGCTGCGCGAACGGTCCAGTCGCGCCGCCACGCGAGTGGCTCGCGGGTGCGCGGCGGCTTGTTGCGAGCGGTCCCATCGCGCGCAGCCTTCGCGGCGAGCGGTCCCGCGGCGCTCTGTCTGCCGCCGCGAGCGGTCCGGTCGCGCCACTGCGGCCAAAGCGAGTGTTCTCATACGTTGCGGTTCTCGTCATGACTGGTTCGTTGGCGCTCTGCCGGCGTTGCAAACAGTCCCACCGCGCGCAGCCCTCGGGGCGACTGGTCCTGCGGCAGCGCGGCTGCGCCGCGGCGGGTTCGTTGGTGCATGGGTGCCTGGCACGAGTGGTCCCTTCGCGTGCGGCCACAGCGCGGCGAGCGGTCCGCTCGTACTACCGCGGCGATCGCGGACGGTCCTCTTGCGCCGCTGCGCTCGTTGTGACCGGTCCATCGGCGCTGCGTCCGCGGGCGCGAGCGGTCCCCTCGCGCTGCAGTCGCCGCGGATCGTCCTGCCGCCCCTCTGCCCGCCAAGGAACGGCCCCGGGTGCAGCTATTGCCAGCGCGAGCGGTCCTGCGACACCACAGCCACCGTCGCGAGAGGTCCCCTGGTGCCTGTCCGCCCGGCGCGAGTGGTCCCCTCGCGCACGGCCCTCACCACGAACCAACCCCGTCGCACCTCGACTACCTCACGTGACCGCACCACCCACCCGCAGCACGACCGAACCACTCAGCACAACCCCGAACGGCCCCCACCACCAAAGCCGAGACCCTCCCCACCCACCCCAACTGCCTGATCACACCCACCCCACCCGACCGGCGGTACCCCCCGCGACACCGGGTGCGCGCCGTTCGTGGTGGTCACCCGGTACGGTGAGCGACCATGAGTGCTGAGAAGATCCGCGTGGCGGTCGTGTTCGGCGGGCGTAGCAGTGAGCACACCATTTCGTGCCTGTCCGCCGGCAGTGTGATCGCGAACCTGGATCCGGAGCGCTACGAGGTGCTGCCGGTGGGCATCACGCCGCAGGGTGGCTGGGTGCTCGGCACCGGCGACCCGAAGGAGCTGAGCATCCAGGGCCGCGAGCTGCCGACCGTCGAGTCCGGGCGGGCGCTCGTGCTGGCGGGGGATGCGACCAGCCGTGAGCTGCGCACCGTGGACCCCGGCCAGGCGACCGAGGTACTGGGCACCGTCGATGTGGTCTTCCCGGTGCTGCACGGCGCGTTCGGCGAAGACGGCACCATCCAGGGCCTGCTCGAGATGGCCGACCTCCCCTACGTCGGCCCGGGTGTGCTGGCCAGTGCGGCCGCGATGGACAAGGAGTACGCGAAGAAGCTCCTGGCTGCCGAAGGGCTGCCAGTAGGTACCTACGCGGCGCTCCGTCGTGGACAGTCCACTTTGGCCCAAGACGACCGCGAACGCTTGGGGCTGCCGGTGTTCGTGAAGCCTTCCCGCGCGGGCTCGTCCGTAGGGATCTCGCGCGTCACGAAGTGGTCCGATGTGGACACTGCCATCGAGCTGGCCCGCCGCACCGACCCGAAGGTGCTCGTGGAGGCCGCGGTGATCGGGCGCGAGGTCGAGTGTGGCGTGCTGGAGTTCCCGGACGGGCGCGTGGAAGCGTCGCTGCCGGCGGAGATCCGGGTGCTCGCCGAGGGCGCGGACGCCTGGTACGACTTCGAAACCAAGTATCTCGGCGAAGACGCCGAACTGGACATCCCGGCCAAGCTCGACGACGCCCTCACCGACCGCCTGCGCGCCATGGCCGTGGAGGCGTTCCGCGCGCTCGACTGCCAGGGCCTGGCCCGCGTCGACTTCTTCGTGACCAACGCCGGCGACCTCGTGATCAACGAGGTGAACACCATGCCCGGCTTCACCACGAAGTCCGCCTACCCGAAGATGTGGGAGGTCACGGGCGTCGACTACCGCACGCTCCTGTCGACCCTCATCGACACCGCGATCGCCCGCGGCACCGGCCTGCGCTGAGCCGACCGGCACAGGCACAGCCACACACCCGGATCCGACGAACGGCCTCACCCACTACAGTGATCATCCGGTGGCACCGGGTGACGCCGACGTGGCCCGCGCACGGCACCCCTCCGCCAGGGCAGGAGGCAGCGCGTGCAGATCGCATCCCGGCTCGACCGGCTCCCGGTCACCCGCCGGCACCGGTACTTCGTCGCCGTGGTCGGTCTGGCGACGTTCTTCGACCTCTACGACCTCTTCCTCGCGGCCACGATCAGCACCGTGCTCACGCACGAGTTCGACGTCTCGGCCGAAGCGCTGAAGTACGTGCTCGCGTCAGCGTTCGTCGGGGCCTTCGTGGGTGCGGTGGCGCTCGGCAAGCTCGCCGACCGCCTCGGTCGGCGCCGCGCGTTCCTGCTCACGCTCGGGCTGTACTCGGTGTTCACGTTGCTCGGCGCGTTCAGCACCGACGTGTGGATGCTCGTGGTCTGCCGCTTCATCGCGGGCATCGGCATCGGCGCCGAGCTGCCCGTGGCCGACGCCTACCTCGCCGACCTGCTGCCCGCGAAAGCCCGTGGCCGCGCCACCGCGTGGGCGTACACGATCGGCTTCTGCGGCGTACCCGCCGCGGGTTTCCTGGCGCGGGCGCTGGCCGGCCATTCGCCGCTGGGCGTCGACGGCTGGCGCTGGCTGTTCGTGATCGGCGCGCTCGGCGCCGCCTTGGTGTGGGGCCTGCGGTTCACACTGCCGGAATCGCCGCGCTGGCTCGCCGCTCAGGGGCGAGAGGCCGAAGCCGACGAGATCGTGCGCCGGCTCGAAGCCTCGGCGCCGCAGCCGCTCGCCGAACCCGAGCCCGAACCGGCCGCGCCGGAACCCGTGCGGTTCTCGGCGCTGCTGCGCAAACCGTGGGCGCGGCGCACCACGATGCTCTACGTCTTCCAGCTGCTGCAGTCGTTCGGCTACTACGGCTTCGGCTCGCTCGTGCCGATCGTGCTGGCCGCCAAGGGGTTCAGCCTCGTGAACTCGCTCACCTTCAGCGCGCTCACGTTCCTCGGTTACCCGATCGGCTCGGCGCTGTCGATCCCGATCATCGAGCGGATCGAGCGCAAGTGGCTGATCGTCGCGAGCGCCGCGGCGATGGCCGTGTTCGGGCTCGCGTTCGGCTTTTCGACGGCCGGCGTCGCGATCGCGATCTTCGGGTTCTGCTACACCGCCGCCAGCAACGTGTTCTCCAACGCCTTCCACACCTACCAGGGCGAGCTGTTCCCGACGTCGCTGCGCGGCACGGCCGCGGGTTCGGCGTACGCGCTCTCGCGGCTGGCCACCGCGGCGATGCCGTTCATCCTGCTGCCGGTGCTGCAAGCGCAGGGCGCGGCCAGGATGTTCACCGTGGTCGCGGTCGCGATGGCGCTGCTGATCGTGGACGTCGCCGTTCTGGGGCCACGCACCACGGGCGAATCGCTGGAGAAGATCGCCGCCCGGACGGTCAGAACTTCAAGGGTTTGACCGGCAGCTTCGCCGCGACGGTGTCCGACACCGACTGCAGCGGCCCGGTCCCGGCCGAGTTCGGCACGGTGAGCGCCACGTAGACCTCGCGGTCCACCACGTACCAGGTGGCCGCGGCGTCTTCGGTCACCTGCAGCCACTGCACGCCGTTGACCACGCGCAGCTGCGCGGTGGGCGTGAGCTCCGCCGGCCGGTCGAGGCCGCAGCGCAGCACGATCGCGTCGCCGTCACCCCAGGCGACGGTGGCCATCGGTGCGGGCTTCGCGAGCGTGCGCCGGGCGAGGTCCTGGCCGTTGGACTTGAGCGTGTCCGGCAGGGCGTCGACGAGCGTCGTGCACGCCGGCGTGGTCGCTTGCGGCGCGGGAACGGCGACGAGGGGGAGCGGTCCACTCGCGACACCTTCGCCACTGAGCGCCGAATTCTTGATCACCGCGAAGACGGCGACCACCACGGCCAGCGCGACCACGAGCACGGCCGCGACCACGAGCACCACCCTCGGTGGTGCGCCGGTGTCGGAATCTGCCACGCGGTTAGTGCACCACGCGTCAGAGGTGGACCACCGGGCAGGTCAGGGTGCGCGTGATCCCTTCCACGTTCTGCACCTTCGCCACCACGAGCTGGCCCAGCTGGTCGACGGTCTCGGCGGTCGCGCGCACGATCACGTCGTAGGGACCGGTGACATCCTCCGAACTGGTCACGCCCGGCACCCCGGAGATCTCCGCCGCCACCGCGGCCGCCTTGCCGACCTCGGTCTGGATGAGGATGTATGCGTGGACCACGGCGTGCCCTTTCGTCGGTAGCGATGGAGTCGAGGTAGGAACGGTGTAGGCAAGGTATCGCCAGCCCCGGGAAAAACCTAGGGGATCCGACTGTCGGTGATCGTGGCTTCGCACACGAAGAGAAACAGGAGGTGACCGGTGTCACCGAACGATGGCTCGGTGGCCGGGACGGGCGAGTTCGCGCTGATCCAGGCGGTCACCGACGGACGTCGCCAGCCGGCGACCACGCTGCTCGGCCCCGGCGACGATGCGGCCGTGGTGGCCGCGCCCGACGGTCGCGTGGTGGCGACCACGGACGTGCTGGTCCAGGGCGTGCACTTCCGCCTCGACTGGTCGAGCCCCGAGCAGGTGGGGCGCAAGGCCGTGGCGGTGAACCTGTCGGACGTCGCGGCCATGGGCGCGAAACCGACCACGGTGCTCGTGGGTTTCGCCTGTCCGCCGGACACTCCCGCGCAGGTCGTGACCGAGATCATGAACGGCATGTGGGCCGAGGCGACCCGCGCCGGCATCGGGGTCTCGGGCGGCGACATGGTGAGTGCCGACCAGATCGTGATCAGCGTCACCGCGTTGGGTGACCTCGAAGATCGTGAACCGGTCACGCGCTCGGGCGCCCGGCCCGGCGACGTGCTCGCCGTCTGCGGGCGCCTCGGCTGGGCCGCGGCGGGATTGGCCGTGCTGCGGCGAGGGTTCCGCTCGCCGGTCGGGGTCGTGAACGCGCAACGCTGCCCGGAGCCGCCGTACCCGGCCGGACCGCGGGCCGCGCTCGCCGGCGCGACGTCGATGATCGACATCTCCGACGGGCTGCTCGCCGATCTGGGGCACATCGCCAAGGCGTCGGACGTCGGACTCGACGTGCACACCACCGACCTCGAAATCTCCACGCGGCTGCAGGAAGTGGGCACCGCGCTCGGTGCCGACCCGCTGCGCTGGGTGCTCACCGGCGGCGAAGACCACGCGCTGGCGGCCACGTTCCCGCCGTTCGACGAGCTGCCCGAGGGCTGGCGGCGAATCGGTGCCGTGACGATGCCGGGCTCCGGCGTGACCGTGGACGGCAAGGAGTACGGCCACGACGGCGGTTGGGAGCACTGGCAGCAGTGAGGTAGGCCACTCCGCTGAGCCCCTCGCGCCCGCGATCCGTTCCCAAGATCAAGTGGCGGTTCGCGTGGGACGGAGTCGGGTTGTGGAGAATGCTGCCGGAAACGGCGAAACCGGTCTGGTCGACGCGGCGGCCGCGCTGACGCCGTTGGTCCGTGAGCACGCCGGCGAGGCGTCGCTCAGCGGCACACTGCCGTTGCCCCTCGTCGAAGCGCTCGAAGCGGCGGGCTTGTTCCGCGTCGCGCTCCCGCGTGAGCTGGGTGGGTTGGAGGCCGACGCCGTCACGATCATCCGGGTCGGGGAGACGCTCGCGCACGCCGACGGTTCCACGGCGTGGGCCGTGCTGACCGGCAACAGCGCGATGTTCCTGGCGTGGCTCGACCCGGCCGTCGCGGCCCAGCTGGTGGGCGAGCGGGCCGCGGCGCCGTGGGCGTCTTCGTTCGCCCCGAGCGCCCAGGGTGTGGAGGTGCCCGGCGGATTCCGCGTTTCCGGGCGCTATTCGTACGTCAGCGGATCGCCGCACGCCGAGGGGTTCATCGGTGCGTTCGTGATCGCCGGTGCCGACGGGCCGCGGCTGCTTCCCGGCGGCCGGCCGGCCATGCGCTGGGGTGTGCTTCCGGTGGGCGAAACGGAAGTCACGCGGTCCTGGGAAGACGCGGCGGGCTTGCGGGGAAGCGGCAGCCACGACGTCGTCGTGAAGGACGTGTTCGTGCCGGCCGAGCACACCATGCTGCCGCCGGCCGAGCCGCCGAAGGTGGCCGGGACGTATTACCGGCTGCCGTTCTACACAGTGGTCCGCATCCTGCTGGCCGGGGTGCCGCTCGGGATCGCGCGCCGGGCGCTCGACGAGCTGGCCACGCTGTCGCGCCACAAGGTCCGCGAGATGCGGCTCGTCGCCGAGGATCCCGACGTGCAGATCCGGGTCGCGCGGGCGGAGGCGGCGTTGCGGGCCGCGCGGACGTATCTCTTCGAAGCCACGCGTGCGGTTTGGGCCGCGGGCGAGGCCGGTGCCGAGGTGCCGCGCGAGGCGCGCCTGGACTTCACCCTGGCCGCGCAGGCCGTGATGGAGAGCGCGGTCGGGGCCGTGGACCTGGCGTTCGAGGTGGCCGGCGCGTCCGCGGCGCTGCGGGACGACGTGATTCAGCGGTGCTGGCGGGACGTACATGTCGCGCGGCTGCACGTGGCGTTCTCGAGGGCGCGGTGGACGGGCGCAGGGCAGGCGTTGTTGGGAGTCGACATCGAGGACGCCGCGATCTGACCGACGCCCCGGCGGTGCTGTCTAGGCTGTGACCCGTGGAGATCCGAGCCGTCGCGTACGACCACCCCGACGCGACCAAGCTGATGGCGGAAGTGCAGCTCGAGTACGTGCGCCGCTACGGCAGCGAAGACTCGACGCCGATGGACCCCTCGCAGTTCGCGCCTCCGCGCGGACTGTTCCTCGTCGGCTACTTCGAAGGCACTCCCGTGGCTTCCGGCGCGTGGCGTGCGCACGACGGGCCGGCGCCCGCGTTCGGCCCCGGCGACGTGGAGCTGAAGCGGATGTACGTCGTGGAATCCGCGCGGGGCAAGGGTTTCGCGCGCGCCATGCTCGCGGAGCTGGAGTGCACGGCTGTTGCCGCAGGACGGCGGCGAGCCGTACTGGAGACGGGTACCGCGCAGCCGGAGGCGCTCGCCCTCTACCGTTCCTCGGGCTACTCGGAAATCCCCGGTTTCGGCGTGTACCAGGACGAGCCCGACAACCGGTGTTTCGGCAAGAACCTCGTGTGACCAACGGGAGACGGCTTTGGCGATCTACGCGCTCGGCGACCTCGAACCCTCGATCCACCCGGACGCCTACGTCCACCCCGACGCCACGGTGATCGGCGACGTGCGCATCGGCTCGCGCGCTTCGGTGTGGCCGCAGACGGTGCTGCGCGGTGACCACGGCTACATCGAGATCGGCGAACGGTCCAACGTGCAGGACGGCTGCGTGCTGCACTGCACCAAGAAGCACCCGACGATCCTCGGGCCGTCGTCGGCCATCGGCCACGCCGTGCACGTGGAGGGCGCGACGATCGGCACCGGCTGCCTCATCGCGTCGGGTTCGGTGGTGCTCAACGGGACCGTGATCGAGGACGGCGGGATGGTCGGCGCGGGCGCGGTGCTGTCCTACAACTCGCACGTGGGCACTGGCGAGATCGCGCTGGGTGTGCCGGCGAAGGTGCGGCCGAACAAGTCGTTCTCCGCCGAGCAGATCGCCACCGTGGTCGACTCGTACGTGCGCCGTGGCGCGCGGTTCCGCGAGGAGCTGCGGCGGCTCGACCCGCCACGGTGACGTCGCCCGCGCAGGGCTAGGCTCGCGGGCCGTGACCGCACGACCGCTGAACGAGATCGTCGAAGCCGGCTGGGCGCAGGCCCTCGAGCCCGTGGCTGCGCAGGTGAGCGCGATGGGGGAGTTCCTCCGCGCGGAAATCGCGGCGGGCCGCACGTACTTGCCCGCGGGGGAGCACGTGCTGCGCGCGTTCAAGCAGCCGTTCCACGACGTGCGGGTGCTGATCGTGGGCCAGGACCCGTATCCGACGCCGGGCCACGCGGTCGGCCTGAGCTTCTCGGTGGCGCCCGACGTGCGCCCGCTGCCGAAGAGCCTCGTGAACATCTACAAGGAGTACGCCGAGGACCTCGGGCACCCGTTGCCGACCAACGGCGACCTCACGCCGTGGGCCGAGCAGGGCATCCTGCTGCTCAACCGCGCGCTCACGGTGCAGCCCGGCAAGTCCAACTCCCACCAGGGCAAGGGCTGGGAGCAGGTGACCGAGCAGGCGATCAAGGCGCTCGCGGCCCGTTCCGAGCCGATGGTCGCGATCCTGTGGGGCCGCAACGCGCGCAACCTGAAGCCGATGCTGGGCGAGATCCCGTGCATCGAGTCGGCGCACCCGAGCCCGCTCTCGGCGCACAACGGCTTCTTCGGCTCGCGCCCGTTCAGCCGCGCGAACCAGCTGCTGGCCGACCAGGGCGCGGCGCCCGTGGAGTGGAAACTTCCCTGAGCCTGTCCGGTCGCGGCGGCCGGCTCCGACCTCCAAGGTGAGTACGACACCCAGGAGGACCGCCATGACCACCACCGTCACTTCCGCCGACGGCACCCCGATCGCCTTCGACACGTACGGCGGGGGTTCGCCGGTGCTGCTCGTCGGCGGTGCCGTGAACGACCGGACGACCGTCGCCGCGCTCGCCGCCGTGCTGGCCGAGGCGGGGTTCCAGGGTGTTGCCGTTGATCGGCGAGGCCGAGGTGAGAGCGGTGACGCGCCCGGGTATTCGGTGGAGCGCGAGCTCGACGACCTGGCGGCGGTGATCGACGCGGTCGGCGGCGCGGCGGCGGTGTTCGGCCACTCGTCGGGCGCGATCCTGGCGCTGGAAGCCGCGGCGCGGGGGCTGCCGATCACGAAGCTGGCCGTGTACGAACCGCCCTACATCGTGGACGCTCAGCGGCCACGCCCTGGTGAGGACCTCGCGGAGCGGCTCGCCGCCCTCCTCGCCGACGGTGATCGCGACGGCGCGGTGGAGCTGTTCCTGACCGAGGGCGTCGCGGTGCCGCCCGCGGGCGTGGCGGCTATGAAGGGCCAGCCGGTGTGGGACTGGTTCGTCGGCTACGCGCACACGCTGCCGTACGACATCGCCGTGACGGGGCCCGGTGCTCAGCTGCCGGCCGACCGGTTGGCCGCGATCACGGTGCCGGTGCTCGTGCTCTCGGGCGGCGACGGGGAGGCCTGGATGGGCGCCGCGGCCCGCGCCGTCGCCGAGGCTGTGCCCCACGCGCGTTACGCGTCGATCCCCGGTCAGGACCACGGCGTGCTCAACGCCCCGGAGTCCCTGCGCACGACGCTGGCCGAGTTCTTGAGGTGACAAAAATGGCGAGTGCTCGGGGAGCACTCGCCATTTCGTCGTTTCGGGTCCTCTGGCCGAGGACCTGAGCGGCCTGAATCAGCCGCGGACGACCTTGCCCGCCTTGATGCACGAGGTGCACACGTTGAGGCGCTTGCGCTGGGACACGCCGATCTTGGCGTGCACAGTCTGGATGTTCGGGTTCCACCGGCGGTTGGTACGCCGGTGGGAGTGCGAGACCGACTTGCCGAAGCCGGGTCCCTTGCCACAGACGTCGCACACGGCAGCCACGTCGAACTCCTCTGGATATGGGACAAAGAATGGCGCCCAGACTCGCTGGGCAACTCGACCATAGTAACTAGTCGTCTCGGCCGGGTCGCCACGGGGTCGATACCCTCGCGGGGACCGGCGAGGAGGTTACGGGGTGCGCGTGCTCGACGTGGCGGCGGTGTCGGCGTGGTCGGCGGCGTGCGTGCGCAGCCTGGAGGTGCTGCGCCCGGCGATCAACGGCATCAACGTGTACCCCGTCGCGGACTCCGACACGGGTTCGAACCTGCTGCACACCATGACGGGCGCGCGGGACGCGCTGGACGCCGCGGAGCCGGCGACGGCGGCCGAGGCGCTGGCCGTGCTGGCGCGCGGGGCGGTGGCTGCCGCCCGGGGCAACTCCGGCGTGATCATCTCCCAGGTCGTGCGCGGAATCGCCGACTGGGCGGCCGAGGGCGGCGACCTCGACGGCGCCGGGCTCGCGGCCGCGCTCGCCCACGCCGACCGGGTCGCCACCGGGGCCGTCAGCCGGCCCGTGGCGGGCACGATGCTCACCGTGCTGCACGTCGTGGCCGCGGCCGTTCAGGAGGACACGCGGCCGTTGGCCGAGGTCGCCGCCACCGTCGCCGCGGCCGCCGCCGCCGCGCTGGAGGAGACGCCGAAGCAGCTGCCCGCGCTGGCCAAGGCCGGGGTCGTCGACGCGGGTGGGCGGGGGCTCGTGGCCGTGCTCGACGCGCTGGCCGCCGTGGTCGGCGGCACGTTCACGGAGCCGGAGCACGAGCTGACGGTGGCGGCCGAGCTGCCCGCGGCCGAGCCCGCGCCGTACGCGTGGGAGGTCATGTACTTGCTGGACGGCGTCGACGAGGCGCGGCTGCCGGCGTTGCGCAAGGAGCTGAGCGGCTTCGGCGACAGCGTCACGGTGGCCGGCGACGGTTCGGGCAGCCACGCCGTGCACGTCCACTGTGCGGACATCGGCGCCGCCATCGAGGCGGGGCTCGAGCTGGGCCGGCCGCGCGCGATCCGCGTCGAGCCGCTGCTCACGCCCACCCCGATCGAGCCCGGCGGCGGACTGGACCGCTCGGTCGTGGCCGTGGTCCACGGCGGTGGCCTGGCCGAGCTGCTGCGGGCCGAGGGTGTCGCCGTGCTGGCCGTGCCGGACGGCGCGAAACCCGGCGTCGAGGACATGATCGGGCTGTTCAACGAGGCCGCGGGCCGCCACGTCACCGTGCTGCCCGGTGGCCTCGACCTCACCGCCGCGGCCGACGCGGCGGCGGGCCACGCGATGGCCGGCGACCGTGACGTCGTGGTGATCCCGTGCACGTCACCGGTGCAGGTGCTGGCCGCGCTCGCGGTCCACGACGGGGGCCGGCGTGTGAACGACGACGTGGTCGCCATGGCCGAAGCCGCGGCGGCGACCAGGCGTGGCGAGGTGCGGATCGCCGGCGAGGAGTCGCTAACCTGGGTGGGCCGGGCCCAGTCCGGTGACGTGATCGGCCTGGTCGACGACGAGGTGGTGCTGATCGAACCGGCGCCGGCCTCGGAGACGAACCTCGTCGCGGCCGCGATGAGCGTGCTCAACCGGATGCTGACGCTCGGCGGCGAGCTGGTCACCGTGCTGAGCGGGGCCGCCGCCCCGCCGGGCGTGACCGCGGAGCTCGCCGAGCAGCTGCGGCTGGAGCACCCCGAAGTGGAGTTGACGAGTTATGCCAGTGGCCAGGCCGGAGCCGTGCTGCTGATGGGGGTGGAATAGATGGCGGGGCTGCGCGACAAACTGCCGCTGCTGCTGGGTGCGAAAACGGCGAAGGCGCTTTCGGGCGCGCTCGACATCGAGACCGTCTCCGATCTGCTGCGCCATTACCCGCGCCGCTACGCCGAGCGCGGGGAGCTCACCGACATCGCCGGCCTGGAGCTGGGCGAACACGCGACCGTGCTGGCGCGGATCGAGAAGATCAGCAAACGCCGCATGAAGTCGCGCAGCGGCACGATCCTCGACATGGTCATCACCGACGGAAAACGGCGTTTGGCCTGCGCGTTCTTCAACCAGGCGTGGCGGGAGAAGGAGCTGGCGCCGGGCAAGACGGGCCTGTTCGCGGGCAAGGTCACGGCGTTTCGCGACACGCTGCAGCTGGCCAACCCGGAGTACGAGCTGCTCGACGCCGAGCGCGAGGCCGAGGCCGTCGACAACTTCCTGGCCGAGATCATCCCGGTCTACCCGGCGGCGCAGGGCATGCCCACGTGGTCCATCGCAAAGTGCGTGCGGCAGGTGCTCGACGTGCTGGAGGTCGACTCCGACCCGATGCCCGCCGACGTGCTCAAGCAGCACGGCCTGCCCGGCCTCGAACGTGCGTTGCGGGGCATCCACCGGCCCGAGGACTGGGCGCACCTGGAGACCTCACGCCACCGTCTCAAGTGGGACGAGGCCATGGCCGTGCAGCTGATTTTCGCGCAGCGACGCCATTCCGCGGTGTCGCGCCCGGCCAAGTCCAGCCCGCACACCGACGGGGGGCTGCTCGACGCGTTCGACAAGCGCCTTCCGTTCGACCTCACCGCCGGCCAGCGCGCGATCGGCGACGAGATCGCCGCCGACCTCGGCACCGAGCACCCGATGAACCGCCTGCTGCAGGGCGAGGTCGGTTCCGGCAAGACCGTGGTGGCGCTGCGGGCGATGCTGCAGATCGTCGATTCGGGGCGGCAGTCGGCGATGCTCGCGCCCACGGAGGTGCTGGCCGCGCAGCACGCGCGTTCGCTGCGGGAAATGCTCGGCGAGCTGGGCATGGCGGGCGAGCTGGGCGCGGCGGACAAGGCCACGCGCGTGACGTTGCTCACCGGCTCGATGGGCGCGAAGGAACGCAAGAAGTCGCTGCTGGAGACGGTGAGTGGCGAGGCGGGCATCGTCGTCGGCACGCACGCGCTGATCCAGGACACCGTGCAGTTCGCCGACCTGGGCTTCGTGGTGGTCGACGAGCAGCACCGCTTCGGCGTGGAGCAGCGCGACGCGTTGCGGTCGCGCGGCTCGGACTTCACTTCGCCGCACGTGCTCGTGATGACGGCGACGCCCATCCCGCGCACGGTCGCGATGACGGTGTACGGCGACCTCGAGACGTCCGCGCTGCGCGAGATGCCCGTCGGCCGCTCGCCGATCAAGACGACCGTGGTGCCGGTGGCGGAGAAGCCCGCGTGGCTCGACCGGGCGTGGGAGCGCGTGCGCGAGGAGGTCTCGAAGGGGCACCAGGCCTACGTCGTGTGTCCGCGCATCGGCGACGAACCGCCGTCGGACAAGAGCGACAAGCGGCCGCCGCTCGCCGTGCTGGACGTGGCGCCGGAGCTGGCGGGCGGGCCGTTGAAGGGCCTGCGCATCGCGGCCCTGCACGGCCGCATGCCCGCCGACGAGAAGGACGCCGTGATGCGCGCCTTCGGCGCCGGCCAGATCGACGTCCTCGTGGCGACCACCGTCGTCGAGGTCGGCGTGAACGTGCCCAACGCCACCGCCATGGTCATCCTCGACGCCGACCGCTTCGGCGTGAGCCAGCTGCACCAGCTACGCGGCCGCGTCGGTCGGGGTAGCGTGCCCGGCGTCTGCCTGCTCGTCACGGAAACCCTGGACGGCACCTCCACGCGCGAACGCCTCGCCGCCGTCGAATCCACCACGGACGGCTTCGAACTCTCCCGCCTGGACCTCGAACTCCGCCGCGAGGGAGACATCCTCGGCGCGGCCCAGTCGGGCAAACGCTCGGGCCTCAAGCTCCTCTCGCTCCTGCGCGACGAGGACGTGATCACCGAGGCCCGCGCCCAGTCCCAGGAAATCGTGCTGCGCGACCCCACGCTCTCTTCGTACCCTGGCCTGGCCCAGATGGTGTCCGATGTCGTGGACATGGAACGCGCGGAGTATTTGGAGAAGAGTTGACTGTGCCGTCTTCCTTTGCGGGCGGGGGTTCCGGCTCTGGTGAGCGGGATTCAGGGTCTGTTTCTACGCCGGACTTCGCCGCTCCGGGGCGAGACTCCGATCGTGCACGGGATTCACGCCTGAGCACTTTGCCTGGACTGGACCACGTCGCCGCGTCTGCCTCAGCCCGCCCGGCATCCCTGGCCGCCGCCGTCCGCCCCGCAGTCGTCGCCGACGCACCCGGCATCGCCCACGTCCACGTCGCCTCCTGGCAAGCCGCCTACGCCGGCCTCATCCCGGACGACTTCCTCGCCGGCCTCTCCACCTCGGCCCGCGAAGGCTTCTGGACTCAAACCCTGGCCACCCCGCAGGCCCGCCACTCCGTCCTGGTCGCCGAAACCCCGGACGGCACCATCGCCGGCTTCGCCGCCTCCAGCCCCAGCCGCGACGACGACGCCACCCCCGACACCGGCGAACTCGCCTCGATCTACCTGCTGCCCGAGTTCTGGAGCCGGGGTTACGGCCGTACCCTCCACGCCCACGCCCTGACCGCCCTGGCCACCGACTTCCCCACGGCCACCCTCTGGGTCCTCGCGGGCAACACCCGCGCCCGCGGCTTCTACGAACGCACGGGCTGGACACTCGACGGCCGCACGAAGGTCGAATCCGTGGCCAACGGGACGGTGACCCTCGAAGAGGTCCGCTACCGCATCTCGCCGCGGCTCTGACCCGTCGCCTCTCAACGGCGATGCCCAGGTCTCCGGGGCATTCCGTCGCGCTCGAAGGTGCGTGACTCCGGCGACGGTGGCTTAGGTCATTGGGGCCGCGCATCGTCGCCAGCTACTGGCGACACCGAGGTCAGCGGCTGTTTTCGAGTTCGCTCGGCGTTGTCGTCGGCCGCACCGTCGCGTGCGACTCGTCGCTCTCGATGGCGAGGCGCTTCGCCTGGCCATTCCGTTGCTTTCGGTAGCGCGTGCCTCTAGGCGACGATGGCTGCGGTCCTCGGGCCGCACGTCGTCGCCACCTACTGGCGACACCGCGGTCAGGGGCCGTTTTCGCGCTCCCTCGGCGTTGTCATCGGCCTCACCGTCGCGTGCGACCTGTCGCCCCTCAACCGTGGGGTGCGATTCGCCCGGCGACTCCGTTGCTATCGGTGGCGCGTGCCTTTGGGCGATGATGGCTGCGGTGCTCGTGGCCGCACGTCGTCGCCGCACACCGGCGACACCGAGGTCGTGGGGCTATTTCGTGTGTCCTCGGTAAGCGCCGCGGTCGGCTTCACTCTGCGCGTGACGCGCCTGTCAGCGAGCCAAGCCGGTTGCCTGCTCGCGCCGAACCCTGCGGCCGGCAGGCGTTCGAGAGACTCGCCGCCGAACGGCGACACAGTGGTCGAACAGAAGTTTCTGTCACCCATTCCCGCTGTGGGTCTGTGCTTTTCGAGATCGAACTCGTCAGCGCGGAAGGTGCCGGCGAAACGGTGGTCCGCCGGAGTCTCTGTCGCACGGAGACAGCTAGCCGTGCCGGAGATTTCGTCGTCGGTGTTGGCCAGGTCGGCGATCGGGCTTTGCGGGCAACTCAAGCCAGCCGGCGCAGCAACTGCGTTACCGACCGGCGGCGAACCTGCGGTCCGTAAACCCCAAGCCATTCGCCACTCACCGGCGACCCCCAGGTCAACCCCTCATTCCCCAACCCCAGAATCCCGCACGAAAACCCCGGCCCGCGCCGCCGCCGCAGCAGCCTCGGCGGCCGTATCGGCGTCAGCCGCCGTCAGTGATTCCCGCGAGATGAACAACCGATAGAAGATCGGCCCGCTCGCCACGCGCACGACCTCCGCCGCGTCGGTTCCGGCCGGCACTTCGCCGCGCGCGATCGCCCGTGTCACCATCACGGCCGAGCGTCTGTGCCGGTCTTCGTAGAAGCCGTGCAACGCCTCCGCCGCGCGTTCGGAGTGGAAGGCCGCCAGCACCGACGCCGTCGGCAGTTCGCGCAGGCCGGGCTCGGTGAAGTACTGCACGAGTTCCAGCAGCGTCTCCCGCAGGTCGCCGGCCAGGGAGCCGGTGTCGGGGGCCGTCCAGGGCTGCTCGGTGCCCAGGCGCAGCGCGTCGGCCACGAGGCCGTCCGTGGACTCCCAGCGGCGGTAGATCGTGGTCTTGTGCACGCCCGAACGGTCGGCGACCGCGTCCACCGTCAGATTCGTGATGCCGCGCTCGGCGAGCAGGTCGAGCGTCGCCTGCAGCACGGCGATGCGCGTGCGCTCCGTGCGGCCACCCGGTCGACGGGTTCCGGCCAATTCGGTTGCCAAGTGCGACTCCAGTTGCGTTAGTGTGCCCAGTATGCCAGAACTCGACTTCCGCATGCCCTTCTCGCCCGAAGACGTCTCGCCGATCGCCGACCTGGTCAGCGACGCGCGCATCGTCGCGATCGGCGAGAACAACCACCACATCCGCGAGTTCGGCGAGCTCCGCAACCGGCTGCTGCGCCACCTCGTGGACGAGCGCGGCTTCACGGTCCTCGGCTTCGAGTCGGGCTTCGCCGAAGGCGAACTGGTCGACGGCTGGCTCCACGGCGCGCCCGGCGACGTCGCCGACATCGGGCGAGACGGCTTCACCTTCTCGCTCGGCGACTCGCCCGAAGCCCACGACATGCTCACCTGGCTCCGCGGCCACGGCGGCGTCCACTACGCCGGCCTCGACGTCCCGAGCTCCGGCGGCTCGCCGGTGCCCGCGTTGAAGGCCGTGCGGCGTTACCTCGAGGACGTCGCCCCCGACGTCGTCCCGCTGGTCGAGGCCGGGCTCACCGCTTCGGAGCCGTACGCGTCCGCCAGCAGCGCCGTCGCCCCTGGCCGTTACGCGGCGATGGCCGCCCCTGCGCGCGACGCCGCGACGGCGGCTTTCACCACACTGCTCTCACACCTTCGCTCGCTGGCGCCTGTGTACGAGCAGCAGAGCGACCGGGCCACCCACGCCATCGCCGAGCACCACGCCCTCGGCGCGCTGCGCATCGACCAGTACCTGCGTGAGCTGGCGGCCATGATGGCCGGCGTCGCGCCGTCGGTGCAGGGTTCGTCGCGCGACACGTACATGGCTTCGACCGTGAAGCTGCTTCGGCGGCTACACGGTGACGACGTGAAAATCGTCGTGATGGTCCACAACGGACATCTCCAGCGCGTCCCCTTCTCGCCCGCGCCGGGAATGGTCTTCCCTTCGGCAGGCACGCACCTCGCCGCCGAGTTCGGCGACGACTACTTCACCCTCGGCCTCAGCGCCGGCACCGGCACCACGACCGGCCTCACGCCGGACGAAGGCGAACGCCTCGGCTTCAGCGTCCACGCCGAAGACCTCGCCCCGGCTGCCGAAGGAAGCGTCGAAGCCGCCCTCGCGGATTCCGACGCGTGCCTCGTCGACCTGCGAGCCAACCGCGCGAAGGGTGTGGCCGGCCCCACGAGCATGCGCCACGCTCACATGTTCACCCAGGTCGACGTCGTCGAGGCCTTCGACGCCCTCGTCTACCTGCCGACGATGTCCGTGAGCGACCACGTGCCCAGGAGCTAGTCCGCCATCAGCGATTCGAATCGCCGATAGGCGGCGAAATCCCGGAAATGCCGGGCGTACAGGTCGGCGTCGCGCGTCAGGTCGTCATCGAGGGCGCGCGCGACGTCGACCACTCGCTTGCAGCGCAGCGTGATCAGGTCACCCTGCTCGTTGCGGTGGCTGCCCGTCTCGCCTCCGACGCGCCGGGCCACGGCTTCGCGCGCGGCGTCTTCGCTCTCGGCGTAAACGAGCACGAAGTCTTCGCGGTACAGCGGTTCGTACGTGGCTGAATCGCTCGTTGCCTCGTAGAGGACAACGGCGACGTACGCGTGCGCGCTCATGATTCCCCCGGTTCGATTCATGATCACTGTCGCCGCGCACCGGCGAGCGGGCAACCGGGTTTCCGGCCCAAACACGGACCAGCCCATCGGGTGACGTCGAGTTGCCGTCGCCGCGCGCCCGGGATACGACGCAGGAATGCGGAACCGGACGGCTCGTGGTCTTTTTTCGGCGACAATGACGTTCCTGCTGGTGGCGGCGGGAAATTCGCCCGCGCTCGCGGCCGGCGGCACCCAGGTGAACCCGCCGAGCTGGGCGCTCGACCGGATCGATCAGCGGACGGGCCTCGACCAGAAGTACCGCTACGAATCCGACGCCGCGGACGTCACGGTGTACGTGATCGACAGCGGCGTCGACGCCAAGCACCCCGACTTCCAGGGCCGCGTGCAACCGGGCAAGGACTTCCTGACGCCGACCGGCACGGACACCTCCGACACCAACGGCCACGGCACCCGCGTCGCCGGCATCGTCGCCGGCCGTAGCTACGGCGTGGCCAAGGCCGCGCAGATCTTCCCGGTCCGCGTGCTCGACAAGGACGGCGGCGGGTCCACCGACAACATCATCGCGGGCATCAACTGGGTCGCGCAGAACGCCCACCAGCCCGCCGTCGCCGTGCTCGGCATCGGCGGCGTCGCCAACGAGCAGCTGGACAACGCCGTGGCCGGCCTCGCCGCGGTGATGCCCACCGTCGTGCCCGCGGGCGAAGGCGGCGAAGACGACAGCCAGGTTTCGCCGGCCAGGGTCCCCGCCGCACTCACCGTCGCGGCGAGCGACGTGCAAGACCAAGTGGCGACTTTCTCGGATTTCGGGACGCCCGTCGACCTCTACGCGCCCGGCGTGGACATCCCGGCGCCGATCGCGGGCTCCGCGAACGTCGGCACGTTATCGGGCACGTCGATGGCCGCGGCCGTCGTCGCGGGCGCCGCCGCCGTGTACCGATCGCTGCACCCGGACACCGCGCCGGCCGAGGTCGACAAGGCATTGGTGCAGGCAGCGACCCCGGACGTGCTGAAAAACGTGCCTTCCGGCACAGCCAACCGCCTGCTCTGCACCCTGGCGGCGCCGACGCCCTGACTGTTGCGGCGAGCCCCGGATCCCCGCATCATGCACGCAGGTCGGCGCACATGATGTCCATCACTTGGACTTCGGCTCCCGGGGAGCGAGAAGAACCGGGTAACGTGCCTTCACTACCGATCCGAAACGGGAAGGACCGGGCATGTTCCGCAAGGTGCTGGTGGCCAACCGCGGTGAGATCGCGATCCGAGCGTTCCGCGCAGGCTACGAACTGGGGGCGGGCACGGTTGCCGTGTTCCCGCACGAAGACCGCAACTCGCTCCATCGGCTGAAGGCCGACGAGGCCTACGAGATCGGGGAGCCCGGCCACCCGGTGCGCGCCTATCTCTCGGTCGAGGAGATCGTCAAGGCCGCCAAGAAAGCGGGTGCCGACGCGGTCTACCCGGGTTACGGCTTCCTGTCGGAGAATCCGGATCTCGCGCTCGCGTGTGAGCAGGCCGGGATCACGTTCGTCGGCCCGAGTGCCGAGATCCTCGAGCTCACCGGCAACAAGGCGCGCGCCGTGAAGGCCGCGCGCGAGGCCGGCGTGCCGGTGCTGGGTTCGTCGGAGCCCTCCAGCGACATCGACGCCCTGGCGGCCGCGGCCGAAGAGCTGGGTTTTCCGGTGTTCGTGAAGGCCGTCGCCGGTGGTGGTGGCCGCGGCATGCGCCGCGTCGAGGACCCGGCGCTGCTGCGCGAGTCCATCGAGGCGGCCGCGCGCGAGGCCGAGTCGGCGTTCGGCGATCCGACGGTGTTCATCGAGAAGGCCGTGGTCGAACCGCGGCACATCGAGGTGCAGATCCTCGCCGACGGCGAGGGCAACGTGATCCACCTCTTCGAGCGCGACTGCTCCGTGCAGCGTCGCCACCAGAAGGTGGTCGAGCTGGCGCCCGCGCCGAACCTCGACCCCGAGCTGCGCGAACGCATCTGCGCCGACGCCGTGCGCTTCGCGCGCCAGATCGGCTACCGCAACGCCGGCACCGTCGAGTTCCTGCTCGACCGCGAGGGCAACCACGTGTTCATCGAGATGAACCCGCGGATCCAGGTCGAGCACACGGTGACCGAGGAGGTCACCGACGTCGACCTCGTGCAGTCGCAGCTGCGCATCGCCTCCGGCGAGACGCTCGCCGACCTCGGCCTCTCGCAGGACAAGATCTACCTGCGCGGCGCCGCGCTGCAGTGCCGCATCACCACGGAAGATCCGGCCAACGGTTTCCGCCCCGACACCGGCATGATCAGCGCCTACCGCTCCCCGGGCGGCTCCGGCATCCGGCTCGACGGCGGCACCGCGTTCTCCGGCACGGAGATCAGCGCCCACTTCGACTCGCTGCTGGTGAAGCTCACCTGCCGCGGCCGCGACTTCAAGACCGCCGTGGGCCGCGCCCGCCGGGCCGTCGCGGAGTTCCGCATCCGCGGCGTCTCCACGAACATCCCGTTCCTGCAGGCGGTGCTCGACGACCCGGACTTCCGCGAAGGCCGCGTCACCACGTCGTTCATCGAGGAACGGCCCCACCTGCTCACCGCGCGCCACTCGGCGGACCGCGGCACGCGCCTGCTCACCTACCTGGCCGACCAGACGGTGAACCGCCCCCACGGCGAGCGTCCGCGCACCCTCGACGCGGCCGCGAAGCTGCCGCAGCTGCCGGCCGATCTGACGCCACCCGACGGCTCGAAGCAGAAGCTCACCGAGCTGGGCCCGGTCGGTTTCGCCCGCTGGCTGCGGGAATCGCCGATGCTCGGCGTCACCGACACGACCTTCCGCGACGCCCACCAGTCGCTGCTGGCCACGCGCGTGCGCACGAAGGACCTGCTGGCCGTGGCGCCGGTCGTCGCCGCGACCGTGCCGCAGCTGCTGTCCCTCGAGTGCTGGGGCGGCGCCACCTACGACGTCGCCCTGCGGTTCCTGGCCGAGGACCCGTGGGAACGCCTCGAGCAGCTGCGTGCGGCCGTGCCCAACATCTGTCTGCAGATGCTGCTGCGCGGGCGGAACACCGTGGGCTACACGCCGTACCCGACGGAGGTCACGCACGCCTTCGTCGAGGAGGCGGCCGCCACCGGCATCGACATCTTCCGCATCTTCGACGCCCTCAACGACGTCGAGCAGATGCGGCCGGCCATCGAAGCCGTGCGCGAAACCGGCACCGCCGTGGCCGAGGTGGCGCTCTGCTACACCTCGGACCTGTCCGACCCGAACGAAAGCCTCTACACGCTCGACTACTACCTCAAGCTGGCCGAGCAGATCGTCGGGGCGGGCGCGCACATCCTCGCGATCAAGGACATGGCGGGCCTGCTCCGCGCGCCTGCCGCCGCGAAGCTCGTGACGGCGCTGCGCAAGGAGTTCGACCTCCCCGTGCACATCCACACGCACGACACCGCGGGCGGCCAGCTGGCCACCTACCTCGCCGCCATCCAGGCCGGCGCGGACGCGGTCGACGGCGCCGTGTCGTCGATGGCCGGCACGACTTCACAGCCGTCGCTCGGCTCGATTGTGGCGGCCACCGACCACTCCGACCGCACCACGGGCCTCGACCTGCAGGCGATCGGCGACCTCGAGCCCTACTGGGAGAGCGTGCGCAAGATCTACGCGCCGTTCGAGGCCGGCCTCGCGTCTCCCACCGGCCGCGTGTACCACCACGAGATCCCGGGCGGCCAGCTCTCCAACCTGCGCACGCAGGCCATCGCGCTGGGCCTCGGCGACCGCTTCGAGGACATCGAGGCCATGTACGCCGCGGCCGACAAGATCCTCGGCCACCTCGTGAAGGTCACGCCTTCGTCGAAGGTGGTCGGCGACCTCGCGCTGCACCTCGTGGGCGCCGGCGTGTCACCCGCCGACTTCGAGGCCGAGCCCAACAAGTTCGACATCCCGGACTCCGTGATCGGCTTCCTCCGCGGCGAGCTCGGCGACCCGCCGGGCGGCTGGCCGGAACCGTTCCGCACCAAGGCTCTCGAGGGCCGTTCGGCGGCCAAGCCCGTGGCGGAACTGTCCGAAGAGGACCGCAAGGACCTCACGGACAACCGGCGCGCCGCTCTGAACCGGCTGCTGTTCCCCGGCCCGACGAAGGAGTTCGAAGCCCACCGCGAGGCCTACGGCGACACGAGTGTGTTGTCCAGCAAGGACTTCTTCTACGGTTTGCGCCCGGGCGAGGAGTACGCGGTGGACCTGGAGCCCGGCGTCCGGCTGCTCATCGAGCTCGAAGCCATCGGTGAGGCCGACGAGCGCGGTGTGCGCACGGTGATGTCGACGCTCAACGGCCAGCTCCGGCCCATCCAGATCCGGGACCGGTCGATCGCTTCGGACATCCCCGCGACCGAAAAGGCCGAGAAGGGCAACCCGAAGCAGATCGCGGCTCCCTTCGCCGGCGTGGTGACGCTGCAGGTGGCGGAGGGCGAAGATGTCGCGGCCGGCGCGACCGTGGCGACGATCGAGGCCATGAAGATGGAAGCTTCGATCACCGCTTCGGCGGCGGGCAAGGTCGGGCGGTTGGCGATCACCTCCGTTCAGCAGGTCGAGGGCGGGGATCTCCTGATCGTGCTCGAGTAGGGCGCCTCGGCGCCAGCTTTTCTCGCCGCGAACGGCAGGTTTTGATCACCACGGTCAAAACCTGCCGTTCGCGGCGTCTCGGGCTCGTCTTGGCGGCCGTGGCCGCGCTAACGTCGGACGCATGCTGATCAACGCGGTGCCGCAGTGGCAGGGCGCGATCGGCCCCCGGGCACGGGGACTGGTCGAGGGCTGCCTCGCGCTTTCCGAGCTGGCCGGGCACGTCCTCGGCCTGCCGGTGCACCACATCCACCAGGAACCAGGAACCTCTGAGCTGCTTTCGGGCGTCGCCAACCGAGCCGTGCTCACGGGCACGAACCGGGCGGCGCAACTCGCCGCGCTCGAAGCACCCGGCGGCCCGGTCCTCACAATCGGCGGCGACTGCGGAGTCGAGCTCGTACCGATCGGCGTCGCCCGGTACCGCTACGGTCCTGGGCTCGGCGTCGCTTGGTTCGACGCGCACGCCGATCTGAACACGGCTGCGTCTTCGCCTTCGGGCGCGTTCCACGGCATGGTGCTGCGGTCGTTGCTCGGCGAAGGTGACGAGGAGTTCGCAGCGAGCCCGGCCGTCGAAGCCGGCCGGGTGGCGTTGTTCGGAACCCGGGCCTTCGACGCCGACGAGGAGGCCGCCATCGGCCGCGGTTTGGCTGTGCGCACGGAGAATCCCGCCGCGGCGCTGCGCGAGTCGGGCGCCGAACAGGTGTACTTGCACCTCGATCTCGATGTGCTGGACCCTTTGGCGTTCGATGGCGCGAACTACCCAGAGCCCGGTGGGTTGACGATCAGCGAGCTTGTCCGGGCGATCGAGGCACTGTCCGAAGTGGACGTGATCGGCGCGGGAATCACGGAGTGCGTGGGCACGGATCTCGAGGTTCTCGAGCCCGTGATCGCCGCGGTGGGGAGGGTGCTGCTGCAGGACTGAGATTGAGGGCGAGATTCCGCTTCGGCGGTGGTTCTTCGCCCCGGTGCGCGACCAGGAGCGTGTACGGCCAGAAGGAGGTGTGCCCGAGCCGTACCGGAGATGGTCTGCGAAGTGGCGAAAAGCTCGCCGGCCGGGGTCAGTGGATCACTGCTGGTCCAGCGGAGTGTCGCTGAGGGCTGCGCGCACCGCGTCGACGGCTTGGTGTGGATCGACGCCCAGCTCCCGAACACGCTGGGCGTAGTCCGCGGCGGCTGCGCGAAGCAGTGCCGGGCGGTCCGGCTGCGGAGCTGCGCCGGTGACAACGGTGCCCTTGGCGCGAGCCGTGGTCACCCAACCGGCGGCCTCGAGTTCGCGGTACACGCGGGCGATCGTGCCGGAAGCGAGCCCGAGATCTCGGGCGAGCTGACGGATCGGGGGCAGCCGGGCGTCGACCGGCAGCGCGCCGGTGCCGATCGCGCGCACGATCTGATCGTGGACCTGTCGCCAGGGCGCGACGCCGTTGTCGGCGTCGACGGTCACTCGCAACGACATCTACTTCGACGATGCGGTCGCGGGCAGTTTCCGCGGTGGCGTGGCGATCGCGATGAACGCGGCCAGTGTCACCACGAACGCCAGGAACGACGGCAGGTTGCCGCCGGGCCAGGCGGTGGTGGCGCACGCGGCTGTGGCGAGCCCGAGCGCGACGCGGGCGCTTCGGCAACGCAGCGCCAGGTCGACGTCGGGGTCGCCCGCGGCCGGCCGGCGCACGGCGAGCAGCACCACGCCCCACGCGGCGGCGGTGCCCCCGACGATGAAGCCGAACAACGGCCACTCGCCGACCACAGCGAGGCGGACCGCGGCGGCGACCGCTGCCAGCGCGGTCACGACGATCGCCCACAGCGGGGCGAAGTCGAGGATGCCGCGGGGCGCCAGCACGGCTTCGCGGCGTGCGCTCGGAGTCGGACGTTGCGCGAGCACTTCGGCGATCAACCCGCCGAGCAGCAGCACGGTCGTGATGCTGCTGAAGTTGTCGCCATTGGCGAACGCCGAGGCGCCAGGGATGAGGGGGAGGCCCACGAACAGCCACGGATACCAGAACCTGCGGCGGCGCAGGTAGAGCACGGCCACGGACACCTGGTCCGGGGTCGCGTGCGGCAAGCCCCATTTGGCGAGCAGGCGCGTGCCTTGGCGTTGGCCTGGCCACAGCGCGATCAGGATGATCAGGCCGAACAGGCCGCAGGCGATCGCGACTGCGACCACATTGTCGATGTTCATGGCGTAAGCCCCCTGCCTTGTATCAAGTACATGGTACAAGACAGGTGAGTGATGCGCAGATTGGTCGTGCGTTGAGCTCTGTGGGCGATGTGGGTGTCCTGGTGGCGAAAGACGCGTGAGTCCTCGGCCTGCGCGTGGGTCTCGTCGCCGGCCGATCGTGTTCGCTGTTGCCGCGGATCGGCCACTGGCTGGCCGGCGGTGGTTGTCGGGTGTGGCCGCGACGGGGCGGCCGGGAAAGAAAAAGCCCGGCCACTCGGGCCGGGCTCTGTCTTCGACGTGCCGTCAGTTCTTGAGGTCCGCCAGGATCTCGTAGGAGCGAACGCGGTCTTCGTGGCCGTGGACCATCGTGGTGACCATGAGCTCGTCGGCTCCGGTGTCGGCGAGCAACTGATCGAGTCCCTTCCGGACGGTCTCCGGCGAGCCGATGATGCTCGAGCCGAAGCGGTCGTTGAGGAACGCGCGGTCCATGTCCGTGTACGGGTATTCGGCGGCTTCCTCGGGCGTCGGCAGCGCGATGGGGCGGCCGCGGCGCAGGCTGAGGAACGTGAGGCCGCTGGGGCCGGCGAGGAACTGCGCGCGCTCGTCAGTTTCGGCCGCGACCACGGAGACGCCGAGCATCACGTGCGGCTCGGCCAGCGTCTCGGACGGCCGGAAGTTCTCGCGGTAGAGCTGCACGGCGGGGATGGTGTTCTCGGCCGCGAAATGGTGCGCGAACGAGAACGGAACTCCCAGGCGGCCTGCGAGCTGCGCGCTGAAGCCCGATGAGCCCAGCAGCCACAGCGGCGGCTTGTTGCCCTCGGCGGTCACGGCGTTGACGCCGCGCGCGGGGTCGGGTTCGAAGTACTCGAGCAGCTCCATCAGCTGCTCGGGGAAGTTCTCGGCCGTGAGCCCGCCGGGGCCACGCAGCGCGAGCGCCGTGCGCTGGTCGGTGCCGGGCGCGCGCCCGATCCCGAGGTCGATGCGGTTCGGGTGCAGGGCCTCGAGCGTGCCGAACTGCTCGGCCACCACGAGCGGCGCGTGGTTGGGCAGCATGATGCCGCCCGACCCCACGCGGATCGACTCCGTGGCGTCGGCGACGGTCCCGATCAGCACGACCGTGGCCGAACTGGCGATACCCGGCATGTTGTGGTGCTCGGCGAGCCAATAGCGGCGGTACCCCAGCCGCTCGGCGTGCCGGGCGAGGTCGATGGTGTTGCGCAGCGCTTCGCCGACCCCGTGCCCGTCCGAGACGGGCGAAAGGTCGAGAACGGACAGCGGGACGTCAGGCACGGAACTCACGTGGAGCAGTAACGCACACGGCGGCTGTTCCCTTCCCGGGGAGTGCGGGTTGGTGGTGTGGTGATCGGCTCACGGCGGGGTGGTGCTTGTCGATCACCGGGGGGTCTCGGCGGTCCTGCCGACGTGCCGGAGGGCCAGCACGCGAACGCCGGTTGAGGCGGCCAGGCCTGGGAGCTGCGAGTCGCCGCTGGGCGGCGACTCGCAGCTCGGGCCGGCGATCGGGCGGCCTCGATGCCGCGTTTGGGCCGAAGAGGGTGACTGCGGGGCTGGTGGAGGCTCGGGACCTGGGGTTCGCCGGGGAGCGGCGAATCGGGGAGCGGCGAATCCGGGAGCGGCGAATCCGGGAGCGGCGTGGTGGTTGGGAGCCGGCCGGGCGCTGCGGAGGTTCGGAGCGAGAGGGTGTGGCGCTGCCGGAACAGGGAGCTGGGATTCGCCGCTGGGCGGCGACTCGCGGCTCGGGCCGGCGATCGGGTCGGTTTGGTGCCGCGCAGGTCTCGAGGGGGACGCCCTCGGCGCTGCTGGAAGCTCAGGCGCTGGGTTCGCCAGAGAGCGGCGAAATCCGGCGCTGGTCGGCTCGGCGCTGTGGAGGCTACAGGGAGAGAGTGCGCAGCAGGGAAAGAAGAGGACCGGGAGCTGGGGTTCGCCGGAAAATGGCGAATCTGGGGCGGGTTGGGTGACCGGGAGCCGGCTGGGCGCTGTTGAGGTTTCTGGGTGGGCGGGTGCAGCGGTGCCGGAACAGGCCCAGGAGCCGGGGTTCGCCGGAAAATGGCGAATCCGGAAACGGTGAGCGCGGGACCCGCAGCCCGCCATCGCAGCGCCTGGCCGCAGTGCTGCGCCGTCGCCGTTGGGAGGCGACGGCGCGGAGCGAGGCTCAGGCCGGCGGTAGCCAGTCCGGGTTCGAGGCCAGCACGATGAGGTGCTGGGTGGCCCGGGTGAGAGCGACGTAGAGGACCCGGCGGCCCGTGGAGGATTCCGTGACGAGGTCCATGGGTTCGACGAGCACGACGGCGTCGTATTCGAGGCCCTTGGAGTCGAGGCTGCCGACGACCTTGAGGCGTTCGTCGGTGACGTCGGTGAGCCAGGTGCCGACCTCGGGGACGCGGTCCATGGCCGTGATGACGCCGACGGTGCCTTCCACGGCGCCGAGGAGTTCTTTGACCGCGGCTTGCGTGGCGCCGGCCAGGGCGTCGGGTTCGACGGGGCGGACTTCGGGTTCGATGCCGGTGGTGCGGACGGCCCGGGGGAGCTCGTCGGCTTGGGCGTGGCCGGTGACGACCTTCGCGGCGAGGTCGAAGATCTCCGCGGAGTTGCGGTAGTTGGTGCGCAGCGTGAAGCGGCGGCGGGTCGTCTTCACGCCGAAGGCCTGGTCGCGCGCGGCGGCGGCCTCGTCGGGGTCGGGCCAGGAGCTCTGCACCGGGTCGCCGACGACGGTCCAGCTCGCGTACTTGCCGCGGCGCCCGACCATGCGCCACTGCATGGGGGAGAGGTCCTGGGACTCGTCGACGACGACGTGGGAGTACTCGTCGTAGTGCTCGGGGCGGTGGGTGCCGCCGCCGGAGCTGCCGCGTTCGGGCTCGGCCTCGAGGACGGTCTGGCGACGGCGGCGTTTGGGTTCGGGGCCGACGAGCACGCGCAGCTCGTCGAGCAGCGCGACGTCGGCCACGGACCAGCCGCGCGAACGGTCGGCGAAATCGGCGGCGAGCACGGTGATCTCGTGGCGGTTGAGCACGCCCTTCGACGCCGCGGCGAGGCGCTTCTCGTCGCCGAGCCACTTGAGGATCTGCGCCGGGTACAGCACGGGCCACCACTCCACGAGGAAGCGGTGGAACTCGATGCGCTCGCCGAGCTCGGTGATCAGCTCGGGGCGGTCGAACGGCTTGCCGTCGGCCTTCGCGTACTCCTCGGCCTTGTCCGCGAGCGCGCCGAGCAGCAGCTCGGCCGTGCGCACGCGCGCGCGGTTCGGCGGCGCGCCCTGCGTGTGGGCCTTGCGGCGCACCTTCTCCAGCTCGCGCGCCGTGAGTTTGAGCACTTCGCCGCGGTAGACGATGCGCATTTCCTGCGGAGCTTCGGGCGGGGTGTCGCGCAGCGCGCGCAGCAGTACCTTCCGCATCCGCAGCGAACCCTTGATCGCGGCCAGTTCCGAGCTGTCCTGGCGCGTGGCGGCGAGACCGTCGAGCACCTCGCCGAGCGCGCGCAGCTCCACGTTCGTCTCGCCCATCGACGGCAACACCCGCGAGATGTACGTGGTGAACACCCCGGACGGCCCGATCACCAGCACGCCGGCGCCACCCAGCTGACGGCGGTGGCGGTAGAGCAGGTACGCGGCGCGGTGGAGGGCGACGGCCGTCTTGCCGGTGCCCGGCCCGCCGGTGATCTCGGTGACGCCGCGCCAGGGCGCGCGGATCACCTCGTCCTGTTCCTTCTGGATCGTGGCGACGATGTCGCGCATCTTCTCGCCGCGCGAACGGCCGAGCGCGGCCATCAGCGCGCCCTCGCCGACCACCTGCATCTCCTCGGGCACGGCGTCGGGGATCAGCACGTCGTCGTCGACGTCGAGCACGGTCTGCCCGGAGCAGCGGATCACGCGGCGGCGCACCACGTCCATCGGCTCTTCCGCCGTGGCCTGGTAGAACGCGGCGGCGGCGGGCGCGCGCCAGTCGGTGACGAGGTTGTCGAACTCGTTGTCGCGGATGCCGAGGCGGCCCACGTAGATGTGCTCGCGGTCGAGGTGGTCGAGCCGGCCGAACACGAGGCCCTCGTACTCGGCGTCGAGCGTCTGCAGGGTCTGGTTGGCGTGGAAGACCATCATGTCGCGTTCGAACAGCATCGAGGCCTGTTCGAAAATTGCCTCGCGCTGTGCGCCTTGGCCCAGCTCGTAGCCCTTGGTGCGCATCGCCTCGGCCTGTACCCGCAGCTCGGCGAGCCGGGTGTAGACCCGATCCACGTGGGCCTGCTCGACGGCGATCTCCGCCCGTCTCACCCGGGGTTCCGACACGCAACGCTCCTAAACGACTCGATGCCTCACGAGGGCGAAGAACGACTGTACGCGCCCGCGCGCGCGAGGTTCAGCAAGTCCTGCCCAACGCCACACTCCGGCGTTCGGCGAAGATGGCGGGGTGACGAGGATCGTGGCGGGGAAGGCGGGCGGCCGGCGGCTCAAGGTACCGCCCCAAGGGACCCGTCCGACGTCCGAACGCGTGCGTGAAGCCTTGTTCAACGCGCTGGAAGTGGCCGGTGAGCTCGACGGCACCCGCGTGCTCGACCTCTACGCCGGCTCCGGCGCGCTCGGCCTCGAAGCCCTCTCGCGCGGCGCGGCCGACGCGTGGTTCGTGGAGGCCGACCGCCGCGCGGCCGACGTGCTGCGCGGCAACGTCGGCGCCCTGGGCCTGGGTGGAACGGTCCGCGCGGCGCCCGTCGAGGCCGTGGTCGGGGCGCCCGCGCCCGCCGAGTTCGACGTGGTCCTGGCCGACCCGCCCTACGCCGTGGACGCTGCCGCTTTGGGAGCCGTGCTGGCCGCGCTCGACGCGGGCGGCTGGCTGGCCGACGGTGCGTTGGTGGTAATCGAACGTGCGGCCCGGGACGGTGCGCCCGACTGGCCTGCCGGCTTCACTCCGACGAGGGACAAGAAGTACGGCGACACCGCCCTGCACTGGGCAGAGTACGCGCGACGATCACAGGTGTGACGCAACCGTCACGAGGTGCGCGCGCAGCGTCGCGGCTTGGTAGCGTCCGCCCATGCGGCGTGCGGTCTGTCCCGGTTCCTACGATCCGGCCACCAACGGACACCTCGACATCATCGAACGGGCCTCTTTCCTCTTCGACGAGGTCGTGGTCGCGGTGGGGGTGAACAAGAGCAAGAAAGGCCTCTTCAGCCTCGAGGAACGGCTGGAGATGCTGCGCGAGATCACCGCGAAGCTCCCGAACGTGCGCGTGGACTCGTGGCAGGGCCTGCTCGTGGACTACTGCCGTGAGAACGACATCGCGGCCGTCGCCAAGGGTCTGCGCTCGGTCAGCGACTTCGACTACGAGCTGCAGATGGCGCAGATGAACCGCGAGCTCACCGGGCTCGAGACGCTGCTGATGGCCAACAACCCGGCGTACGGCTTCGTGTCCAGCTCGCTGGTGAAGGAGGTCGCCGCGCTGGGTGGCGACGTCGAGCGGCTGGTGCCGCAGGTGGTGTTCGAGCGGTTGAAGAAGGTGTATCCGCACCAGGATTGAGTTCGGGTGCGGACACGGGGTGTTCGGGGTTGATCAGCTGGTGGTCGGTTCCGGACATGCGGTGGTCGCTGTCAGGTGCGGGTGCTGGAGTTCGAACAGTGGTTGCTCGGTTCTGAACCGGGGTTGCTCGGTTTCGACCAGGTTTGACCACGGGTGTGAGTCCTCGGACGGCGCTTGTGAGCGCTCGACCACGGGCCGGTGGAGTTCGAACATGGGGTGTTCGGACTTGATCATGATCGGTGAAGTTGCGGACAAGCGCGCTCGAGGTGGCCGGCTACGAACACGGGCTGCGAGATTCCGAACAACGACCGCGCATCCACGAACACCCGCTGCGCATCCGCGAACCGGGCCGTGCATCTGGGAACCGGGCTGCGCATCCGCGAACGAGGACTGCGAGTTACCGAACATCGGCTGCGGGGTTTCGAACAAGGACTGTGAGCGCCCGAACGGTGGCTGCGCGGTCATGAACACCGGGCGTGAGTTCCCGAACAGCGGCTGCCGGGTCATGAACAGCGGATGCGAGTTCCGAACGGTGGCTGTGGGGCCAGGAACAAGGGCTGTGAGCGTCCGAACAGCGGCTGCGCGGTCATGACCACAGGCCGCGAGTTCCCGAACAGCGGCGGCGGGGTCATGAACAGCGGATGCGAGATTCAGCGCGGTGGCCGTGGGGTTGTGAACAATGGGCGGTGCCTGCTCGAACCGCGGCTGCGCGGTCATCAACAAGGGCCGTGAGTGTTCGAACGGCGGCAGTGGGGCCATGAACACCGGCTGCGAGTTTCGGATCGGCGGCTGCGGGGTTATGAGCACGGGTTGCGAGTTCTCGGACGGCGGCTGCGCGCTCCGGAACGACTGCGAGTTCCGCAACGCGGCGGCTGGGGGCATGAACAAGGACTGTGAGCGCCCTAACAGCGGATGCGAGTTTCCGAACAGTGGCTGCGCCGTCAGGGGCGGCGGTCATGAGCATGGGCTGTGAGTGCTCGAACAGGGGCCGCGAGTTTCCCAACGGCGGCTGTGCGGTCATCAACAGCGGGCACGCGCAGCCGTCGTGAGCAGCGGGCGCGAACAGTCGTCGTGAACGGTCGTCTCGGGTGAAGGCGGCACAGCCCGAACCCGCTCAGGCGCGCACCCGAACAAGACTTGTCCCTTTGCGAACAACATCCGTTCCGTCCCCAACAAACCCCGAGCCGTTTCGCACCTCCACCGAGCACATTCGCCCGAACGGGTTGCGACCATCGTCGGGACTTCGGTCGACGCGCGAAGCTGTTCACTTGGCGGCAGCCTGGCGACCACCCCATCGGGTTACGGTCCGAAAATGGCCAACCACCGTTCGCGCTTAGCGACCGTCCTGTTCGCCCTGCTGGTCGGTTTCCTCGGGTTCGGCACCGCCGCGGTCGCGGCGCCCGTCAGCCCGGCGGCGCCGGCGTCCGTGTTGCAGAACTCCTGCGGCAACCTGTCGGGCTTTTCGCACACGTCGCTGTCTTCGCTGCCCGCGGAGGCGACGACGACCTACAACCTGATCAAGAAGGGTGGGCCCTTCCCGTACCCGAAGAACGACGGCGTCGTCTTCGACAATCGCGAAGGCATTCTGCCGTCGTGTGCTTCGAGCTACTACCACGAGTACACCGTGCCCACGCCGGGCGCGAGCAACCGCGGCACGCGCCGGATCATCACCGGCCAGGGCGGCGAGTTCTTCTACACCGGTGACCACTACGAGACCTTCAAGGTCATCGACGTGAACGGTGGCGGCGGCGGCAACACCGGCTCCTGCGGCAACCTCTCGGGCCTGGCGAAGATCGGCTACTCCACCCTGTCCTCGGCCGCGAAGTCGGTCGTGAACCAGGTGCGCAGCGGTGCGAGCGGCCAGACCTACGAGAACCGCGAGGGCGTGCTGCCGGCCTGTGCGGCGGGCTACTACCAGCTGTTCCCGGTGGGCACGAACGACCGCGTGATCACGGGCAAGGGTGGCGAGCTGGCCTACACGCCGGACCGTTACGCCACGTTCAAGGCGATCGACCTCAACTCCTGACCGACCCACGCACCCGTGCCGCCCCACCTCGCGAAGGGTGGGGCGGCACGCTGCGTCATGAGCCGTTCGCAAGAGGACACGCCCAGTCCGGCGCGCGTTCACCGGTTCAGGCTGAGGAGCGGGCAGACTGATCGGTAGCGAACGGGGATTACTGCTTGAGGGAGTGGCCGTGTACCGGGTTTTCGAGGCACTCGACGAGCTCGTCACGATCGTCGAAGAGGCCCGTGGGGTGCCCATGACGTCCAGCTGCGTCGTGCCGCGCGGTGACGTCCTCGAGCTGCTCGACGACGTCCGCGACGCGCTGCCCGGCGAGGTCGACGACGCCCAGGACGTGCTCGACAAGCGCGACGACCTGCTGCACGCCGCCCGCAAGGAAGCCGGCGAGACGGTGGCCGGCGCCAACGAAGAGGCCGAGCGCACGGTGTCCGACGCCGCGTCGGAGGCCGAGCGGATCCTCGCCGACGCGCGCGCCCGCGCCGAGCAGATGATGGGTGACGCCCACAACGAGGCCGAGCGCATGGTGGCCGCCGGGCAGGCCGAGTACCAGAACCTCACCGACCGGTCCCGCGCCGAGTCCGAGCGCATGATCCAGGCCGGCCGCGACGCCTACGAGCGCGCCATCGAGGACGCCCGCGCCGAGCAGACCCGGCTCGTGTCGCAGACCGAGGTGGTCCAGGCCGCGCACGCCGAATCGGCCCGCATCGTGGACGAGGCCCACGCCGAGGCCGACCGCCAGCGCGCCGACTGCGACGCGTACGTGGACGGCAAGCTCGCCGAGTTCTCCGAGCTGCTGGCGACGACGCTGCGCACCGTCGACTCGGGCCGCAACCACCTCCGTTCGCCGGTGAACCTCGGCGGCAGCGGCGGCGGACGGCCGACGCTGTACGACTACCAGGTCTGACCTGGCGATTCCTTCGCCCGACGGCGGTGGCGGCCCCCGGGAACGCCGCCGCCGGAAGTGACGCTCGGCACCAGCGCGAAACCAGTGGCGCACCCTGCGTACCCTGGTGAGCGATGTCAGAGAACCCCGCCCAGAACGCCCGCCCCGCGCAGCTCGACGACAAGAGCCCGTGGGTCGTCGACACCCGTGAGCTCGGCCGCCACGCCGGCCTGAGCCGTGAGGTGCGCCGCAGCGTGCCGCTCGAGGCCGCCCTCGGCGTGCCCGACGTGATCTCCCTCGAAGCCGGCTCCACGCTCGAGCTCGACCTGCTCCTCGAATCCGTGGTCGAGGGCGTGCTGGTCAGCGGCACGGCCAGCGCCACCGCCACCGGCACGTGCTCGCGCTGCCTCGACCCCCTCACCGAGGAGGTGGAGGTCGACCTCACCGAGCTGTTCGCCTACCCCGGCTCCGCCACGGAGGAGACCACCGACGAGGACGAGATCCCCCGGTTGATCGACGACCGGATCGACCTCGAACCGATCGTCCGCGACGCCGTGGTCCTGGCACTTCCCCTCGTGCCGCTGTGCGAGGAAGACTGCGCCGGACTCTGCACCGAATGCGGCGTCAAGTGGGCCGATCTCGAGCCCGGACACGGGCATGAGAAGATAGACCCTCGGTGGGCCGCGCTGGTCGAGCGATTCGACGAGAACGCGGGCGAAAAGCCTGCGCACGGCTCCGGAGAGCAAGCCTGACGAGCGTCCAGCTCGATCCAGGAGATAAGTCAGTTCGGCTCGTGAACGCGGGCAGACAGGTGTAAGGAGATCTACTCGTGGCCGTCCCGAAGCGGAAGATGTCGCGATCCAACACGCGCGCGCGCCGCAGCCAGTGGAAGGCGGCTCCGGTTCAGCTGGTGCCCTGCTCCAACCGCGCCTGCCGCCAGCCGAAGCTCCAGCACATCGCGTGCCCGACGTGCGGCCAGCACAACGGCCGCCAGGTCGTCGAGCCCGCCTGATCGGGCAGCCGACCATGGGGGGTAAGTCCGCCGGGGGACCCGCGGCCGATCCCACAACACTGCTCGAGGCGCTCGGGGTCGAATTCGACCCCGAGCTCCTTCGGCTTTCGCTGACCCACCGCTCGTACGCGTACGAGAACGGTGGGCTCCCGCCCAATGAGCGGCTGGAGTTCCTCGGCGACGCGGTGCTCGGCCTGGTCGTCACGGACCACCTGTACACCACACACCCCGACCTGCCCGAAGGTCAGCTCGCGAAGCTGCGCGCCAGCGTCGTCAACATGCACGCGCTGGCCGGCGTCGCACGAGGGCTGGGCGAAGGCGGCCTCGGGGCACACCTGTTGCTGGGCAAGGGCGAAGAGCTCACCGGCGGCCGGGACAAGGCGAGCATCCTCGCCGACGGTCTCGAAGCCGTGATCGGTGCCACGTACCTGGCCCACGGCATCGAGGTCGCGCGCAAGCTCGTGCACCACCTCTTCGACGGCCTGCTGGCCGAGGCGCCCCTGCGCGGGGCCGGCCTCGACTGGAAGACCAGCCTGCAGGAGCTCACGGCTTCCTCCGGTCTCGGCGTGCCCGAGTACCGCGTGGAGGACACCGGTCCGGACCACCGCAAGGAGTTCACCGCCACGGTGCTCGTCGCGGGCCGTGCGCTGGGCACCGGTGCCGGCACCACGAAGAAGGAAGCCGAGCAGAAGGCCGCCGAAACGGCGTGGCGTTCGCTGTCCGAAGAGCTCGGCGACGGGTCCGACGGCTCGGCGAAAGCCGGCGACACGGCCGGGGATTCCGCTTCCGGGAAGTAGTTTCCGGGGTTTCGGGAGCTGACCGGCCCCCGGGTGGCGAGTTCGACCTCAGTGGTTCCGTCGTGTCCGAGTGCTGAATTCGTCGACCCCCGAACCGTGGGTCGGCTTCGGGAGAACACGACCCAGACCGAAGGCCGACGCCCCACCCGGCCGGAATTGTCGTACCGGGCGGGCAGAATGGACGTCATGCCCGAACTTCCCGAGGTCGAGGTCGTGCGTGCCGGCCTTGCGGCCCACGTGGCCGGCCGCACCGTGAGCAAAGTCGAGGTCCTGCACCCGCGCGCGATCCGCCGCCACGCGCTCGGCGCCGAGGACTTCACCGGTCGCCTCGCCGGAGTCGTGATCGAAGCCGCACGCCGACGCGGCAAGTACCTGTGGCTGGAGCTGTCGCACGGTGAGGCGGTGCTCGCGCACCTCGGCATGAGCGGTCAGATGCTGGTCGAGGACGAGGGCGCGCCCGACGAGAAACACCTGCGCGTGCGGGTGCGGTTCGACGACGACGGGCCCGAGCTGCGGTTCGTGGACCAGCGCACGTTCGGTGGCCTGGCGCTCGACGACCTCGCCGAGGTCGAGGGCGACCTGCTGCCCGCCACCATCGCGCACATCGCGCGGGACCCGATGGACGCGAAGTTCGACCCCGCCGCCGCGGTGAAGGCGTTGCGGTCGCGGCGCACCGAGGTGAAGCGGGCGCTGCTGGACCAGACCCTGGTGTCCGGCGTCGGCAACATCTACGCCGACGAAGCCTTGTGGCGCACCAAATTGCACGGCACGCGCCCCACCGACAAGCTCACGAACGCGCAGGGGAGCGCGTTGCTCGTCGCCGCCCAGGAAGTGATGGGGGAGGCGCTCGCGGTGGGCGGTACGTCGTTCGATGCCTTGTACGTCAACGTGAACGGGCAATCCGGGTACTTTTCGCGTTCGCTCGACGCGTACGGCCAGGAAGGGCTACCGTGCCGCCGGTGCGGAACGGCGATCCGGCGGGAACCGTTCATGAACCGCTCGTCCTACTCCTGCCCGAAGTGCCAGCCGCGGCCCCGCAGCTTGCGTTGATGCGCCTGCTGCGGCGATCAACTAGGATGAACGCGGCGGAAGAGGAGCAGCATGACGGAGCCGGACAGATCGTCGCTGGCCGACAAGATCGACCAGCTTTTCCACGTCGTGCGCCGGCCCGACCGCGAGCAGTACAGCCACGAGGACGTGGCCCGCGCGTGCCGCGAGGCCACCGGCGAAAGCTTCTCCACCACTTACCTCTGGCAACTGCGCACCGGGCGTCGTGACAACCCCACGAAGCGTCACCTCGAGGCGCTCGCGCAGTTTTTCGGCGTTCCTCCGGCATACTTCTTCGACGACGAACAGAGCGTGAAGATCGCCGAAGAGCTGGCGCTGCTGGGTGCCCTGCGGGACGCCGGGGTGCGTGACGTGGCCCTTCGCGCGATCACGCTCTCGGCCGACGGGCTCGACACGATCAGCGACATGATCGACGCGATCGCCCGGAGGGAGGCCGCGCGCAGCGGCGTGAAAAAGGAGGACTGAGTGGTGGCGGACCGGCAGCGCGAGCTCTGGCGACGGTGCCGTCGCCTGGCCGAGGCGCCGGCGCTGCCCGAGCCCTTCGACGCCGACGAGTTCGTGGCCGGCATCGCCGCCGGCCGCGGCCGGCCCATCGAGCTGATGCCGGTGAACGCGCCGTCCGAAGGGCCGTGCGGCCTGCTGATGAGCACGGCGCGAGCCGACTACATCCTGTACCCCACCAACACCACGGCCCTGCACCGCCGCCACATCCTGCTGCACGAGGTGGGTCACCTGCTGTGCGGTCACGTCGGCTCCGACGCCGGCGCCGAGGGCGCGGCCATCGACACGGCCGTGAGCCGCGCGTTGATGCCGAACCTCTCGCCCGAGCTGGTGCGCCGGGTGCTGGGCCGCACCACGTATTCGGCGGTGGAGGAGCAGGAGGCCGAGCTCGTGGCGTCGCTGCTCGCGCAGCGCGTGGCGAAAGTGCAGGCGCCGCGGCCCTCGGCGGACAGCGGCGACAGCGGCATGGCCCGCATGGACGACATGTTCGGCGGCCGCTCGCGCCGCCGGAACCCGTGATCGAAACGCTGGCGTACCTGGCCTGTGTGCTCGGGTTCGCCGGCTTCGGCGGGAAGCTCCTGGAAGCGGGCCGGGACCAGCCCGCGCGCACGCTGTGGTTCCTCGCCGGCTTCGGCATCTGCATCGCGCTCGGCATCTCCGACGGCATGCCGGCGATGGACGCGCTCGCCGGCCACCAGACCTGGTACGCCGAGTACGCGCCGCTGGCCGGCGACCTCGCCAAGTTCGGCGCGATCGGGTTCACGGTCGCGTTCACGCGCTCGATGCGCTTCGGCGCCGACGCGCGGCTCGGCTGGCACGCGGTGCTGTCGTGGGCGGTGATCGCCGTCGAGATCGTGCTGTTCACGCTGGCGGGGCCGGATCGCGCGGGGGACGAGACGGTGGTCGCCGCTGATCGGCGACCGTTCCTGGTCGCGTATGAGCTGGTGTTCGTCGTGTACGGCGTGCTCAGCCTCGTGCTGGTCGCCGTGTTCTTCGCGCGCTTCGCAGCGCGCGCCCGCGCGGGCTCGCTGCGCACCGGGTTGTGGCTGATCTTCGCCGGCGCGGTGGCCGGTGTGGCGTGGACGCTGTGGGACCTCGACGACGTCGCCTCGCTCATCGCGACCGGCGGCGTCGAGGCGACGGAGGACCTGCCGGCCGTGGTGCTCGGGGCCGCGTGTGTGGTGCTCGCGGTGGCGGGGTCGACGTTGTCGGTGTGGGGGCCGTCGCTGGCCGCACCGTGGCGGTGGCTGCGCGCGTTCCGCGACTACCGCCGCATCGAGCCACTGTGGACGGTGCTGCGCGACGCCGTGCCCGGCATCGCCCTGGATCCGGCGCGGGGGCTGGGGCGCGGCGCCGAGTTCGCGCTCTACCGGCGCGTGATCGAGATCTGCGACGGGCACCTGGCGCTGCGGCCGTACTTCGACCCGGACCTGCCGGCGCAGGTGGTGGATCGCGCCCGGCGCGAAGGTGTGCCGACGCGGTGGGTCGCCGCGACCGTCGATGCCGCCACGCTCGCCGCGGCCCTCGTCGCGCGCGAAGCCGGCCACCGGTTCCAGCCCGACGACGCCGACGAGCCCGTCGGCCGGTCGGTGGCCGCCGACGTGAGCGCCGAAGCCGCGTGGCTCGTCGAGGTCACCCGCGCGTGGCGGCGCTCGGCGCTGGTCGCCGACGTGCGTGGCGAAACCCGGCGTGAGCTGGGCGTTTCGGTCTGATCAGCGGCGCGTCGCCGGTGGCTCGGGGGTCATCGGCGCGAGCGCGGCGTCGATCGCCGCGACGAAACGGCCCGGATCGGGGTCGGCTTTCACCAGCACTTGCAGCCCTTCCAGCAGCATCGTGAGCAGGGCCGCGGACGCCGGCAGGTCGAGGCCGGGCGCGAGCTCGCCCTGGCGATCCGCGGCGTGCAAGCCTTGCAGGAAGCCGTCTTCGACCACCGCGAGGATCTCGCGCACGCTCGACGCGACCTCGTCGTCGCGCGGGAGAAGCTCGCCGGCGGTGTTGGCGATCAGGCAGCCGCGCGGCGAGTCCTGTTCCACGGCCAGCTCGATCCACCCGAGCAGCACCGCGCGGATCCGCGGCAGCACCGGACCTCCGGCCACCAGTCCTGGAGCGAGGCCGCGGGCCCGCGTGTCGCGGTAGTGGGCGAGGGCCTTCATGAACAGCGCGTGTTTGTCGCCGAACGTGCGGTACAGCGAGCCCGGGTGCACGCCGAGCTCGGCGGTGAGGTCGGCGACCGAGGTCGTTTCGTAGCCGCGCGTCCAGAACAGTTCCATGGCGCGGTCGACGACCTCGTGCTCGTCGAAGGTGCGGGGGCGGGCCATTCGGGCAGCCTAGCCGTAATTGAACGGGCATTCTCAAACCAGGTAGCCTCCCGTTTGAGAATGATCATTCAACATCGAGGTGGGGTTCATGGTGATCGACGGTTTCGAGAGCGGGTTCGCCGACGTCAACGGCATCCGGCTGCACTACGTCGCCGGCGGTGCGGGCGAGCCGCTGGTGCTGCTGCCGGGGTGGCCGCGGACCTGGTACCAGTTCCGCGAGGTGCTGCCGCTGCTGGCGCGCCGCTACCGCGTGATCGCCGTGGATCTGCGCGGGATGGGGGAGTCGGACAAGCCGTCGGGTGGCTACGACAAGAAGACGATGGCGCGAGACGTCTTCGAACTGGTGCGGTCCCTGGGGTACGACGAGGTGTTCGTCGCCGGCGAGGACATCGGGTCGATGGTGGCCTACAGCTTCGCCGCGAACCATCCGGAGGCGACGCGGAAGGTCGCGCTCTGGGAGGTCGGACATCCCGCCGAGGCGTTCTACGACCTGCGGATGCTCCCGCAGGACGGTCGGCCCGACGCGCCCTGGTGGTTCGCGTTCAACCAGCTCGACGGGTTGCCCGAGCGGCTTCTCGAAGGACGGTTCCGCGTGCTCGTCGACTGGTTGATCGAGTACCAGGCGACCGCTCCCGAGGCCATCGGCGAAGAAGCCCGCGCGCACTACGCCGCCGCGTACGACACGCCCGAGGCGATCCGCGCGTCGAACGGCTGGTACCAGGCGTTCGGGCAGGACATCGCCGACGCACGGGGTTATCCGGTGCTGGAGATGCCGGTGCTCGGGCTCGGCGGCATCTACTACCCGTTCGTGCCTGCGCTCCTGGAGGGCAAGGCGGCTGACGTGCGGTTCGTGGAGTTCGCGGGCGCCGGGCACTACCTCGCCGAAGAGCGCCCGGGTGACCTCGTCCGGGAGCTCGTGGCGTTCTTCGGCTGATCTTCCGGACGCGGCGCCGGACGTGCTCGTCACGTCCGGCGCCGCGCCGCTTGGACCGAATGGCCGTCCGCCGTGCACACTACTGCGTAATGCGTGGTACCGTTCTAAACGCAAGACTGGAGGGTGCCGTGGAGATCAGTCAGTTGCTCAAGGGAGTGCTGGACCTGGCGGTGCTGGCCGTGCTGCGCGAGGACGACGGGTACGGCTACGACGTGCTCCGAAGACTTCGCGTCGCCGGCCTGGAGGAAGTGGGGGACGCTTCCGTCTACGGCACGTTGCGCCGGCTGTACAAGGCCGGGCTGCTGACGTCGTACGTCGTGCCGAGCGAAGAAGGGCCGCACCGCAAGTACTACAGCCTGAACGAGCCGGGTCGAGCGCGGCTTCAGGAGTCGGGGAAGACGTGGTCGAGCTTCGCGTCGACCATGAACGGTCTACTGGGAGAAGCAGCATGAGTACGGAGAAGCCCACCGCGGTGCGGGTGTACCTGGCAAGGGTCCGCACCGCGCTCGCCGATCTGCCGGCGGGGGAGATCGAAGAGATCCTGGAGGACGTCCGGCCGCACCTGGCCGAGATGGAGACCGAGCTGGGGGCCGACGCGCGCGTCGAGCAGCTCATCGAACGGCTCGGGTCGCCGGAGAGCTACGCGGCCGAGCTGCGGACGTCCGGTGGTTATCCGCCGGCGCCCGCGAACGCCGAAGCGGCCACGACCGTGCTCGCACCGCCGAAGGAACCACGGCTGTTCGCCCCGCGGTTCGCCTTGTGGGGCTTGGTGTTCTGCGCCTTGGGGCTCGGGCTGTTCGCGTTCGCGGCGGCGGTGAGCCTCGACCCGGACCGGCTGCTGGGCCTGCTGCTGCTGGCACCGGTTTTCGCGCTGAGCCTGATTTTCCTCTTCAACGCCGGGGTTTCGGCCGTGCTGGAGCTGCCCGAGGTGGTGCGGACGCGCGAGTCGGTGCGGTCGTGGCGCGAGAAGCGCGAGGGGGACAAGGCGATCGGGTACCTGCGTTCGCTGAAGCCGGCGTGGTGGGTGGCGTGCGCGCTGGCGCTGGTCGCGTTCGGGCTGCTGCTGATGGTGCGGCACTCGTACGCGGTGCTGCTGCTGCCGTTCCTCGTCGCGGCCGCCGCGGCCGTGGTCTGGGCCGGCCCGAAGGTGGCCGGCGACCGGCGTCTGCTGTGGATCGCGGTGCCGGTGTCGGCGTTCGTGATCGGCGGGGCGTTCGGTGGCTTCGGCGCGACGATCGACCTGATCACGCACCGCACGTACTACCCGGACACCACGTCGTACTCCTCGCCGTCCACGGACAACTACGGCAACCAGCAGCTGCGCTACGGCGATCAAGACGTGGACAACGTGTACGCCTTCGACGCTTCCGGCAAGCCGCTCACCGACGTGTACCTCTACGACGACCAGGGCCGCCCGCTCACCGTGACCCGCTACGGCTGCGAGGCCGACACCGGCACGCGCTCCAAGATCGGCGCGGACAACCGCTTCCCGCGGCCGCAGCTCGTGCAGGGCGTGCAGGACGCGAACGGGAACCGGGACGGGTACAACGGCTACCTCGGGTACTGCCACGAGGCCACCGGCGTGCCGTTCGCCGCGGCGATCCCCAAGCCGCCGGTGAGTTCCGCGCCGTCGAGCGCTTCGAGTGCGCCCGGTAAGCCGAGTTCTTCGGCACCGGCGAAGCCGACTTCGCCGACCAGTCCTGCTCCGCCTACCAGGTAGAGCGTGCGAGGGGCCGGGGGAGCAGAGGTCGGGGCTGCTCCCCCGGTTCCGTCTTGTGGGTGACCTGCGCGAGAAGCACTCGAGTGGCGCCGCCAATGCAGGAGTCAGACGGACATGGCGCCGGCCTGACTCGACCACACCGCGAGAGCTTGAAGGCGATCTCGCACGCGTCGGCGGAGCCGACGCCATGTCACAGATTCAGGCGCCCGGGTTCAAGACCCAAAAAAACTCGGGCGCCCGGGTTCAAGACCCAGGCGCCCGAGCTTCGGGCAATTACGTTAGTGGCCGAAGGCCGAGCGCGCGGCCAGGTCCGCGAGGAGCGCGCGGCCCTTTTCGGCGTTGCGGGGCTGCGACAGGACGTCGTAGCGCTGGGCGACGAGCTGGCTCTGCGAGACGAAGCCGCGCTTGTTGCGGTTCGCTGCGTAGCCCAGGGCGCCGAACAGCAGGTTGAAGGCGATGCCTGCGACGAGGCCGATGACGATGGACAGCAGACCCGCGGCCGGGTTGAGCAGGCTCAGCACCAGCCCCAGGAACAGACCGAACACCGCGCCCGACATGGCGGCGCTGCTGAGGACCTTGCTCCAGCTCATGCGGCCCGCGACGCGCTCGACGAGCATCGGCTGGATGCCGACGATGGTGACGTCGCCGATGGGGAAGTCGGTGCCCGCGAGGTGGTCGACCGCCTTCTGTGCCTGCTCGTAGGACTCGTAGGAGCCGATCGGCCAGCCCGTGGGCATGGTCGGGAACTGCGGCCGCGCCTGCGGTTGGCCGATCGTGGACTGCGTGAATGCTTCTGTCATCCCTCTCACCTCTCTTGTCCCGTCCAACGCCCGGGGCACCGAGTTTGGTCCCGGACCCCCACGATTCACAGATTCTTCTCAGCCGGGCAAGCCGGACATACGCGACCCTTACGCAATGGGCCAAGTAAATACCTTTGGCCGGATTGACCCCGCGACCAGCGGCCGGTAGGAAGAACCCGCAAAGGATCCCACCCAAACCTTTGGGACGGTGCGATGGCTGGCAGGCGAGGGTTGCTCACGCTCGACGCGCTCCGGGAGCAGGTGGCGGCGGGCTCGATCGACACGGTGCTGGTCGCGATCACCGACATGCAGGGCCGCCTCCAGGGCAAACGCTGCTCGGCCGAGTACTTCCTCGAGGAGGTCGTCGGCCACGCCACCGAGGCGTGCAACTACCTGCTCGCCGTGGACGTCGACATGAACACCGTGGACGGTTACGCGATCTCGAGCTGGGACGCGGGCTACGGCGACTTCGTGCTGCGCCCCGACTTCTCGACGCTTCGCCGCGTCCCGTGGCAGGAGGGCACCGCGCTGGTGCTCGCCGACGTCGAGCGCGTGGACGGTGGCGGGCCCGTCGCGGTGTCGCCGCGGCAGGTGCTGCGCCGGCAGCTCGACCGGCTGGCCGAGGCGAACCTGCAGGCCTTCGTGGGCACCGAACTCGAGTTCATCGTGTTCGACGACAGCTACGAAGCCGCCTGGGACAAGCGCTACCACGGCCTCAAGCCCGCCAACCAGTACAACGTGGACTACTCGATGCTCGGCACCGCGCGCGTCGAGCCGCTGCTGCGCCGCATCCGCAACGAGATGGCCGGCGCCGGGCTGTACCCGGAGTCGGCCAAGGGCGAGTGCAACCCCGGCCAGCAGGAGATCGCCTTCCGCTTCGCCGAGGCGCTGACCACGTGCGACAACCACAGCGTCTACAAGAACGGCGCCAAGGAGATCGCCGCGCAGGAGGGCAAGAGCCTCACGTTCATGGCGAAGTACAACGAACGCGAGGGCAACTCCTGCCACATCCACCTCAGCCTGCGCGGCACCGACGGCCAGGCCGTGCTGCCGGGCGACGGCGAGCATGGCTTCTCGAAGCTGATGCAGCACTTCCTCGCCGGACAGCTGGCCGCGCTGCGCGAGCTGACCTACTTCTTCGCGCCGAACATCAACTCCTACAAGCGGTTCGTGCGCGGCAGCTTCGCGCCGACGGCCGTCGCCTGGGGCACCGACAACCGCACGTGCGCGCTGCGCGTGGTGGGCCACGGCGATTCGCTGCGGTTCGAGAACCGCGTGCCGGGCGGGGACGTGAACCCCTACCTCGCCGTGGCCGCGCTGATCGCCGGCGGCCTGCACGGCGTGGAGCACGAGCTGCCGCTGGAACCCGAGTTCACGGGCAACGCGTACGCCTCCGACAAGCCCACCGTGCCGACCACGCTCGGTGAGGCCGCGGACGTGCTGGCGGGCAGCCGCATCGCGCGCGAGGCGTTCGGCGACGATGTGGTGGACCACTACCTCAACGCCGCCCGGATCGAACGGGAGGCGTTCGAGAAGGCCGTGACCGATTGGGAGCTCGTCCGTGGCTTCGAACGCCTCTGAGTACCTACCTCGAAAACCTGTCATCGGCCTGACCACCTACGTCGAGCAGGCCAAGTTCCTCGCCTGGGACACCGAAGCCACGCTGCTGCACCGCGTGTACGCCGACTGCGTGCTCGCCGCCGGCGGGATCCCGGTGCTGCTGCCGCCGCTCACCGACGCGTACGAAACGCTCGTGGACCGCATCGACGGGCTCGTGCTCACCGGCGGCGCCGACGTCGAACCGCATCGCTACGGCGCCGAACCGCACCCGGCCACCTACGTGCGCCCGGACCGTGACGCGTTCGAGTTCGGCCTGTTCGCGGCGGCCCGTGCGGCCGGCAAACCCGTGCTCGGCGTGTGCCGCGGCCTGCAGGTGATCAGCGTGGCGCTGGGCGGCACGCTCGCGCAGCACCTGCCCGAAACCCTCGGCGACACCGCGCACCAGCCCGCGCCCGCGACGTTCGGCACCAGCAGCATCACCCTCGTCGACGGCACGCGCGCCGCCGCGCTGCTCGGCCCGGAGGCGAAGGGCCACTGCTACCACCACCAGGCGATCGACCGGCTCGGCGAAGGGTTGGTCGCGTCCGGGCACGCGGCCGACGGCACCGTCGAGGCGGCCGAGGTGCCCGGCGCCGAGTTCGTGCTCGGTGTGCAGTGGCATCCCGAGCAGGACACCGAGGACGTCCGCCTGTTCCGGGCCCTCGTCGAAGCGGCCCTGGCCGAAGCAACCGGCCCAGCAACCAAGGAGTGCCAGTGACCAGCACGTTCGACGTGATCAACCCCGCCACCGAGGAGGTGGTGCGGTCGGTCGCGCTGACGAGCGCCGAAGAGACCGACGCGGCGATCACCCGCGCGCACGCCGCGTTCGGGAAGTGGCGCGCCGTCGCCCCGGGCGACCGCGCGCGGCTGCTTCGCCGCTTCGCCGACGCCGTGGAGGCGGACCTCGAGCACCTCGCGCGCCTCGAGGTGACCAACTCCGGCCACACCATCGGCAACGCGCGCTGGGAAGCGGGCAACGTCCGCGACGTCCTCAACTACTACTCCGCCGCGCCCGAACGCCTGATCGGGCAGCAGATCCCGGTGCCGGGCGGGGTGAACGTGACCTTCCACGAACCGCTCGGCGTGGTGGGCGTGATCGTGCCGTGGAACTTCCCGATGCCGATCGCGGGCTGGGGTTTCGCGCCGGCGCTGGCGGCCGGCAACACCGTGGTGCTCAAGCCCGCCGAGCTCACGCCGCTCACCGCGATCCGCCTCGGCGAGCTGGCGCGTGAGGCCGGGATCCCGGAGGACGTGTTCCAGGTCCTGCCGGGCAAGGGTTCGGTGGTGGGGCAGCGGTTCGTGGACCACGCGCTGGTGCGCAAGGTGGTGTTCACCGGCTCCACCGAGGTCGGCAGGCAGATCATGGCCGGCTGCGCGGCACAGGTGAAGCGCGTGACGCTGGAACTCGGCGGCAAGAACGCCAACATCGTGTTCGCCGACGCCGACCTCGAGAAGGCGGCGGCCACGGCACCTTACGGCGTGTTCGACAACGCCGGCCAGGACTGCTGCGCGCGCTCGCTGATCCTGGTGCAGCGCAGCGTCCACGAGCGGTTCATGGCGCTGCTTGAGCCGGCCGTGCAGGGTGTGGTCGTGGGTGATCCCGGTGCGGAGAAGACGGAGATGGGTCCGCTGATCTCGGCGGCGCACCACGCGAAGGTGTCCTCGTACGTCACCGACACTTCGCCCGTCGCCTTCCGCGGCAGCGCGCCCGAGGGGCCCGGCTTCTGGTTCGCGCCCACCGTCGTCACGCCGGCCGGCCTGGCCGACCCGCTGGCCGCCGACGAGATCTTCGGCCCGGTCGTGGCCGTGGTGCCGTTCGACGACGAGGCCGACGCCGTCCGCCTGGCCAACCACACCGACTACGGCCTGTCCGGGTCGATCTGGACCCGCGACGTCGGCCGGGCCTTCCGCGTGGCGCGTGGCGTGGAGGCCGGCAACCTTTCGGTGAACTCGCACTCGTCGGTGCGGTACTGGACGCCGTTCGGCGGGTTCAAGCAGTCGGGCCTCGGCCGCGAGCTGGGCCCCGACGCACCGGCGGCCTTCACCGAGACCAAGAACGTTTTCCTGAGCACGGAGGATTGAGCAGAGATGGTGCAGCGTTTCGAGGGCCGCGTCGCCGTGATCACGGGCGGGGCCAGCGGGATCGGCCTCGCGTCGGCGCGGCGGCTGGCGAGCGAGGGCGCGAAGGTCGTGATCGGCGACCTCACGCCCGAACAGGGCAAGGCCGCGGCCGACGAGGTCGGGGGCCTGTTCGTGCAGGCCGACGTGACCGATCCCGAGCAGGTCGAGGCCCTGTTCCAGACGGCCGTGGACCAGTTCGGCTCGGTCGACGTGGCGTTCAACAACGCCGGCATCTCCCCGCCCGAGGACGACTCGATCCTCACCACCGGCTTCGAGGCGTGGGAGCGCGTGCAGCGGGTGAACCTGACCTCGGTGTACCTGTGCTGCAAGGCCGCGCTGCCGCACATGCAACGGCAGGGCAAGGGCTCGATCATCAACACCGCGTCCTTCGTGGCCGTGATGGGCGCGGCGACCTCGCAGATCTCCTACACCGCGTCCAAGGGCGGCGTGCTGGCGATGAGCCGCGAGCTCGGCGTGCAGTTCGCGCGCGAGAACATCCGCGTGAACGCGCTGTGCCCGGGGCCGGTGAACACGCCGCTGCTCAAGGAGCTCTTCGCGAAGGACCCGGAACGCGCGGCGCGGCGGCTGGTCCACGTGCCGGTGGGCCGGTTCGCCGAGCCCGAGGAGATCGCGGCCGCGGTGGCGTTCCTGGCGAGCGACGACGCCAGCTTCATCACGGCTTCGCAGTTCCTTGTGGACGGTGGTATTTCGGGTGCCTACGTAACTCCGATGTAGACAGACGCACCGGTGAACGACGTCACCGGGACGGGTTGGATCTTGAGCCTGTTCCGGTGACGAAGTCCGTGCCCGCGTTTCCCGGTGGGTAGACCGGAACCGTGGCGACCGGCCCGGTCGCCCGGTCCGGGAGGGTGCCATGCCGATCAGCGAAGCGTCACCGATGCTGCAGGAGGTCGCCGACCTCTGCGAACTGTGCCGGGTGCGCTGCGAGCGGGCGTTCGCCGGCGGCGAGCTCGTCGCGATGGGACCGGTCGTGCTCGCGGCGGCGTCGATGTCCCGGCTGTGCGCCGACACCCTCGACCGGTGTTCCGGGATGGCCGCCGACGTCGCGATGGTGCGGATGTCGGTGAAGGCCATGTGCGGCGAGGCCGCGCGGCTGCTGTCCACCTGCGCCCGCGCCTGCCGCGCGGCCGACGGCGAGGACCTGCGCGACCTCGCCGTGCTGCTCACGCGCTGTGCCGACCTGTGCGCGCTGCTGGCCGGTCCGCCGAAGATCACCCAGGTCCCCGTGGCAGCGGTGGCCGCACTGCCCGCGCAGACCCGTCACCTGCGCACCTTCAGCCGCGGCTCGGCGGGTGTGGCGTGAACCGTCCGAGGTAGACTGGCGCGTGAAGCGGCAGGTACGGTGGCCGCGAGCAACCACGCAAGACCGCACGCACAACTCGATACCGGGCCGTTCGAGCCGGAGCGGGAGAGTCCCATGAGATCAGTGGGACACCGAAGGAGCAAACTCCCCGGAATCTCTCAGGTACCCACTACCGCTTCGCGCGAGGCCACTCTGGAAAGCAGGCGCACCCGCGCCTCACCCAAGGTGAAAGCCGCAGGTCGTCCAAGACTGCGCGGTGAAACTCTCAGGTGCCCATGACAGAGGGGGAGCTTCCAGTGCACCGCTGCGCCCGGTGCCCGGCCCGAGGAGCTCCCATCACCTCCACACCGTTCGACGCCCGCCACATCGGCCCCGCCGAGGCCGAGCGGGCCAAGATGCTCGCCGAATGCGGTTACGGAAGCCTGGACACCCTCGTGGAAGCGGCTGTTCCGTCCGCCATCCGCACCATGCGCGACCTGGACCTGCCCGTGGCCGCGTCCGAAGAGGAAGCCACCGCCGAGCTGCGCGCGCTCGCCGCGCTCAACCGCCCGATGACGCAGATGATCGGCCTCGGCTACTCCGACACCGTCACGCCGGGCGTGATCCGCCGCAACGTGCTCGAGAACCCGGCCTGGTACACCGCGTACACGCCGTACCAGCCGGAGATCTCGCAGGGCCGGCTCGAAGCGCTGCTCAACTTCCAGACGATGGTCGCCGACCTCACCGGCCTCACCACGGCCAACGCGTCGATGCTCGACGAGTCGACCGCCGTCGCCGAGGCCATGACCTTGATGCGCCGCTCCTCGAAGTCGAAGTCCGATGTGATCGTGCTCGACGCCGAGTGCCTGCCGCAGACCATCGCGGTCGTGCGCACGCGCGCCGCCGCGCTGGGCATCGACGTGCAGGTGCGCGACCTGCTCACCGGGCTGCCGGAGGAGTTCTTCGGGGTTGTCGTGCAGTACCCCGGCGCCTCCGGTGTGCTGCGGGGCCGCGGTTTCTACCACGCCGTTTCCGAAGCCGCGAAGGCCGCGGGCGCCCTGTACACGGTGGCTGCCGACCTGCTTTCGCTCACGCTGATCACCTCGCCGGGCGAGTTCGGCGCCGACGTCGCGGCCGGTTCCACGCAGCGCTTCGGCGTGCCCCTGGGCTACGGCGGCCCGCACGCCGGGTATCTGGCCGTGCGCGCCGGGCTCGAGCGTTCGCTGCCGGGCCGGCTGGTGGGTGTGTCGGTGGACGCCGACGGCAACCTGGCCTACCGCCTCGCGCTGCAGACGCGTGAGCAGCACATCCGCCGCGAGAAGGCGACGTCGAACATCTGCACCGCGCAGGTGCTGCCGGCCGTGCTGGCCGCGATGTACGGCGTGTACCACGGCCCGGACGGCCTGAAGGCCATCGCGACCCGCGTGCACGAGCTGGCGGCGGGCTTCGCCGCGGCCCTGCGCACCGGCGGCGTCGAGGTCGTGCACGAGTCCTTCTTCGACACGGTCGTGGCGCACGTGCCCGGCCGCGCCGCCGAGATCCACGCGGCCGCGCGCGAGGCCGGCATCAACCTGGGCCACGTCGACGCCGACCACGTGCGCGTGGCCTGCGACGAGGTCACCCGGCCCGACACCCTGGCGAAGGTGCTGCGCGCGTTCGGCATCGATGGTGAAGTGGCCACGGCCACGGCGCTGCCGAGCGGGATCGTGCGCGAGAGCGGCTTCATGTCCCACGAGGTGTTCAGCACGCACCGCTCCGAGACGTCGATGCTGCGCTACCTGCGCAAGCTCGCCGACCTCGACTACGCGCTCGACCGCGGCATGATCCCGCTGGGCTCGTGCACGATGAAGCTCAACGCCACCACCGAGATGGAGCCGATCAGCTGGCGCGAGTTCGCGGGCATCCACCCGTTCGCACCGGCCGAGGACGCCGAGGGGTACCACCGGCTCGTGGCGCAGCTCTCGGGCTGGCTCGCCGAGGTCACCGGCTACGACGAGGTGTCGCTGCAGCCCAACGCCGGCAGCCAGGGTGAGCTCGCCGGCCTGCTCGCCATCCGCGGTTACCACCACGCCAACGGCCGGCCGGAGCGGGACGTCTGCCTGATCCCGTCGTCGGCACACGGCACCAACGCCGCCTCCGCCGTGCTCGCGGGCATGCGCGTGGTCGTGGTGAAGTGCACCGACGAGGGCAACGTGGACCTCGAAGACCTGCAGGCCAAGGTGGACACCCACCGCGACACGCTCGCGGCGATCATGGTCACCTACCCGTCCACCCACGGCGTCTACGAGCACGGCATCGAGCGGCTCGCGAAGATCGTGCACGACGGCGGCGGCCAGGTGTACGTGGACGGCGCGAACCTCAACGCGCTGCTGGGCCTGGCGAAGCCGGGCGAGTTCGGCGGCGACGTGTCGCACCTGAACCTGCACAAGACCTTCTGCATCCCCCACGGCGGTGGCGGCCCCGGCGTCGGCCCGGTCGCGGTGCGCGCGCACCTCGCGCCGTACCTGCCGAACCACCCGCTGCTCGATGCCGCGGGCCCGGCCACCGGCGTCGGCCCGATCAGCGGCGCGCCCTACGGCTCGGCGTCGATCCTGCCGATCTCCTGGGCGTACGTGCGCATGATGGGTGCGCCCGGCCTCACGGCGGCCACGAAGGTCGCGGTGCTCGCGGCCAACTACGTCGCCGCGCGCCTCTCGCCGCACTACCCGGTGCTCTACACCGGCCAGGACGGCCTGGTCGCGCACGAGTGCATCCTCGACCTGCGCGGCATCACCAAGGACACCGGCGTGAGCGTGGACGACGTCGCGAAGCGGCTCATCGACTACGGCTTCCACGCGCCGACGATGTCGTTCCCGGTCTCGGGCACGCTCATGGTGGAGCCCACCGAGAGCGAGGACCTCGGCGAGATCGACCGCTTCTGCGACGCGATGATCGCCATCCGCCACGAGATCGACGAGGTCGCCGCCGGCCGCTGGACCGCGGAGACGAGCCCGCTGCGCGGTGCGCCGCACACGGCGGAGACGCTGGTCGGCGAGTGGACGCACGACTACGACCGGGAGCTCGCGGTGTACCCGACCGGGGTGTCGCGCAAGAACAAGTACTGGCCGCCGGTGCGCCGGATCGACGGGGCGCGCGGCGACCGCAACCTCGTCTGCTCCTGCCCGCCCCTCAACGCGTACGAAGGCTGAGTACCGGTGTCTGATTCTCCAGTGTCCCGAGAGACTTCCCTGCACTCCGTCCACCAGGGACTGGGTGCGTTGTTCACCGACTTCGCGGGCTGGTCGATGCCGGTGCGCTACGCCAGCGAATTGGCCGAGCACAAGGCCGTGCGCGAGGCGGCCGGGCTGTTCGACCTGTCGCACATGGCCGAGATCCACGTCCGCGGCGCGCAGGCCGCCGACGTGCTCGACTTCGCGCTGGTCGGCAACCTCACCGGCGTGAAGCCGGGCCGCGCCCGCTACACGATGATCTGCGACGCCGACGGCGGCGTGCTCGACGACCTGGTCGTGTACCGGCTCGGCGACGAGGAGTACCTGGTGGTGGCCAACGCCGGCAACGCCGACGTGGTCGCCGAAGCGCTGGCCGAGCGCGTGGCCGGCTTCGACGCCGTGGTGGAGAACCGGTCGGCCGAAACGGCGCTGATCGCCGTGCAGGGTCCGCGCGCGGTCGACGTGCTGGCCGCGGTGACCGATGCCGACCTGGCCGCGCTGAAGTACTACGCGAGCGTGCCGGCCACGGTGAAGGGCCACGACGTGCTCCTGGCCCGCACCGGCTACACGGGCGAGGACGGCTTCGAGCTGTTCGTGCCCGCGGCCGAGGCGCCGGCGTTGTGGCAGCTCCTGACCGAAGCCGGCGAGGCGCACGGGCTCGTGCCGTGCGGGCTCGCGTGCCGCGACACGTTGCGGCTCGAAGCCGGAATGCCGTTGTACGGCAACGAGCTCACGCGGGAGCTGAACCCGTTCGCCGCGGGGCTGGGCCGCGTGGTGAAGTTCGAGAAGCCGGGTGACTTCGTGGGCCGGGCCGCGCTGGAGGAGCTGGCGAAGGCCGATGTTCCGCGGGTGCGGGTCGGGCTGCGCGGTGTCGGCCGTCGGGCGCCGCGCCACGGTTACGCGGTGGTGGCGGCCGAGGGCGGTGCTCTCGGTTCAGGGAACATCGGCACCGTGACCAGCGGTGCGCTGTCCCCGACGCTGGGTTACCCGATCGCCATGGCGTACGTCGATCGGGCGTACGCCGAGCCCGGCACGAAGCTTTCCGTCGACATCCGGGGCAGGATCGAGCCCGTCGAGGTCGTCGACCTGCCCTTCTACTCCCGAGCCTGAGAGGCGCTTTTCCTGTGAGCATCCCCCAGAACCTGTCCTACACCAAAGAGCACGAGTGGCTGTCGGTCGTCGACGGCGTCGCCACCGTGGGCATCACCGCGTTCGCCGCGGAATCGCTCGGTGACATCGTGTTCGTGCAGCTGCCGGCGGTCGGCGGCACGGTGACCGCGGGCGAGGTGTTCGGCGAGGTCGAGTCGACGAAGTCGGTCAGCGAGCTGTACTCGCCGGTGAGCGGCGAGGTCGTCGAGGTGAACGAGACCACATCGGACACCCCCGAGGTCGTGAACTCCGACCCGTACACCGAAGGATGGCTCCTGAAGGTGCGGCTCACGGGCGACGTCCCGGAGCTGCTCGACGCCGCCGCGTACGCCGCGCTCACGCAGGAGAACTGAATGCCGACGTTCGACAAACCCCTCGCCGAAGTGGACCCGGAGGTCGCCGCGGCCGTGGCGGTGGAGCTCGACCGCCAGCAGTCGACGCTGGAGATGATCGCGTCGGAGAACTTCGCGCCGGTCGGGGTGCTCGAGGCGCAGGGCTCGGTGCTCACCAACAAGTACGCCGAGGGCTACCCGGGCCGGCGCTACTACGGCGGCTGCGAGCACGTCGATGTGGTGGAGCAGCTCGCGATCGACCGCGCGAAGGCGCTGTTCGGCGCCGAGCACGCCAACGTGCAGCCCCACTCGGGCGCGCAGGCCAACGCGGCGGCGATGTTCGCCGTGCTGAAGCCGGGCGACACGATCCTTGGCCTCGACCTGGCCCACGGCGGTCACCTCACGCACGGGATGAAGATCAACTTCTCGGGCAAGCTCTACAACGTCGTGGCCTACCACGTCGACAAAGAGACCGGGATCGTCGATCTGGCCGAGATCGAGCGCCTGGCGGTGGAGCACAAGCCGAAGCTGATCATCGCCGGCTGGTCGGCCTACCCGCGTCAGCTCGACTTCGCCGAGTTCCGCCGCATCGCCGACCTCGTCGAGGCGCGCCTGATGGTGGACATGGCGCACTTCGCCGGCCTGGTCGCGGCGGGGCTGCACCCTTCGCCGGTGCCGCACGCCGACATCGTGACCACGACCACGCACAAGACCCTCGGCGGCCCGCGCGGCGGCCTGATCCTGTGCCGTGAAGAGCTGGCGAAGAAGATCAACTCGGCGGTGTTCCCCGGTCAGCAGGGCGGGCCGCTGGAGCACGTGATCGCGGCCAAGGCCGTGGCGCTGAAGATCGCCGCGACCGACGAGTTCCGCGAGCGCCAGGAGCGCACGCTGGCCGGCTCCCGGATCTTGGCCGAGCGGCTCTCGCGTACGGACTGTGCCGAGGCGGGCGTGCGCGTGCTCACCGGCGGCACCGACGTGCACCTGGTGCTGGTGGATCTCGTGCAGTCCGAGTTGGACGGTCAGCAGGCCGAGGACCGCCTGCACTCGGTGGGGATCACGGTGAACCGCAACGCGGTGCCGTTCGACCCGCGGCCGCCGATGATCACCTCCGGCCTGCGCATCGGCACGCCGGCGCTGGCCACGCGCGGCTTCGGCGCCGAGGACTTCGCCGAGGTCGCCGACGTGATCGCCGAGGCGCTGAAGCCCGGCTTCGACGAGGCCGTGGCGCAGACGCTGCGCGGCCGCGTGGAGCTGCTGGCGAAGAAGCACCCGTTGTACGCGGACCTGTCGCGATGAGCGCGCAGCCCGAGGGACGCAAGCTGCTGCGGCTGGAAGTGCGCAACAGCGAGACGCCGATCGAGAAGAAGCCGTCGTGGATCAAGACGAAGGTGCGGATGGGGCCGGAGTTCACTGAACTCAAGGGCTTGGTGCGGCGTGAAGGCTTGCACACTGTCTGTGAGGAAGCTGGTTGTCCCAATATCTACGAGTGCTGGGAAGACCGTGAGGCGACGTTCCTGATCGGTGGTGATCAGTGCACGCGTCGGTGTGATTTCTGTCAGATCGACACGGGCAAGCCCGCCGAGCTGGATCGGACGGAGCCGCGGAAGGTCGCGGAGTCGGTGCAGGCCATGGGGTTGCGCTACTCGACGGTCACTGGTGTCGCGCGTGATGATCTGGCTGATGGTGGTGCGTGGCTCTACGCCGAGACGGTGCGGCAGATCCACGAGCTCAACCCCGGCACCGGTGTGGAGCTGTTGATTCCGGACTTCAACGCGGATCCGGCGCAGTTGGCTGAGGTGTTCGCGTCGCGGCCGGAGGTGTTGGCGCACAACGTGGAGACGGTGCCGCGGATCTTCAAGCGCATCCGGCCCGGGTTCCGCTACGCGCGGTCGCTGGAAGTGATCACGAAGGCGCGTGAGGCCGGGCTGGTCACCAAGTCCAACCTGATCCTCGGGATGGGTGAGACTCCGGAGGAGGTCACCGCCGCGATGCGTGACCTGCACGACGCCGGCTGCGAGATCCTCACCATCACCCAGTACCTGCGCCCCTCCCCGCGCCACCACCCGGTCGACCGCTGGGTGAAGCCGGAAGAGTTCGTGGACCACTCCCAGGCCGCCGAAGCCATGGGCTTCGCCGGGGTGATGGCGGGACCGTTGGTGCGTTCGTCCTACCGTGCGGGCCGGTTGTACGCGCAGACCAAGGCCCACCGTGGTGAGGAGCTGCCGGAGAACCTGGCCCACCTCACCGAGCAGGGCCCCGCGGCGCAAGAGGCCAGCTCGCTGCTGGCCAGACACTAGAGGGAAGGGGCGGGTCAATGGCGATCAGCGTCTTCGATCTGTTCTCCATCGGCATCGGGCCGTCGAGCTCCCACACGGTCGGCCCGATGCGGGCCGCGCGGACCTTTGTGGACGGTCTCGTCGCCGAAGGCCTGCTGGACCGGGTCACGCGGGTGCAGGCGGAGCTGTTCGGCTCGCTCGGCGCGACCGGGTTCGGACACGGCAGCGACAAGGCCGTGCTGCTCGGGCTTTCCGGCGAGCGGCCGGAGTCCGTGGACACGGAGACCGTGCCCGCGCGGGTCGCCGCGATGCGCGGGTCGGGCCGGCTGCTGCTCGGCGGCGTGCGCGAGATCGCGTTCGACGAGGACACCGACCTCACGATGCACCGACGCAAGTCGTTGCCGGCGCACCCGAACGGCATGGTGTTCCGGGCGTACGAGGGTGACGCGGAGCTGCGCTCGCGCACGTACTACTCGGTGGGCGGCGGTTTCGTGCGCGACGAGTCGTACGAGACCGATGCGGTGTTCGTCGAGGATGCGACGCCGGTGCCGTACCCGTTCCGCACGGGCGCGGACCTGCTCGGCCACTGCGCCGCGACGGGGCTGTCGGTCAGCGAGATCATGCTGGCCAACGAGCTTTCGTGGCGTACCGCCGACGAGGTGCGCGCGGGCCTGCTGGAGATCTGGTCGGTGATGGCCGACTGCGTTTCGGCCGGCATCGCGCACGAAGGTGTGCTGCCGGGTGGCCTGAAGGTGCCGCGGCGCGCGAAGGCGTTGCACGACAAGCTGATCGCTGAAGACGGTGTCGGGGATCCCTTGTACGCCATGGATTGGGTGAGCCTGTACGCCCTGGCCGTGAACGAGGAGAACGCCGCCGGCGGCCGCGTGGTCACGGCTCCGACCAACGGTGCGGCCGGGATCATCCCGGCGGTGTTGCACTACTACCAGCGGTTCATCCGCGGCTCCTCCGACGACGGCATCGTGACCTTCCTGCTCACAGCCGGTGCGTTGGGTTCGATCCTGAAGCAGACCGGGTCGATCTCGGGCGCCGAGGTCGGCTGCCAGGGTGAGGTCGGTTCGGCGTCGGCGATGGCGGCGGCCGGACTCACGGAGGTGCTGGGCGGCTCGCCGGCGCAGGTGGAGAACGCCGCCGAGATCGGCGTGGAGCACCACCTGGGTCTGACCTGCGACCCGGTGGGCGGCTTGGTACAGATCCCGTGCATCGAACGCAACGCCGTGGGTGCCTCGAAGGCCATCCACGCGGCCCGCATGGCCATGCGCGGCGACGGCAGCCACGTGGTCACGCTGGACAAGGCGATCAAGACGATGCGCGAGACCGGCGCGGACATGTCGGTGAAGTACAAGGAAACCGCGCGGGGTGGGCTGGCGGTGAACGTGATCGAGTGCTGAGGCGCTCGGTGCGGTAGTGAGCTGGTGGGACCGTTCGAAGTGGACGGTTCCACCGTTCTTTTTGCGGGTTGCCGCAAGGATTGTGACGCCGGCTCGCCGGTCTGAGCCGCTCTCCCGTTGAGCGGACGGTCAGGCCGGGAGGCTGACCTGCAGTTGCTCGCCGCGGTCGCCGGCGAGGTGAAGTCCGGTCTGGATCAGGAAGCGGCCGAGGCGCCGGCGGAGTGTCGGCCGGTCCTCGGCCCGAGTGGTGCGGCCGACGGTGGCGGCGGCGCGGAGCTCGGCCTGGCGATCGTGGACGAACGTCTCGGTGAAGTCGTGCGGGATCATGACGGCTCCTCGGGTCGAGAATTTTCAGCGGTGTTGGCAGGTTCCGGGGTTTCCGTGGAGTCGACCGACTCGGCGGACTCGGTGGTTTCCGGGTGGGCGGTGCGGGGGAAAGCGGCCCAGTGCGCGACGACCGAGTCGTCGCCGGGGCGGACCTCGCGGCGGTAGCGGTCGATCACCGTGTTGATCTCGGCGTTCAACCGGTGGGTTTCCTCGGGCGTGAGGGAGAGCTGGTTGCTCGCCAGGGTGGCGTTGTGTTCCCAGCGGTCGCGCCAGCGGGGGAATTCGGCGACGAACTGCGCTTCTTCCTCGTAGCGCTGCACCACGAGTTGGTGCAGCAGCATCGAGACCGGGCCGGCGAGCTCGGCGTCGCCCGCGAAGTCGGCGATGCGGATGGTGGTGATGTCTTGGGCGGCTTTCCACCAGCGTTCGCGCTTCGAGCCGCGTTCGGTGTCCTCCAGGACGAGGCCGGCGTCCGCGAGCTGGCGCAGGTGCCAGGACGTGGTGCCGGAGCTCTCGGCGACGCGCTTGCCCAGGCCGGTGGCCGTGGCCGGACCGTCCTGTTCGAGCAGGTTCAGCAGGCGCATCCGCAGCGGGTGGGCGAGCGCGCGCAGGGTGCGTGCGTCGAGGATCCGTTCGGTGCGGTCCGGGGAGCTCATGGGACTCAGCCTACATTGCAGAGAAACCTTTGCAAAGAGGTCTCTGCGATTGAGCGGGCTTAGACTCGCCACGTGGAGACGTCGGTGGCGAGCGCGAACGAAGCGCTGTTCCGGCCTGTCCGCGCGGGCAACGCGTTCGAAGAGACCGTGGAACGCCTGCTGCAGGCCGTCCGCCTCGGTGTGGTCGGCGCGGGCGAGCGGTTGCCGTCGGAGCGGGAGCTGGCCGAGCGGCTCGGCGTGAGCCGGGTGACGTTGCGGGAGGCCATCCGGGCGCTGGCCGACGCCGGTTACGTGGAGTCACGCCGGGGCCGGTACGGCGGCACGTTCGTGCGCGAGAACCTGCCGGAGCCGAAGCAGCGCGCGACCGGCGAAATCGACGCGGCGGCCTTCGAAGACGCGCTGTGCCTGCGGCACGTGCTCGAAACCGGCGCGGCCGAAGCGGCGGCCGCGCGCACGCTCAGCCCGGCCGACCGCCGGCACCTCACGAGCACGCTGGCCGAGACCGCGGCCGCCGAGCTGGCCGACTACCGGCGCAAGGATTCCCGGCTGCACCTGGCGATCGCCGAGGTCACGGCGTCGAGCTCGCTCACCACGGCGATGGCCGACGCCCGCATGCGCGTGAACCAGCTCCTCGACCGCATCCCGCTGCTCGAGCCCAACCTGGAGCACTCCAACGCCCAGCACGAGGCGATCGTGGACGCCATCCTCGCCGGCGACGCCGTGGCCGCACGCCACGCGATGGCCGAGCACGTGGAGGGCACGGCGTCGTTGTTGCGCGCGTTCCTGTCCTGACGCCGTGTGAATTTCTCACCGAGCCGCTCAACCTTTTCACCCGTCCGGCCGTCGACCAATCGTGCAACCCGATACGGACGCCGAGACGGACGGAGCCACCAGCAGTGTCACGAACGAGCCGCCCGCCGATCCCCGTGCCCGCCGTCGCCGGCGGTGGCGCAAGATCCGGCGCATCGCGTACTGCTGCTTCGGCGTATTCGTCGGGCTGCCGCTGATCGCGTTCTGGATCGCCTACCTGCTGCTCGACGTCCGCAGCCCGCAGGACGTGCTCGCGTCGCTCGACAAGACCGTGGAGCTGAAGTACGACGACGGCAGTGAGCTGCTCAAGGTGCTGCCGGCCGACGGCGACCGCTCCTTCGTGCCCTACGACAAGGTGCCCGCGAAGCTGCGCGACGCGATCATCGCCACCGAAGACCCGACGTTCTGGGACAACGCGGGCTTCGACCCCACCGGCATCGGCCGCGCGTTCCTCACCGGCGTGGGCGGCGGCTCGGGCATCACGCAGCAGTACATCAAGAAGTCGACCGGCGACGACGACGCGACGCTCGACCGCAAGCTGCAGGAACTCGTGCTCGCCACGAAGATCACGCAGGAGCAGAGCAAAGAGCAGATCTTCACCAGCTACGTGAACATCATCTCCTTCGGCCGCGGCACGTTCGGCCCGTCGGCGGCGATGAACGCGTTTTTCGGGCGCCCGCTCGACAACTCGATGACCTGGAGCGAAGCCGCGTTCCTGGCCGGCATGATCCAGTCGCCCTCGGTCCACGACCCCGCGGTGTCGGGTGACGCGCACGCGGCCAAGCGCTGGACGTACGTGCGCGACAAGCTCGTGCAGCGCGGGTACGTGAGCGGCGCCGACGCGGCCGCGATGAGCTATCCCGGCCGGGAAATCCTGCCGCCGTCGGAAACCCGCGCGAGCGTGACCTACGACGAGTACCACGTGAAGCAGCAGGTGCTCAGCGAGCTGGAGCAGGACGGTTTCCCGCTTTCCCGGCTGCAGCAGGGAAACCTGGTCGTGCAGACCACCCTCGACCGCACCGCGCAGGCGTCCGCGCGCTCGGCGCTGGCCGACCGGCTCAAGGGTGAGCCGAAGGAGTTCCGGGGCGCGCTCGTGTCCGTGGACCCGTCGACGGGCGCGGTGCGCGCCTACGACGGCGGTGACAACGGCGTGCGCGACTACGCCGGCACCGAACACGCGGCGGGTTCGGCGTTCTACCCGTTCACGCTCACCGCCGGCCTGCGCGCCGGCGCCTCCCCGGACGAACTCGTGGACGCACCGGACGCGATCAACTTCCTGGGCGAGAACTTCGAGTACCCCCGGCAGTGCCCGGCGCAGTGCACCTTGCGCACGGCCATGACCTCCGGCGCGAACACGCCCTACATCAGCCTGGCCAAACAGGTCGGCGCCGACGCGGTGAGCGCGGCGGCCCGCGACGCGGGCATCCCGGACGCCGTCGACGGCTCGCCGACCATGCGCGAGAAGGACGGGTTCCTCATCGGCTCGGGCCTCGCGGTCGGCCGGTATCCGTTGCGGCCCTTGGACTTGGCCGGAGCGTACGGGACGTTCGCCGCCGGCGGGATGCGCGTGACGCCGCACCTCGTGGACAAGGTGCTCGCCCAGGACGGCAGCGTCGTGTGGCAGCACGACGTGGAGCCGCGCCCCGCGTTCTCCGACCAGGCCGGCGCGAGCGCGAAGATCGCCTCCGAGGTGACGAACGTGCTGCAGACCTTCCTGCCCGACGGCCGCCCCGCCGCCCTGCGGACCGGCGAGTTCCAGCACGGCAACTCGTCGGACAACCAGGACGCCTGGGCGATCGGCTACACCCCGCAGCTGGCCACGGCCGTCTGGGTCGGCTCCGACGACGAGCGGCGGCTGTTCGACGCGCAGGGCAAGAAGCTCGTGGGTGCGACCGTGCCCGCGGACATCTGGCGGACGTTCATGGTGCAGGCCGAGGAGGGGAAGCCGATCAAGTGGAACGGCGGGATCGAGCCGCCGTTCGCCCCTCCGCGCGCGATGCAGACGGCGCCGCCCGGCCGACGATGAGGGGGCGCCTCGTCACCGGGGCGCCCTTCGCTCAGTAATAAGTCAGCGCACGCGGGCGAGGACGAAACCGTCGTAACCCTTGTCGCCCACCGTCTGGATGGCGGTGGCGTCGAGTCGGTCGTCACCGGTCAGGGCTTCGAACATCTCGCGCACGCCGCGCACGGACGAGTCGGTGCTCGTGGCGTCGAGGACGGCGCCGTCACGGACGACGTTGTCGACCACGATCGTGGCGCCCGGGCGGCAGAGCCGGATGGCGTGGTCGACGTAGGGCGCGAGGTTGGCCTTGTCCGCGTCGATGAACACGAAGTCGAACGGCCCGATGAGCGTGGGCAAGGTGTCGAGGGCGGCGCCGACGCGGATGTCGGCGACGTCGGCCGGGAAGCCGGCCCGGTCGAGGTTCTTGCGCGCCACGGCGGCGTGCTTCGGGTCGTACTCGCAGGTCACCAGCGTGCCGCCGGTCGGCAGGGCGCGGGCGAGCCAGATCGTGCTGTAGCCGCCGAGCGTGCCGATCTCCAGGATCGAGCGGGCGCCCGCCAGCGAAGCGAGCAGGGAGAGCAACTTGCCCTGGGTGGGTGACACGGCGATCGACGGCAGGCCGGCCGCGGCCGAGTCCGCCAGCGCCGTGTCCAGCACCGGGTCGGCCGGCAGCAGGGCTTCGGCCAGGTAGTGGTCGACTGCGGTCCAGAGTTCGCGGGTCACCAGGCCAACCTAGCGCGCGCGGTGCGCCTTCGGGATCACCAGCGGTGTACCGGTCTCCGGGCACGGCATCACGCGGCACGGCAGCTCGAAGATCTTCTCCACGTTCTCCTCGGTCACGACCTCCTCGGGGGTGCCGGTGGCGAGCACCTGGCCGTCGCGCATCGCGATCATGTGCGTGGCGTAGCGGGCGGCGTGGTTGAGGTCGTGGAGCACGGCGACGAGCGTGCGGCCCTGCTCGGCGTGCAGCTTCGCGCACAGGTCGAGGATGTCCATCTGGTGCGCGATGTCGAGGTACGTCGTGGGCTCGTCGAGCAGCAGCAGGTCCGTCTGCTGGGCCAGCGCCATCGCCATCCACACGCGCTGGCGCTGCCCGCCCGACAGCTCGTCGACGAGCCGCTCGGCCAGGTCCGAGACACCGGTGGCGGCCATCGACTCGGCGACCACCGCGGCGTCGTCGCGCGACCACTGGCGCAGCAGGCGTTGGTGCGGGTAGCGGCCGCGCGCCACGAGGTCGGCCACGGTGATGCCGTCGGGTGCCACCGAGCTCTGCGGCAGCAGCCCGAGGCGGCGCGCGACCTCCTTGGCGCCGTAGCTGGAGATCACCGAGCCGTCGAGGTAGACGGAACCCTTGCGGGGCTTGAGCATCCGCGCGAGCGCGCGCAGGAGGGTGGTCTTGCCGCAGGCGTTGGGGCCGACGATGACCGTGAAGGACTTGTCCGGGATGACCACGCCGAGCTCTTCGGCGACGGTGCGCCCGTCGTACGCCAGCGTCAGCGCCTCGGCGTGCAGCCGGGGCTCGGTCCTGCTCGGTGCGTCCGCGATCGTCTGTTCCACACAGGTTAGGCTAACCTAGTGACCCTCGTTCGTGGGAGTTCCCTGGGTCGCATTCGCCGAACGTGACCAGCCGGTGTCATCATGCGGACGGGAAGTCCCAGCGTGAGCGAAGGTGGCGATGGACGACTACCGGGTCGTCGCGGACGAGCTCGCCGCCGACATCGAAGCGGGCCGGCTGCGGCCCGGTGACCGCCTGCCGCCGCAACGCCGGTTCGCCCGCGACCGCGGCATCGCCGGATCCACCGCCGCCCGTGTGTACGGCGAGCTGATCCGCCGGGGCTTGGCGGTCGGCGAGGTCGGGCGGGGCACCTTCGTGCGGGCCGCGCGGCCGGCGCCCGAGCCCGCGCTGGCCGAGCCCGGCGACGCGCGCGTGGACCTCGAACTCAACTTCGCCGTGTTGCCGAGCCAATCCGCGAAGCTCGCGTACGCACTCGAGCCGTTGCTGCGCGCCGACGTGTTCACCGACGCGCTGCACCCCGTCGGCGCCGCGGGCACGAAAGCCGGGCGTGAGGCGGCCGCTGGGCTGCTGTCGAGGGGTGTCTGGAAGCCCGACCCCGCGAACCTGCTCGTGACCGGCAACGGCCGCCAGGGCATCGCGGCGGCGATTTCCGCGTTCGTGCCGATGGGGGAGCGGCTCGCGGTGGAGGCGCTGACTTATCCGATCGTGAAAGCGCTGGCCACGCGCCTGGGCGCCGAGCTCGTGCCGATCGAAACCGACGCCGACGGTCTCGTGCCGGCGGCGCTCGAGGCCGCGCACCGGGCCGCGCCCGTGCGCGCGCTGTACGTGCAGCCGACGCTGCACAACCCGCTCGGCCCGACCATGCCGCCCGCGCGCCGCGCCGAGCTGGCCGACACCGTGGCGCGCCTCGATCTGCCGGTGATCGAGGACGGCATCTACACGTTCCTGCGCCCGGACATCGAGCCGCTCGCCGCGCTGGCGCCCGAGCGCACGGTGTTCGTGGACAGCCTGTCGAAGCGTGTGGCGCCCGGCCTCACCGCGGGGTTCGTCGCCGCGCCGGCGGCCTGGACCGCGCGGCTCGCGGGCGCGGTTCGGTCCGGCGGCTGGAGTGCCACGAGGTTCGCGGTGGAAGCCGCCACGCGCTGGATCACCGGCGGCGCGCTGGCCGAGGTCGAGACCGCGAAGCGCGCGGACGTCGCCGAGCGCGCCGCGATCCTCGACGAGCGGCTCGCCGGCTTCACGATCGTCGGCGACCCCGCCGCCTACCACCGCTGGTGGGAGCTGCCGGAGCAGTGGCGCGCCGAAACGTTCGTGGCCGCCGCCGCGCGCCACGGCATCGCGCTGTCGCCTGCCGCGTCGTTCGCCGTGCTGCCCGGCCACGCGCCGAACGCCGTGCGGCTCGCGCTTTCCGCGCCACCGAAGGAAACCCTCGCCGCGGCGCTGGCGGTACTGGCGACGCTGGCGGCGGGTTCGCCGGACGACACGCTGCCGGAGTGACGCGTCAGCGGGCCCAGCTGCCGACGAAGCTGCCGCAGGCCACGGGTTGTCCGGTGAGGCGGGCGCGCAGGGCGTTTTCCAGGCCGAGGTAGTCCACGATCGGCGCGGTCGCCGGCACGCTCGCGGGCACGGGTCCGCCTTGGGCCAGCGTTTCGCCGCGCACGGTCTCGAACAGCACCAGGTAGTCGCCCTGGTGGTTGAGGTCGTCGGCGGTGGCGAGCATGCGTTGCGGGGCGTCACCGACGATTTCCAGCGGCAGCGGCCACTCGAGGGGGAACGGGTTGCGCAGGCCGAAAGCCGGGTAGGCGAACGGGTTGTCGGGCAGCACGGCGACGCGGGAGGCCGGGTAGCGGTGCAGGCAGTCGCGGATCTGGGCCACGTAGGTGTAGGTCGAGGGGTTCGTGCGGATGCCGCGCATGGCCGGGCTGACGGTGCCGAGGTCGGCGGTGAGCCGGTCGTGCGAGATGTCGAGGTAGGCGGCTTCGTCGTGGTGCGCCACGACGAGCCAGCCGCACAGCGCGACCGCCGCCAGGCCCGCCGGCGCGGTCACCCACGTGCGGCGCAGCAGCGGAGCCAACTCCGGCAGCACGAAGCCGAGCAGCAGCAACGCCGTGAGCGCGAGCGAGCCGGTGAGCAGCGTCGGCGTGTCATTGCCCCACGACAGGCTCGTCATGAACGCGGTCGCCAGCACCAGCAGCGCGGCCCAGGAAACCTTGCGCCGCACGGCCGTGTGCACCACCACGGCCACGGCCAGGATCCACCACAGCACGTCGGCCCAGCGCGACGAGCCCGTGAGCCGCCCGTCGACCACGGTCCAGGCCACCGCGGCCGCACCGCCGAGCGCGAGCAGCCACGACGCCACGCGCCCGGCCACGCCGAGGCGCTCGCCCGCGAGCCGCAGCACCAGCAGCACGACGGCGATCACCGCGAAGAACGTGAACTCCCGCACCGGCGGCTGCAGCAGCACTTGCGGATCGTGCAGCCACAGCCCCAGCAGCCGTTCGCCGTACGCGGGCACACCGCCGGTCAGCTGGCTCACCATCTCGCCGAACCCGCCCCCGATGCTCACCCAGACCACGTAGGCGATCCCGAACGCGCCGAGCGCCAGCACGTCCCCGACGACGCGGCGCCGGCGGTTCGGGTAACAGAGGGTCCAGACCAGGCCGATCACCGCGGCGAGCACGAAGCTCTGCTTCACGAACACCGCCGCGCCCAGCAGGGCCAGACCGCCGAGCCGAGCGTACGGATTTCCCTTGCGCAGGCCCGAATCGAGCGCCCAGGCGCCGCACGCGGTGAGCATGATGCCGTCGACGGTGTGCCACGCCATGAGCGGGAAGCCGTTGAGGTTCAGCAATGCCGCCGCCGCGACCAGCGCCGTGCGCCCGGGACCCCAGGACAGCACCGGGCGCCGCATCACGAGCACGGCGAACGCGATGGTCGTCAGCGTGATCTGCACCATCGCGAGGCAGCTGGACACGAAGAACAGCGGGCCGGGCACCGCGAAATCGACCGTGTGCAGGATCGCCGAACCGAGCGGCCGCGCGGAGATGACGTCGGCGTGCGGCACTTCGCCGTGCAGGATCCGCCAGGCCTGCGCGAGGATGAACCCCTGGTCCGACGGGTGGAACCCGAACCGTCCGACGCGCAGCTCCGTGGCCACCGCGAGGACCAGCACCCACGCGACGTGCAGTGCCACCCGTCGCCACGAGACTCTTTCTGCGGCCTCGGCGACGTCCACTTCGTGTCCTTTCGCCTCGGCTGTGTTTTTGGCCCCGGCTTCGCCGGGGCGTGCGAGATCGCCTCAAGCCGGTGTCGGGATCAGGCGGTCTGATCGGCCTAGGGGCCGATCGCACCGCCTGATCCCGACACCGGCGCGATCTCGCGCCGCGGGTGCGTTCAATGCCCTGGGTGCGTTCAGGGTCGTGGGGTCAGGTTCTGTCGCGCCAGGGTAGCGGGGTGATGGTGGCGGAGAGTGAGACCGGTGTGGGGAGCGGGGCAGGCCGCGGTGGGAGCCGACGAGCATGCTCAGCGGCGCGGCGCGACCGAGGGACTGCTGACCTGCGCCCACGAGGCGGAACGCAGCCCCGGCGAAGCCGGGCCACATGCACTGCCGGGGCAAAGACACAACTCACTCCGGGTGCTGTGCCACTGCCACCACCGCGTCGCGCAGAGCTGCGCGCAGCCGGCCGACGTCGAGGGGCCCCAGTACGGCCGCCTCGCCTGGCGGGGCCACGAGCACGATCTTGTCGTCGCTGCTCACGAACACCGTCACGTCCCTGCGCCTGCCGGCCAGGTCCCGGCAGCCGATCGACCACTCGTCCCGGTCTGTCACGGCTCTCGCCCTCCCGAATTCCGCCTCGCGGTCGTGCTTCGTGCGGGGGTGGGACCGGCACCTCACGCGGCCATTACGCGGGTTCACCCGAATTGCCTACCCACGAGTTCGCTCGAGGGGTCCACCTGCGGCCGAGCACGGGATGTGCTGTCCGCGCAACGGGAGTAGCGTCCGGGCGGCAGGACCCGCGGGATGTCCGCGCTGTCCGGGGTGTCGGGGATGTCGGGAGTGGCGCGGATGGCGGGGATCGTCGGGAAGGCACAGCCGCACAAGATCGTGATCGTCGGCGCAGGTCTCGCGGGGGCCTCGGCCGCCGCGGCGGTGCGGGAGAAGGGCTTCGAAGGCGACGTGCTCCTGATGGGCGCGGATCGGCACCGGCCCTACGAGCTGCCGCCGCTGTCGAAGGGCCTGCTGCTCGGGACCACCGACGAGCCCGACTGGGTCCGGGACGAGGGCTTTTACGCCGCCCAGGACATCCGACTCGCCTCCGGTCTCACCGCCACGCGGCTCGAGCTCGGTGCCCGGCTCGTGCTCGACGACGCCGGCGGCGAGCACCGCTTCGACCGCCTCGTGCTCGCCACGGGTTCGCGCCCGCGCCCGCTCCCCGCGCCCGGCGGCAACTTCCCCGGGCTGTACTTGCTGCGCACGCTCGACGACGCGCTCAGCCTGCGCGCGGCCTTCGTCGACGCGCGGCGCGTGGTGATCGTCGGCGCCGGCTGGATCGGTACCGAGGCCGCTGCGGCCGCGCGCTCGCACGACGCCGACGTGACCGTGGTGGCGCCCGGCCGCCGGCCGCTCGGCAAGGTGCTCGGCCCCGAGGTGGCCGGGGTTTTCCAGACCCTGCACGAAGAACACGGCGTGCACTGGCGCCTCGGTGAGCACGTCGCCGAAGTGACGGGTGACGCCGGCGGCGTGCGCGGTGTCCGGCTGCAGAGTGGCGAAGAGCTGCTCGCCGACGCGGTGCTCGTGGCCATCGGCGCCGCGCCGCGCGTGGAGCTCGCGCACACGGCGGGGCTCGAACTCTCCGAGGACGGCGGCGTCGCGGTGGACGCGGGCCTGCGCACGGCCGCTCCGGACGTGTACGCCGTGGGCGACATCGCGTCGCATTTCCACCCCCGCTACGGCCACCGCGTGCGCGTGGAGCACTGGGCGACCGCGCGCACGCAGGGCGCCCACGTGGCCGGGAACCTGCTGGGGGACAACGATCCGTACCTGGATTCGCCGTACTTCTTCTCCGACCAGTACGACCTCGGCATGGAGTACCGCGGCCTCGCCGATCCGGACCGCGACCGGCTCGTGGTCCGCGGCGACCTCGCCGCGCGCGACTTCACGGCGTTCTGGGTCGGCGCCGAAGGCGAGGTGCACGCGGCGATGAACGTGAACCAGTGGGACGACGGCGACGCGTTGCAGCGCTTGGTCGACGGCCGCGCGAAGGTGAGCGACGAGGATCTGCGGTCCGGCGACCTCGCCGGGCTCGGCTGACGGCTCAGGCGTCCACCGGGATGACCTGGCCGTCGAGCGCCAGATAACCCACCAGATTCGGCGGCGCGTAGTCGGCCGCGAGCTTGTGCCGCGTCACCGCACTCGAAGCCACGTACTCGTGTTTCGGGTCGGTGGTGCCGATTCCGCGGGTCGCCGAGGGCAGCAGGCGGTAGAAACCGGTGCGGGACGGGTGGATCGGCCCCAGCGCGTCGGGTTCGGTGGTGAAACCGGGCACCAGCGCGAGGCCGCACGTCTGCGCCTGGGCGGCGATCCAGCGCAGTGTGAGATCGGCGAGGCCCTTCTTGGCCTGGCCACCCCCGCCGACGTCGCCGTGGCAGCCGGCGAACCACACCTGCTCCACGTGGTGCGTCACGCCTTCGGCCGGCGGCGCCCACACCGACGGTGTGAACGGCTTGCGGTGCTCGTCGATCGCCAGCGCCTGGTAGGCCGCGTCGACGGTGGAGCTCAGCGCCGTGTCGTGGAACTGGAAGCGGCGGTTGAACACGTCGAACGGCCAGAACCCGGTGAGCGGCACGCCGAGCGCGCCCACCGTGTCCCACACGCCGATGAACCGGATCCGCGGTTCGTGCGCGTACGTCTTGCGGAACAAGGCCATCTCGGTGGAGCGCGGGTGCGTCTTGTCCGAGCGGTCGCGGTAGAGCCCGTACGCCTGCTTCACGCGGTGCTCGTGCTCGGGGCGCAACAGGCCGCAGTTGCGGATGAGCCCGGCCGTGCTGCGCGCGGTGTACGCGCCGCGGCTGAAGCCCAGGAAGAAGATCTCGTCGCCGGGTTCGTAGGTCCGGACCAGGAAGCGGTAGACCTCCTGGACGTTGCGCGAGAGCCCGACACCGAACGCGCCGCCGAGCAGTTTCTGCCGCACGGTGCCGACCCCGGACTGGTAGAAGGCCCGCTGCTCGGTCCCGGCTTCGTCGACCGGCGCCACGGCGAGCGCGAGCTGCGTGACGTTGGTCGGTGCCGGGGTGTGGCTGTCGGCCTCTTCGGCGAGGTCTGCCGAGTCCCACGTGCCGTCGCAGCAGATCACGATGCGCTTGGGCATCAGCACCTCGTTCAACCGGTCGAAGGGGTCGGGAAGCCATCAAGTCACGACCCGGCGGTGTTTTCAACGGGTTCGGCCGAATCGGTACCGAAGCCGAGGTGTGGCAAGAAAAACACGCGGCGTTCACGCTCTCCCCACGCCGGGCCGCAAAGGTCCGACGAAAGCGGGCCGGCTCCGGCGTGCGCCCCTTCTCCGGCGGCGGGACGATCACTGGTGGCTCCTCCGCGAGCCTGACCAGGATGATCCGATCAATTTTGGAAACAAATCCCCCGTGACTCTGGATCCTGCTCGGCTCATGCGCTATACATCGGATGTCTTGATGAGGCTGTGGTGAGAGGGGAACGTCCGTGCAGCTTGTGCGTCTCGGAGCCGCGGGAGAAGAGCGACCGTTCGTGCGTGCCGGTGACGGCACCCTGTACGACCTCTCGGGCCTCACGGCCGACGTCGACGGCGCGTTCCTCGCGGCCGACGGCATTGCCCGCGCCGCCGCCGCGCTCGAAGCCGGTGAGCTGCCTGCCGCCGGCCCGGAGGCCGCGGCCCTGCGGGTGGGCCCGCCGCTGGCGTCGCCCGGCAAGATCCTGTGCATCGGCATGAACTACCGGCGCCACGCCGAGGAAACCGGCGCGGCCGTGCCCGAAGAGCCCGTGTTGTTCATGAAGGCGCCCGACGTGATCGTGGGCCCGGACGACGACCTGCTCATCCCGCGCCGCTCCACGAGCACCGACTGGGAGGTCGAGCTCGGGGTGGTGATCGGCAAGCAGGCCCGCTACCTCGGCAGCGTCGAGGAAGCGCTGGACCACGTGGCCGGTTACGTGGTGTCCAACGACGTGTCCGAGCGCGAGTTCCAGCTGCACCGCGGCGGCCAGTGGGACAAGGGCAAGAACTGCGAGACGTTCAACCCGCTCGGCCCGGCGCTCGTGACCGCGGACGAGGTGCCGGACCCGCAGGACCTCGGGCTGCGCACGTGGGTGAACGGTAAGAAGGTGCAGGACTCCTCGACCAAGGACATGGTCTTCGGCGTCGCCGAGATCATCCACTACCTGAGCCAGTTCATGGTGCTGCGCCCCGGCGACCTGATCAACACCGGCACGCCCGAGGGTGTCGCGCTCGGGCAGCCCGAGCCGAAGCCGTACCTGCGCGACGGTGACGTCGTCGAGCTCGAGATCGACGGTCTCGGCCGGCAGCGCCAGACGCTGAGGCAGGCCTGACATGGCGAAGATCATCGGCATGGAGGTGCTCGACGTCCGGTTCCCGACCTCGCGGGAGCTCGACGGCTCGGACGCCATGAACCCCGATCCCGACTACTCGGCCGCCTACGTCGAGCTGCACACCGACGGCGGGCCCGACGGCTACGGCCTGGCCTTCACCATCGGCCGCGGCAACGACGTGCAGGCCGCCGCGATCCGCGCGCTCGCCCCGCACGTGGTCGGCCGTGACGTGCCCGAGGACGCGCAGGCGCTCGGTCAGCTCTCGCGCGACCTCATCGGCGATTCGCAGTTCCGCTGGCTGGGTCCGGAAAAGGGCGTGGCGCACATGGCGATCGGCGCGGTGGTGAACGCCGCGTGGGACCTCGCCGCGCGCCGCGCCGACCTGCCGCTGTGGAAGTTCGCCGCGCGCATGACCCCGGAAGAACTCGTGTCGCTGGTGGACTTCCGCTACCTGTCCGACGCGTTGACCGAGCAGGAAGCGCTCGACATCCTGCGCGCCGCCGAACCCGGCCGGGCAGAACGCATCGCGAAGATCGAGGCCGACGGTTATCGCGCGTACAGCACGTCGCCGGGCTGGCTCGGCTACTCCGACGCGAAGCTGGTGCGCCTGGCCGAACAGGCCGTGGCCGACGGCTTCGAGATGATCAAGCTGAAGGTCGGCGGCAACCTGGAAGACGACGTGCGCCGCATGAAGCTGGCGCGCGAGACGGTGGGCGCGGACATCCGCGTGGCCGTGGACGCCAACCAGCGCTGGGACGTGGCCACGGCCGTGTCCTGGATGACCGAGCTCGCGCCGTTCGACCCGTACTGGATCGAAGAACCGACCTCACCCGACGACGTGCTGGGCCACGCGGCCATCGCCAAGGCACTGGCGCCGATCAAGGTCGCCACCGGGGAGCACGTGCAGAACCGCGTGGTGTTCAAGCAGCTGCTGCAGGCGGGCGCGATCGACGTGCTGCAGCTCGACGCCGCGCGCGTCGGCGGCGTGAACGAGAACCTCGCGATCCTGTTGCTGGCGGCCAAGTTCGGCGTGCCGGTGTGCCCGCACGCCGGCGGCGTCGGCCTGTGCGAGCTGGTGCGGCACCTGTCGATGTTCGACTTCGTGGCCGTGTCCGGCGACGACACCGACCGCACCATCGAGTGGGTCGACCACCTGCACGAGCACTTCACCGACCCGGCCGTGGTGCGCGACGGCCGGTACCTGGCCCCGGCCGCACCCGGGTTCTCGGCGCGGATGCACGACGCGACCCTGCGCCGGTTCCGCTTCCCGGACGGTCCAGAGTGGACGGAGGACGCCCAGTGAGCGAGTACGGCGGATTGGTGGCCGTGGTCACCGGTGGCGCTTCGGGAATCGGCTTGGCCACGGCCCTGCTGATGGCCGAACGCGGCGCGACGGTGGCCGTGCTCGACCTCAAGACCGACGACGTGCCGGAGCCCCTCACCGGGTTCCGCTGCGACGTGACGGCCGACGCGGAGGTCCGCGCCGCGATCGACGCCGTCGCCGAGCGCTTCGGCCGGATCGACGTGCTGGTGAACAACGCCGGCATCGGCGCGGCCGGCGACGTCTCGGACAACAGCGACGACGAGTGGCACCGCGTGTACGACGTGAACGTGGTCGGCATGGTCCGCGTCACGCGCGCCGCGCTGCCGCACCTGAAGGCCTCGCCCTCGGCGGCCGTGGTCAACACGTGCTCGATCGCCGCGTGGGCCGGCCTGCCGCAGCGCGCGCTGTACTCCGCGACCAAGGGCGCGGTGCTGTCGCTCACGCTCGCGATGGCCACCGACCACCTGCCCGACGCCATCCGCGTGAACTGCGTGTGCCCCGGCACCGCGGACACGCCGTGGGTCGGGCGCCTCCTCGACGCGGCGCCCGACCCGGCCGCCGAACGCGCGGCACTGGCCGCGCGTCAGCCGATGGGCCGGCTCGTGACCGCCGACGAGGTCGCGAGCGCCATCACCTACCTCGCCAGCCCGCTGTCCGCGTCGACCACCGGCACCGCGCTCGCGGTCGACGGCGGCATGCACGGCCTGCGTCCGCGGGGACCTGTGCAGAACTAGTGCCCGTTTGCATGTCATCAAGGAGGATGCGGTGCGTACGAAGGTGATCCGGCTGGCCGCCGCGGCGGCCGCCTGCGGTTTGGTTCTGACCGCGTGCGGGTCCACGAAGGACAAACCGGCCGCGTCGGCCGGCGGCGGTGGCGACACCGGCGGCAAGGTCGGGGCCACGCTGCCGCTGCTGACCTCGCCGTTCTGGCAGGCCTACAACAACTACGTGCCGCAGATGGCCAAGCAGACCGGGCTCGACGCGTTGCCGACGGTGAACGCCGACAACGACGCGGCGAAGCTCATCACCGACATCGGCACGCTGCTCAACCAGGGCGTGAAGGGCCTCGTGGTGACGCCGATCGACTCGGCCGCGATCGTGGCCGGGCTCAAGCAGGCCGAGAACAAGAACGTGCCGGTGGTCGCGGTCGACGTCGCGCCCGAGAGCGGCAAGGTCGCGATGGTCGTGCGCGCCGACAACAAGGCGTACGGCACCAAGGCGTGCGAGGAGATCGGCAAGCGCGTGAAGAGCGGCAAGGTCGTGCAGGTGATGGGTGACCTCGCCTCGGTCAACGGCCGCGACCGCTCGGCGGCGTTCCGCGACTGCATGAAGCAGAAGTACCCGGACATCAAGGTGCTGGAGATCGCGGCGGAGTGGAAGGCCGACAAGGCTTCTTCCGGCCTCGACAGCCTGCTCACCGCCAACCCGGACATCAAGGGCGTGTACATGCAGGCCGGCGGCGTGTACCTCGCGCCGACCGAGCAGGCGCTCAAGCGCAAGAACCTGTTCTTCCCCACCAGCGACCCGCGCCACGTGGTGCTGGTGAGCAACGACGGCATCCCGCAGGAGCTCGCGGCGATCCGCGCGGGCGAGCTCGACGCCACCGTGTCGCAGCCGGCCGACGCCTACGCCAAGTACGGCATGTACTGGCTCAAGAAGGCCATGGCGGGGGAGAAGTTCCAGCCCGGCCCGACCGACCACGGCTCCACCATCGTGGAGATCAGCCCCGGCATCCTCGAGGACCAGCTGCCGGCCCCGGTCGTGACGAAGGACAACGTGGACGACAAGGCTCTGTGGGGGAACAACCTGTGAGCGCGCCCGCCCCCGAGACGGCCGCGCCGGTGGTGAGTGCCCGCGGCGTCGGCAAGCGCTACGGGCCCACCGTGGCCCTGCACGACGTGAGCCTCACCGTGCACGCCGGCGAGTCCCACGCGCTGGTCGGCCGCAACGGGGCGGGCAAGTCCACGCTCGTGTCGATCCTCACCGGACTGTCCCTTCCGGACACCGGGAGCGTCGAGTTCGGCGGTTTGCCCGCGCCGCCACTGTCCAAACAGGACTACTGGAAGGCGCACGTGGCGTGCGTGTACCAGCACGCCATGGTGGTGCCGCAGCTGACCGTGGCCGAAAACCTGTTCCTCAACCGGCAGGCGCGCGGCGGGTTCGCGATCGGCTGGCGCAAGCTGCGCAAGCAGGCCCGCGAGCTGCTCGACTCGTGGGACGTCCGCGTGGACGTGGACACGCAGGCGAGCGATCTTTCGGTGGAGGACCGGCAGTTCGTGGAGATCGCCCGCGCGCTGAGCTACGGCGCGCGGTTCATCGTGCTCGACGAGCCGACGGCCCAGCTCGACAGCCAGGCCATCGAGCGGCTCTTCGAGCGCATGCGCCAGATGCAGCGCAGTGGCGTCACGTTCCTGTTCATCTCCCACCACCTGCACGAGGTGTACGAGGTGTGCCAGGCCGTGACGGTGCTGCGCGACGCGAAGCACGTGCTCACCGCGCCGGTCGCCGAGGTCAGTCGGCCGCAGTTGGTCGACGCCATGACCGGTGAGCAGGGCGGGCTGTCCGTGCGCGACGCGGCGAGCCGCGACCCGCTGGCCGTGGACGCCGCCGAGGTGCTCACCGTCGACGCGCTGTCCGGGGAAGGCTTCCACGACGTGTCGCTGCGGGTGCACCGCGGCGAGGTCGTGGGGCTGGCCGGCAGCAACGCGAGCGGCAAGCACCAGGTGGCCGAGACCGTGTACGGGCTGCGCTCGCCCTCGGCGGGAACCGTGGCGGTGGACGGGAAACCGCTGCCGCCCGGCGACATCCCGGCCGCGGTGCACGCCGGCATCGGCTGTGTGCCGCGGGATCGCCACCACGAGGGTCTGGTGCTGGAGCACTCGATCATGGACAACACCACGCTGTCGGTGCTCGACCGCATGGGCCCGGCCGGGTTCGCCTCGCCGAAGGCGCGCCACGACCGCGGGGCCCGCGCGCTGGCCGCGTTCGACATCGTGGCGGCCGGGCCGGAACAGCCGGTGGCCGACCTGTCCGGCGGCAACCAGCAGAAGGTGGTGCTGGCCCGGGCGCTGGAGAGCGACCCGCGGGTGGTCGTGCTGATCAACCCCACCGCGGGCGTGGACGTGAAGTCGAAGGAGGCCCTGCTCGCGGTCGTCGACCGCGTGCGAGCCGTGGGCAAGGCCGTGCTGATCGTGAGCGACGAGCTCGACGACCTGCGCCTGGCCGACCGGGTGCTGGTGCTGCGCGCCGGTGCCGTCGTCGCCGAACACCAGGCCGGCTGGTCCGACGGAGACCTCGTGGCCGACATCGAAGGAGTCGGGCTCCATGACTGAGCTGATGAGCGATCCGCAGACGGCGCTGCCCGCGGCGCCCCCGAAACGCCGCAAGTCGCTGTGGCTGCGCGAGCTGGCGCTGCTGCCGGCGCTCGTGGTCGTGTTCGTGATCGGCGGGCTGATCAGCGACTCGTTCTTCACGTTCGACAACGTGATCAGCATCCTCTCGGCCGCCGCCGCGCTGTCGCTGGTGGTGCTGGGCGAGTCGCTGGTGCTGCTGACCGGCAAGTTCGACCTGTCCCTGGAATCGACCATGGGCATCGCGCCGGCGATCGGCGCCATGCTGGTGATCCCGGCGACGTCCTCGGGCTTCGGCACGGGCTGGCCGGCGGCGCTGGGCCTGCTCGCGATCCCCGTGGTCGGCGCGCTGATCGGTTTCGTGAACGGCTTCCTGATCGTGAAGCTCAAGCTCAACGCGTTCATCGTCACGCTGGCGATGCTCACAGTGCTGCGCGGCACGCAGATCGGCTCCACCAACGGCAAGACGCTGTTCGACCAGCTCGACGCGTTCACGGCCCTGGCGACCACGACCTTCGCCGGGCTGCCGATGTCGGTGTGGCTCGCCGCGGTGCTGTTCCTGCTGTTCGGGCTCGGCCTGCGCTACCACCGTGTCGGCCGGTCGCTCTACGCGATCGGCGGCAACCGCGAGGCCGCGCGGGCGGCGGGCATCCGCGTGGACCGCATCTCGTGGGCGGTGTTCATCGTGGCCGGCGTGCTGGCCGCGATCGGCGGCCTGGCCTACACCGGTTACGTCGGCGCGCTCGGCGCCGACCAGGGTGACGGCCTGATCCTGCAGGTCTTCGCCGCGGCGGTGATCGGCGGCGTCTCGCTCGACGGCGGCAAGGGCACGCTCGTCGGGGCCCTGACCGGGGTGCTGCTCCTGCAGTCGGTGGACAGCCTGCTGCGCATCGCGCAGGTACCGGCGGAATGGCTGAAGGCGATCTACGGCGGCATCATCCTGATCGCCCTGATCATCAGCCGCTACGCCGGCGGAAAGCCGCAGACCTGATCGGCGCGTGGGCCGTGATCATCCGACCTTCTCGCCGTTCGGTGAAGGACGCCTCGAGGGATTTCGCTCCCCTGAAGGCGTCCTTCACCGATCGTGCGACGCGGTTACGACGCGGCAGCGGCCGGTTCGGCGTCGGGCGGCTCGGCCTCGTCGGTCTGCGTCAGCGTGCTGCGCAGCCACTGCTCCACCCCGGCCACGTGCACCGTGGCCCACGACCGCGCCAGCTCCGGTTCGTGGGCGGCGATGGCCTCGTAGATGGCCGTGTGCTGCTCACGCGTGCGGGCCACCGCGCCTTCCTGTGTGAGGCCACGCCAGATCCTGGCTCGTGCCGTGGGCCCGGAGAGGCTGTCGAGCAGCGAGCACAGCACGGGGTTGCCGGAGCCGTCGGCGATCTTGCGGTGGAACTGCAGGTCGTTGGCCACCAGGGCCTCGACCGTGGGGGCGTCGGCCAGCTCGTCGAGCAGGGCGCCGAGCTCGGTGATGTCGTCCTCGCTCATGTGCAGCGCGGCCAGCGCCGTGGCGGCCGGCTCGAGGATGCGGCGCACGGCCAGGAAGTCGAGCACGGTGTCGTCGCGGTGGAAGTCGACCACGAACGTCATGGCGTCGAGCAGCAGGTTGGGCTCGAGGCTGGTCACGTACGTGCCGTCGCCCTGGCGCACGTCGAGCACCCTGATCAGGCACAACGCCTTCACGGCTTCACGCAGGGAGCTGCGCGAGAGCCCCAGCCGCTGGGCGAGCTCGGCCTCCTTCGGCAGCCGGTCGCCCGGTGCGAGCTCCCCCGAGATGATCATGTCCTTGATCTTGTCGATCGCGACATCGGTGACGGGCATCCAGACCGCCCTCCCTCAAGAGACCTCGGATGTTTCGGTGTTCTGAACACAGAGTGCCACGTAACCCGGCAGGAGGAACCATGACCCACGGCCCGACACCACAAAGTGTCGCTTTGCGCACTCGGCTCAAACCGGGTCAGGAGGCCGCCTACGAATCCGTGCACGCCGTGATCCCGCCCGAACTCGACACCGCGCTGCGCCGCGCCGGCGTGCGCACGTGGCGGATCTGGCGCAGCGGCCTCGACCTGTTCCACTTCGTGGAGGTCGACGACTTCGACGCGATGAAGGCCGCCCTCGCTGACGATCCCGCCGACATCGAGTGGCAGATCCGCATCAACGAGCTGCTCGACACCGCCGATGACCGCAACAGCACCTCGGCCGGCCTCGGGCTCGTCTGGGAACTTCCGGTGAAGGAGTGAACGTGAAGCTCTCCCCGCTGGGGCTCGGCGGCGCGCAGCTGGGCAACCTCTACCACGCGATCGACGACGACACGGCCGCCGCGACCGTGCGCCGCGCGTGGGACGAGGGCATCCGCTACTTCGACACGGCCCCGCACTACGGTCTCGGCCTCTCGGAACGCCGGCTCGGCCGGGCGCTGGCGGCCTACCCGCGCGAGGAGTACGTGCTCTCCACCAAGGTTGGCCGCGTGCTCGAACCGCACGCGGCGGCGCCCGGCGAGCGCGACGACCAGGGCTTCGACGTGCCCGCCACCTACCGGCGGCGCTGGGACTTCGGCCGCGACGGCGTGCTGCGGTCGCTGGAATCGAGCCTCGAGCGGCTCGGGCTCGACCGCGTGGACATCGTGTACGTGCACGACCCCGACGACCACTTCGACGAGGCCGTGGCCGGCGCGTTCCCGGCATTACTGGAACTGCGGGACCAGGGTGTGGTCGGCGCGGTCGGGGCCGGGATGAACCAGACGCCGATGCTCACCGAGTTCGTACGCCGCTTCGACCTCGACCACGTACTCATGGCCGGGCGGTACACGCTGCTCAACCAGCCGGCGCTCGACGACCTGCTGCCGCTGTGCCGCGAGCGCGGGGTCGGCGTGGTGGCGGGCGGGGTGTTCAACGCGGGCATCCTCGCCACCGCCGAGCCGGGCGCGATCTACGACTACGCGGCGGCGCCGGCCGAGCTCGTGGCCAAGGCCCGACGGATCGCGGAGATCTGCGCCCGCCACGGGGTGGAGCTGCCCGAGGCCGCGCTCGCGTTGCCGGCTTCGCACCCGGCCGTGGTCTCGGTGGTCGTCGGCGCGCACGACGCCGGGCAGGTGGCGGTGAACGCGCGCCGCGCGGCGAAGGTCGTGCCCGCCGTACTGTGGACCGACCTCGTCGACGCCGGGCTGCTGCGCGCGGACGCCGTCGGCCGGCCCGTGACCTCTGGAGGACCGCAGTGATCGACGCCCACCACCACCTGTGGGACCCGGCGCGCCGTGACTACGCGTGGCTCGACGGCGCGCCGATGGACCCGATCCGCCGTCCGTACACAGTGGACGATCTGCGCACGGTGACGCACGCGGCCGGCGTGCACGCCACCGTGCTGGTGCAGACGCTGGCGGACGTCGGCGAGACCGAGGAGTTCCTGGCCACGGCGGCCGCCGAACCGGTGATCGCCGGCGTGGTGGGCTGGGTGGACCTCACGGCCCCCGACGTCGCCGATCAGCTCGCGCGGCTCAAGGAGCTCGGGCCGCTCGTGGGCATCCGCCACCAGGTCGAGGACGAGGCCGACCCCGAGTGGCTGCTGCGCCCGGACGTGCTGCGCGGCCTGGCCGCCGTCGGCGCGGCCGGGCTGGTGTACGACCTGCTGGTGGCGCCCGCGCAGGTGGCGTCGGCGCGCAAGGTGGCCGAGCAGCTGCCCGAGCTGCGGCTGGTGCTCGACCACGCCGCCAAGCCGGGGATCGCGGCGGGGGAGTGGCAGCCGTGGGCCGACGGCATCGCTTCGCTCGGCGCGCGCGACAACGTGGCGTGCAAGCTCTCCGGGCTCGTCACGGAGGCGGACTGGCAGCAGTGGAAGATCGGGCACCTGCGCCGCTACGCCGACCACGTGTTCACGTCGTTCGGCTCCGACCGCGTGCTCTTCGGCACCGACTGGCCGGTGTGCGAGCTGGCGGCGGCCTACGAGGTCGTGCTCGACGCGGCGATGTCGCTCACGGGCCCGCTCACGGACCCCGAACGGCTCGACGTCTTCGAGTACACGGCGAAGCGGGTGTACGCGCTGGAGTTCTAGAACTCCTCGCCCTTGACCATGTCACGCAGCTTCGTGAGCGCGCGGTGCTGCGTCACGCGGACGTTGCCGGCGGAGATCCCGAGCGTCTCGGCGGTCTCGTTGGCGCTCAGGCCCACGATGATGCGCAGCGTGAGGATCTCCTGCTGCAGCGGCGCGAGGCGGGTGAGCATCTCCTGCAGGCGGGTGCCGAGGTCGAGCCGCAGCGCATACGACTCGGGCTCGTTGCCCACCAGCGGCCGCTCCGGCAGCTCGGGCACCGGCTCGGACCGGTCCCGCGCGACGGCGCGGTAGGCGTCGGCGACCTTGTTGGCCGCGATCGCGTGCACGAGGTAGAGGAAGGAACCGCCGCGGTCCTGGTAGTCGGGCAGGGCCTTCAGCACGGCCATGCTCACGTCCTGGGCCACGTCGTCGGCCGAGAGGTAGGACAGGTCGCGGCCGCCCATGCGGGCCCGGCAGTAGCGGGCCACCACGGGCCGCAGCACGTGGAGCAGTTCGGTGATCGCGCGCTGGTCCCCCCGGCCCGCGGCGACCACGAGCGGGTCGAGGTCTTCCTTGGTCAGCCGGCCCGCGGGCCTGGGCAACGTCTCGGGCGTGACATAGCCTGGGACGTCGCCTTCGTCGGCGGCTGCTTCCGTGCGGGATGTCTTCGACGGTGCTGTCATGGTCGTCTCCCCGGCGACCCTGCGACCGTCGCGGTCTTGGGGTCAACACTCTGTGATGTTGCGGTCGCAGCTACCCCCGGATGATCGAGTGCTCACTGCTTCCGTTGCGACGCTCCGTAACCTTATGCGGCTCGCGGGCCGACAGTCCAGATTTCAACTACGAATACCCCGTTAGCAGCAGTGGTCTTGATAAAATCGAGACCAGTCAACGCACAGTACGAATCGCTGCTCGCAGGATGTGCGGACTGTCCACTCAGTACGTCACCAAGAGTGACACGGCCGTAGCGCAACAGAGGGTGGCCACCACTGCGGGTAGAACGGGTTTCAGTGCGGGCGGTTCGGGGTCGTCGCGCAGTGATCGCTCCCGGTGTCGGCCGGCCATCGCCAGTGCCACCGCGGTGAGGCTCGCGAGCACCGCCGGGAGGATGTCCCAGGCGCCTTCGGTGCGCAACGCGGCGGCCAGCAGCAGTACCGCGCAGGCCGTGGCGGACAAGGCGGTTCGCCGCCACGCGAGGCCCGTGCGTTCCGGCTGCGCGCCGTTCGCGAAGGGCCGGCTCACGTCACGATCACCAGGACCACGGCGGCCGCCATCAGCAGGAACACGCCGACGGTGAGCACGATGACCAGCGCACTGCGCGGCAGCGGCTGCCCGGCGCGCATGGCGATCTGCACCCGCCGCCAGCGCGGGTAGGCGCCGGCCGCGAGCACCGCGGCGAGCACCACGCACAGTCCGGTGAGGACAGTGCTCATCACGACGGGCGTCGGCACGAGCTGGTGCACGGCGACACCGCCCGCGATCAAGCCCAGCGAGGTGCGCAGCCAGGCGAGGAAGGTGCGCTCGTTGGCGAGGGTGAAGCGGTAGTCCGGTTCACTGCCGCCCGAATGGGGACCGATGCCCGGCGGCTCGGTCTGCTCTTCCGACACGGTTCGGGAGATTAGTCGTGTTCGGGCGCGGGTGTCGCGGGCTTGTCGTGGGCGAACACCCACCAGCGCAGCACGGCGAACCGCACGACCCCGCCGACGAAGCTCGCGGCCAGCAGGCTCGCGGTCTCGTCCCACGCGGTCGGGTTGCTGACCACGGCGTCGAGGGTGGCCAGCACGATCGAGCCGTAACCGGCGTAGAAGACGAAGGTGAGGAAATCCTGCAGGTGGCGCTGGCCGGCCTTGCTCGCGCGCCCGGCGAACGTGACGCGGCGGTGGAATTCGGTGTTGCCGACCGTGGTGAGCGCGATGGCCACCAGGTTCGCCCACTGCGAGCCGAACTCCGGACGCAGGGCCACGAACAGCAGTGCCTGCAGGCCCGTGGTCACGCCACCGGCGACGAGGTACCACGCGGCGTGTCCGCCGAGCTCGTGGTCCTCGTGGTGACGCTGCGGGTCCCGGTGGAAAAGCGGCGGCCGGGGCGTCCACCTGGTGGTGGTCATGATCCTGACGCTACCTCTGCTTCACAAACTTGTGAACCTGTTGAACCCGATGAAGACTTGTGATCCCGCTGACAGACACACCAGGTTCAGCCTCCGCCGCGCGTGGTCTATTCCGTGTTCTTCGGTGATCGCGCGCACGCGCGCCCGCGACTGGGCAGAACGGCGGCTTTTCAAACGTCCTTGTGAGCGGTCCCACGGCAACCCGGCCCGCGCGCCGCTCACACTGCGCAGCCGAAGAGGCGCCCCTAGCGTGAAAACCCATCGCATCCGACCGCGACGAAGGGAAGGCCGAAAGATGCTGACCGTGACCGAAGCCGCCGCCGAGGCGATCTCCGCACTGACCGCCCAACAAGGCGCCGAGGAGAGCGGACTGCGGTTCGCGCTCCAGAGCGTGCAGGAAGGCGAGGGCGCCCAGCTCGCGCTCTCCGTCGCCCCCTCCCCCCAAGACGGCGACCGCGTAGTGGGCACCGACGCCGGCGCGAAGGTCTTCCTCGAACCCCAAGCCGCCGCCCTCCTGGACGACAAGGTCCTGGACGTGCAGCAGGATGAGACGGGCGATGTAGCCTTCGCCGTCCTTCCCCAGCAAAGCTGAGTACGGGCGGCTTCGGCTGTATTTTTGGCGTCGGCTCCGCCGCCGCGTGCGAGATCGCCCCAAGCCGGTTTCTTCTCGACCGATGCGGTCGGCCCGGGGGGCCGCCCACATCGGTCGAGAAGAAACCGGCGCGATCTCGCGGTGGGGTCGCCTCGGAACCTGGCCCGTGTAGGCGGGCGGTCGGGCGGGGCGAGTTCGCTGGCGTGGGTGCACGGTAATTCGGGCGCGTGGTGCTGGGGCTTTGGCGTCGGCTCCGGCTTGGGGCGATCTCGCCGCAGGCTCGCTCCTGTCTGCTCGACATCGGCGGACTGGGCCTGGCCCGTTAGGTGGGCGGCCCGGGTGGGGTGAGTTCGCTGGCGTGGGTGCGCAGTAGTTCGGCCGCGTGGTGCGGAATCTTTGGTGCCGGCGCCGGTTTGGGGCGAGATCGCCGCAAGCCGGCTCCTTCCTGCTCGGCCTGGGGCCTGGCCCGCCTCGGCAACGCCCTCGCCTCGGCAACGCCCTCGCCTCGGCAACGCCCTCGCCTCGGCAACGCCCCCGCCCTCCTCTGGGGGGACTGCCCTGTTCCAGTTTACCGAGGTCAGGGGCCCGAAAACGCCCGGCGACGAATCTGTGGACAACTTCGCCGGCGACGGCCTCCCTGTGGATAACTCCGGTGAACGCCGCTGCCAGGGCATCAGCACCGTCGGCGCGAGCCGGCCCAGGCACTCGCGAACCGCGGCCTGTTCGCCAGCTAGGCGGCCCGGCTGGGGCGAGTTCGCTCGCGTGGGCGCGTAGCAGCTCGGCCGTTGGCGCAGAGTCCTTGTCGCCGGCTCGACCGGCATCCCTCACTATCAGGTGACCACTGCGCGAGATCGCGCCGGTTTCTTCGTGGTCGGCGTGGGCGGCCCCCCGGGGCCGACCATGTCGGCCACGAAGGAGCCGGCTTGGGGCGATCTCGCCGCCCCGCCGGAGGCGGGGCAGAAAATTCAGCTCAACCAGGTGCGGACCAGCGCGCCGGCGCGGGCGCGGAGGAGTTCGGCGGCGTGGGTGCGGGCGTGGTCGAGGGAGGGGGCGTGGTCGATGAGGGCGCTGCTGCCGATCACGCCGAGGCCGGCGAGGTCGGCGGCGTCGAGTTGGATGCGGCCGGCGAGGACCATGAGGGGCACGCCCGCGCGGCCCGCGCGGGCGGCGATGCCGGCCGGGGCTTTGCCGGCGAGGCTTTGGGAGTCGAGGGAGCCTTCGCCGGTGATCACGAGGTCGGCGCCGGCCAGGGCGGTGTCCACGCCGGTGAGGCCGGCGATGAGGTCGAAGCCCGAGGCGACCTTCGCGCCGAGGCCCGCGATGGCGCCGCCCGCGACACCGCCGCCGGCGCCCGCGCCCGGGACGGCGGAGACGTCCGCGCAGCCGACGTTGACCAGGGCCTGGGCCCAGCGGCCGAGCGCCGTGTCGAGTTCCTCGACCTCCTGTGGCCGCGCGCCCTTCTGCGGGCCGAACACCGCCGCGGCGCCGTTCGGGCCGACGAGCGGGTTGGTCACGTCCGTGGCGACCGTGACCTCGACCGAGCCGAGCCGTTCGCGCGCCGGGGTCAGTTCGACCTTGGCCACGCGGGAGAGCGTGCCGCCGCCGAGGCCGATCGGGGCGTCGAAGGGGTCGAACACGCCCGCGCCGAGGGCGGCGAGCATGCCGGCGCCGCCGTCGGTGCTCGCGGTGCCGCCGACGGTGAGTACGAGCCGCGAAGCACCGCGGGACAGCGCGTCGGCGAGGAGTTCGCCGACGCCCCAGGTGTGTGCGGCCAGCGCGGTTTCCGGCGTCGGGTCCACGAACTCGATGCCGCACGCGCGGGCCGACTCGATGTAGGCCGTGCCGTCGAGCACCACGTACCGCGCGTCCACGTGCTCCTCGAGCGGGCCGCGCACCGAGAGCCGCACGAGCCGGCCGCCCGCGTTCTCCAGCACCTCGAGCGTGCCTTCGCCACCGTCGGCGACCGGGCAGGCGGCGATGTCGGCGTCGGGCAGCGCGTCGCGCACTCCGAGGGCGATGGCCTCGGCCGCGGCGACCGCGGTGAGGCTGCCCTTGAACTTGTCCGGGGCGATGACGACACGAGTCACGGTGCTACCTCCGTCAGAGGGGCTTCCCCGGTGAGTACCGAGGTCACGTTTCGGGCGGCCAGCACGGCCATCGCGGTGCGCGTCTCCACGGTCGCCGAGCCCAGGTGCGGGGTGAGCACCACGTCGTCGCGCGTGAGCAGCCGCGGCTCGACCTCCGGTTCGCGCTCGAACACGTCCAGCGCGGCGCCCGCGATCTCGCCGGCTTCGAGCGCGTCGGCCAGCGCCGCCTCGTCGACGACCGGGCCGCGGGTGGTGTTCACCAGGTACGCGCCGGGTTTCATGGCGCGCAGCGCGGCCGCGTCGATCAAGTGGCGCGTCTCCGGCGTGAGCGGGCAGTGCAGCGACACGAAGTCCGACTGCTTCAGCAGCTCGTCGAAGGACACGAACTCGCCGTCGAAGTCCGGTTTCGCCGACCGTCCCGAGTAGACGGTGCGCAGCCCGAACGCCGCCCCACGGGTGGCCATCGCGCGCCCGATCTGCCCGAGCCCGACGATGCCGAGCGTTTTGCCCTGCAGCCCCGAACCCAGCAGGAAGCCCAGGTGGAACGACCACGGCTCGCGGTCGCGCAGCAGCCGTTCGCCTTCGCCGAGCCGGCGCGTGACAGCCAGCAGCAGCCCGAACGCCAGGTCGGCCGTCGCGTCGGTGAGCACGCCGGGGGTGTTGGTCACGGTGACGCCGCGTTCGCTCAGCGCCGGCACGTCGAGGTTGTCGTAACCCACGGCCACGTTCGCCACCACGGCCAGCTGCGGTCCGGCGGCCTCGGCCACCTCGCCGTCGACCCGGTCGTGCAGCATCGCGACGATCGCCGAAGCCCCCGCCACGAACGACCGCAGCTCCTCGGGCGTGAGCGGCCGGTCGAGGTCGGACATCCGCACCTCGCCCGCCTCGGCGAGCACCTTCACCGCGTCGTCGGGGATCCAGCGGGTCACGGCGATGATCGGGCGAGCGGGCATGACCGGCAGCCTAGTGGGCCGACGGCCCCGCTAGCGAGGCTCGCGCCGCAGCCGCACGAGCCTGCTCGCGGGACCGGTGCCGGGCAACTCGAGCGGCAGGCCGTGGGTGAGCAGCACCGCGCCGTGGTGCACGCAGCCGGTTTCCGCATCGCGGTAGCGCGCGGCCGGGTCGAGGCCGTGCAGCACCGGGGTGACGATCGGGCGGCCGTGGTCGTGCGGGCGCCGCACGAAGAGCACCACGACGTCTTCGCCGAGCACGAACTGCGTCGCGGTGAGCGGGGAGACGGCCGGGTCGGCCAGGCGGTGGGCCTCGCCGTGCTGCACCACGGGCCGGATCTCCTTGTAGAGCGCCACGAGCTCGGCCGTGCGCCGCAGCTCGTCCGCGGTCCACTTCGTGAGGTCACCGCCGAGGCCGAGCACGCCGGCCATCGCCACGTGGAAGCGGAACTCGAGCGGGGCTTCGCGGCCGGTGAGCGGGTTCGGGCTGTCGGTGACCCACGCGGCCATCGCGCCCGCGGGCAGCAGCTGCGAGAAGCCGTGCTGGATCTTCACGCGGTCGGCCGCGTCGGTGTTGTCCGAGGCCCAGATCTCGTCGGTGCGCGCGAGGATGCCGAGGTCCGTGCGCCCGCCGCCGCCCGCGCACGCCTGGATCCGCAGCGCCGGGTGGTCGGCGCGCAGCCGGTCGAGCACGCCGTAGACCGCGCGCACGTGGTCGACCCAGATCCGGCTCGGGCCGGCCTCGGTGAACGCGCGGTTCATGTCCCACTTGAGGTAGTCGATGCCGTGCTCGGCCACGAGTCCGTGCAGCCACTTGTGCGCCCAGTCGGCGACTTCCGGCCGGCCGAAGTCGAGCACGAGCTGGTTGCGCAGCGTCGTGCGTTCGCGGTGCGGCATGTGCAGCACCCAGTCCGGGTGCGCGCGGTAGAGCTCGCTGTCGGGGTTCACCATCTCCGGTTCGACCCACAGCCCGAAGCCCATGCCGAGCCGGTGCACCTCCGCCACGAGCGGCCCGAGCCCGGACGGGAACCGGGAGCGGTTCACGGTCCAGTCGCCGAGGCCCGCGGTGTCGCCGGTGCGCGCACCGAACCAGCCGTCGTCCACCACGAACAGCTCGGCGCCGGCCTCCGCGGCGATCGCGGCGAGCTTGAGCTGGCCGGCTTCGTCGACGTCCCAGCCCGTGGCCTCCCACGAGTTGTAGACGACCGGGCGCAGCTCGCCGGCGTGCGGCTGCACGTGCTCGCGTACGTAGGTGTGCCACTTCCGGCTCGCCCCGCCGAATCCGTCGGCCGTGTAGAGCCCGGCGAACACCGGCGTCTCCCAGGTCCCGCCGGGTTCGAGGCGCCACTGCACCCCTTCGTGGCCGAAGCCGCCGGTCCACGTCACGCGGCCGGTGTGCGAGCGCTCCACGGTGATCCGCCAGCTGCCGCTCCACGCCAGCGCGGAACTCCAGACCTCGCCGCGGGTTTCGGTCGCCGTGCCGTCGTCGAGCAGCACCCACGGCTGGGCCTGGTGGCTCGACACCCCGCGCCGGCTGGTGAGTGTGGTCTCGCCGACCGGCAGGTTTTCGCGCAACAGCCCGGCTTCCGCGCTCCACGCGCCGGTGGTGTGCGAGACCCGGTAGGCGTCGCGGCGGGGCAGCGTCCAGGCCGCGGAATCGGTGCGCAGCAGACAGATCGGCTCGGTTCCGGTGTTGTGCAGAACCACGTGCCGCTGCACGACGTCACCACGGAGGCCGTAGTGCAGCTCGGCTACGAGGCCGTAGTGCCGATCCGCCAGGCGCACCACCAGGTCGTCGGACGCGTCGTGCCCGGCGTAGGCCCACTCCACGGCCTGCGTGCCGTCCGCGAACCGCACCGACAGCCCGGCCACGCCGAAGAACGCGCCGCCCTCGGTCGCCAGCTCGGCCCGGTCGTCGTACGGCTCGTCGAAGCTCGAGTCCACGGGGTTGGCCCGGCGCGCGATCTGCGTGGCCTGCTCCAGCGTGAGCGGCGGGCCCCAGTGCACGTGCCGCGGGCGGTCGGCTTCGTCGAGCCGGAAGGCGTACGCCGACTCCCGGGTTCGCAGCAGCCACAGCCGGTGATCGGCGTCGAATTCCACGGACATGGATCAGAGCGTAGGGATGACCAGCGGAAAAATAAATTCTTGACGAAGTTAATTTATCCGTCGTACGGTTCCGCGCATGCCACGCAGTGCACCGGCAAGGGCGCCGATCACGAGTCCCGCCGCGGCCACCGTGTTCACCACGGTGCTGACCCAGGGTCCGGTCAGCCGCGTGGACGTCGCCCGCCGCACGGGCCTGTCGTCCGCCGCGGTGACCAAGGCCGCGCGCCCCTTCATCGAAGCCGGCTACCTCGAAGAGCTCGCCTCGGCCGAGCGCACCGCACCCGGTGCCGGCCGTCCCGCGAGCCCGCTCGCCATCCGGCCCGACCGCGAGTACTTCATCGGCGTCAAGATCACCGGCGACGACCTGATCGGCGTGGTCACCGACCTGCAGGCCCAGATCCGCGTGGCCAAGCACCACCCGCTGACCAGCCACGACGTGGACCACGTGGTGCGCGCGCTCGTCGACCTCGTCGCCGAGCTGCTGGCCGGCTCGGCGCCCGACGGCGCCACCAGCTACCGCGACCGGGCCTACTGCCTGGGGGTCGCGGTGTCCGGCGACGTCGACCGCGACTCCGGCCTCGTGCGCTACTCGCCCTTCCTCGGCTGGCGCGACGTACCGCTGGCCGAGCTGCTGGAGGAGAGCACCGGCCTCGCGACCACTCTCGAAAACGACGTGAAAGCGCTCACCGTGGCCGAGCAGTGGTTCGGCGAAGGCGTCGGCGCCGCGTCGTTCGCGCTGGTCACCGTGGGCACGGGCATAGGGAGCGCGCTCGTGCTCGACGGCCGGCTCGTGGGCGGCGCCCACGGCGTGGCCGGCGAGATCGGGCACGTGCCGGTGGCCGGCATGGGCGCCGACGGCCCGGCGTGTCACTGCGGCGGCACCGGCTGCGTGGAGGCGATCGCGTCGACCGAGGCGATCGTCGCGAGCGCGCGCCGGGCCGCGGGCGACCCGGAGCTGACGCTCGACGAAGCCGTCGCGCGGGCGCGGGCCGGCGACGAGCCGCTGCGGGCGGTGTTCGCGACCGCGGGCCACGCGATCGGGCTCGGGCTGGCCGCGCTCGTCAACCTCTTCGGCCCGGAACGGGTCGTGGTCTCGGGCGAGGGCGTGGCCACCTACGACCTGTTCGAGGAACAGATCCGCCGCACGTTCGCGGAGCAGGCCTTCGGCAGCGCTGCCCGGTGCGGCCTGGTGATCCGGCCGCTGCCGTTCGAGGAATGGGCACGGGGCGCCGCCGCTGTCGCCGTTCAGAGTCTTTTCGTGTCCGACCGCTTGTGAGGAGAAGTCACATGGCCCTGTCCCCATCGTTGTCGCGCAGGAGCTTCCTCGTCGGCTCCGTGCTGTTCGCCGGGGGAGCCGCCCTGGCCGGCTGCACTTCCGACCCGTTGAACAAGAACTCCGGTGCCGCCGGCGGGGCGAAGGTCACGCTCAACCAGTGGTACCACGCGTACGGCGAGTCGGGCACGCAGCAGGCGGTGCAGCGCTACGCGCAGGAGTTCACCAAAGCCAACCCGGACATCGCGATCAAGGTCAGCTGGATCGCCGGCGACTACGAGACCAAGCTCAACTCGGCGATGCTCACCGCCGACGCGCCCGACCTCTTCGAGATCGGCGATTTCCGGTACCAGAACGTGAAGAACGGCCTGCTGGCCCCGCTCGACGACATCGTCGACCCGGTGAAGGGCGACTTCTCCCAGGCCGCGCTGGACACCGCGACCGTCGAGGGCAAGATCTACGGCGTCAAGACGATCGACGACGTGATGATGCTGTACTACCGCAAGAGCGTGCTGGCCGCGGCCGGCGTGAAGCCGCCGACCACGTTCGCCGAACTGCTCGACGCAACGCGCAAGCTCACCACCGGCAAGCAGAAGGGTCTCTACGTCGGCACCGACGGCGTCGGCGAGGCTGCCACGCTGCTGCTGTGGTCCTCCGGCGCCGACTTCTTCGACGCGAGCGGCAAGAAGGTCGCCTTCGCCACGCCCGAGGCCGTCGCCGCGATCGCGGGCCTCAAGCAGCTGCACGACACCGGTGGCCTGCTGCAGGGTTACCCCACGGACTGGTCCGACCCCGGCGCGTTCTCCGACAGCGCCACCGCGATGCAGTGGGGCGGCCTGTGGTCGCTGCCGGACATCAAGAAGGCCCTCGGCGACGACTTCGGCGTGGTGCCGTGGCCGAAGTTCGGTGACGCCGGGCGCCAGGTCGCGCGCGTCGGCGGCTGGTACCAGCTGGCCAACGCGAAGAGCAAGAACCTCGACGCCGCCAAGAAGTTCGTCAACTGGCTGTGGATCCAGCAGGCGGATCTGCAGAAGGACTGGTGCGTGAAGTACGGCTTCCACATCCCGGCGCGCAAGGAGGTCGCGGCTCAGACCACCGAGTTCTCGACCGGCGCGGCCAAGGACGCCGTCACGATCTTGCAGCAGAACGGGCTTTCGTACTCCGGGCTGTGGAACAAGGCGTCGGCGACGCTGTTCCTGCAGGCCGCCACGAAGATCGCCAACGGCCAGGCCGATCCCGCCGCCGAGCTCGGCGACGCGGCGAAGAAGGCCCAGGCCGAAGTCGACAAGCAGCTCGCCTGACATGGCGGTCTCGGCACCGGCGGCGCTGCCGCCCAAGACGGTGGCGGCGCCGGTGAACCGGCGCCGCCGCAAGGCGGACTGGCGCGCGATCGGCGCGTTCACCCTGCTCACCGCCCCGGTGGTGATCGGGCTCGGCGTGTTCAAGTACGTCGCCATCGCGTGGAGCTTCCTGCTCTCGTTCAACGACGCGCGCGGCACGATCTCGCTCGGCAAGTGGATCGGGCTCGACAACTACACGTTCCTGCTGAGCGACTCCGCGTTCCGTGACTCGCTGCTGATCATCGCGCTGTTCACGGTGTTCATCGTGCCGGTCACGTTCGCGGCGTCGCTCGGCCTGGCCGTGCTGGTGAACAGCATCCGCCGCGGCAAGGCGTTCTTCCGCACGGTGTTCCTGATCCCGGGCGCGGTGTCCTACGTGGTCGCCGCGCTGGTGTGGAAGATGGCGCTGTTCAACGGTCTGCCCTCGGGCGTGGCCAACGTGATCGGCGGCCTGTTCGGCGCCGACCCGGTGCCGTGGCTGTCGGAGACGAGCCCGCCGGTGTACTGGATCGCCGTGGTCACGCTGCGGCTGTGGCTGCAGGTCGGGCTGTACATGATCCTGTTCCTCGCGGGTCTGCAGGCGATCTCGCCTTCGCTGTATGAAGCGGGTGAGCTCGACGGCACGTCGAAGTGGCAGGCCTTCCGCTACATCACGCTGCCGCAGCTGCGCAACACGTCGGTGGCGGTGCTGCTGCTCATCCTCATCGCGGCGTTCCAGGCGTTCGACGAGTTCTACAACCTGTTCGGCACGGGCCTTTCCGGCACGGCGACCGCGCCGGTGAAGCCGCCGCTGGTGTACCTCTACGACTCCGCGCTGGGCGACCAGAACTACGGCGTCGGTTCCGCGGGTGCGTTCGTGCTCACCGTGGTCATCGTGTTGATCACGCTGCTGCAGGGCAAGCTCGTGGGCTTCGGGAAGAAGGACTGACATGGCCGTGCTGACTGCCGCCGGCACCGACGCCCCGGCGCGCGTGCGGGACCGCTCGACCGGCTGGGGCAAGTTCCCGAAGTACCTGCTGGCCACCGTGCTCGTGCTGATCTTCCTGCTGCCGTTCTACATCATGGTGCGCAACGCCCTGATGACCCGCGCGCAGGTGACCTCGCCCGACTGGTCGTGGCTGCCCGACCCGCTGTCGTGGGTGAACTTCGGCGCGCTGTTCGGCGACCCGTCGGTGCCGATGGCCCACGCGCTGCTCAACTCGTTCGTGATCGCGATCATCACCGCGCCGGTGGGCACCATGTTCGGCTCGATGGCGGGCTACGCGCTGGCCCGCATCGACGTGCCGGGCCGGCGCGCGGTGTTCACCTACGTGCTGGTCACGCTGATGATCCCGCAGTCGGTCACGTTCGTGCCGACGTTCGTGGTCGTGGGCGCCATGGGCGGGGTGAACACGGAGTGGGGCATCATCGCGCCCAACCTGTTCAGCGCGTTCACCGTGATCCTCTTCCGCAACTTCTACCTGCGGTTCCCGGCGGAGATCGAGGAGGCGGGCCGGCTCGACGGCCTCGGCTACCTCGGGGTGTACCGCCGGCTCGTGCTGCCCAACTCCGGCAGCATGATCGCCTCGCTCGGCGCGCTGATGTTCATCGAGAGCTGGAACTCCTTCCTGTGGCCGCTGGTCATCGGGCAGGACCCGTCGTCGTGGACGGCCCAGATCGCGCTCTCGACCTTCCTCACCGCGCAGACGATCAACCTGCCCGCCCTGTTCGCCGGCGCGCTCGTGACCATCGCCCCGCTCGTGGCCATGTTCCTGGTGGCGCAACGGTTCATCGTCCGCGGCATCGCGGCGAGCGGGATGAAGGAGTAACTCCCCTTTCCCTTGCAAGGAGCGTGACCGATGAAGTCCACACTCCGTCGACTGTGGACGGTGGCCGCCGCCGTTCTCGTCCTGACCGGTGCCCTCGCCGTGCCCTCGGCGCAGGCCAAGACCACGTTCGTGACGCCGTTCATGGGCTGGAGCAGCTGGAGCGTGCAGTCCTCCACCCGCCCGACGTACGGCACGAGCTGGCTGGTCGACTCGCACATCCGCGACGCGGCCGACGCGGTGTCGGCCAAGCTCAAGTCGGCCGGCTACACGAACATCAACCTCGACGCGGGCTGGAACGCGAACTTCGACTGGGTGTTCCACAGTGACGCCAACGGGATCGCCGACCCGGACCCGGGCCGGTTCCCGAACGGCATCGCGCCGCTGGCCTCGTACGTGCACGGGCTGGGCCTGAAGATCGGCCTGTACGCGGCGACCGGGCTCGACAAAGAGGTGTACGACAAGAACGCGCCGATCGTCGGCACGTCGTGCCACACGCGCGACATCGTGGTGCTGCCGCTCACGCCGTCGAACATGTGGGGCGGCAACTGGAAGGTCGACTACGCCAACCCGTGTGCGCAGGCCTACTTCGACTCCGTGGTGGCGAAGTTCGCCTCCTGGGGCGTCGACTTCCTGAAGGTGGACGGCACCACGGCGGACAACGTGCCCGACATCGCGGCCTGGTCGAAGGCGATCGACCACTCGGGCCGCGCGATGTGGCTCACGGCCAGCGCTTGGCCGGTACCGCGCGAGGCGGGGCCGGGGCTGGCGCCGTACGCGAACAGCGTGCGCGTGGACACCGACGTGGAGTGCTACTGCGGCACGGTCTCTTCGTGGGACAGCTCGGTGAAGAAGCGCTGGGACGACCTGCCGGCGTGGCAGGGCGTGTTCGACGCGGGCTACCGGCCGGACCTGGACTCGATGCCGATCTCGAACAACACCGGCAGCGGGATCCAGGACGGGCTCACCGACGCCGAGCGGCAGAGCGTGATGACGTTCTGGTCGATGGCTTCTTCGCCGCTGTACGTGGGCGGTGACGTGTACTTCCTCGACGACTCGGCCGTGCGGATCCTCACCAACCCCGAGGTGATCTCCGTCGACCGGTCGGGCACGTATCCGACGCGGGTCACGAGCGGCACGTCGCAGGTGTGGCAGAAGCAGCTGCCCGGCGGGAAGCGGGCGGTGGCGGTCTACAACCTCGGTTCGTCGTCCGCGAACGTCTCGGTGAGCTTCTCGGCGCTCGGGCTGTCGGGTTCGCACGCGGTGCGCGACCTGGTGGCACGGACGGATCTGGGCTCGTTCTCGGGCTCGTGGACGGCGACGGCGGTGCCGGCCCACGGGTCGAGGTTGATCACGGTCGGCTGAATCTCGCGACTGGCCCCTCCCCGGAAGTTGTTGGGGGAGGGGCCTTTTCGCGTTTCCGGCCGAATTGTCGGGGGCGTCTGGCAGCTTGGAGCTCTCGCCTCGGACCGGTCGATCGTGGTATGTTCATATCAAGAACTTGTGTGCGCGATCCGAACAAATGCCCTCTGAGGCTGACCGGCGGCCGCACGCACGACCGGGACTAGGAAAGGCTCGCGATGGCTAGGGTGCTGTCGCTCGGCGAAGCGATCGCCGAGCTGGTGCACGACGGGGACACCGTCGCGCTCGAGGGGTTCACGCACCTCATCCCGGTCGAGGCCGGGCACGAGATCATCCGGCAGGGGCGCAAGAACCTCACGCTGGTGCGGATGACCCCCGACATCGTCTACGACCAGCTGATCGGCGCGGGCTGCGCGAGCAAGCTGATCTTCTCCTGGGGCGGCAACCCCGGGGTGGGGTCGCTGCACCGGTTCCGCGATGCCGTGCAGCACAGCTGGCCGGTGCCGCTGGAGATCGAGGAGCACAGCCACGCGGGTATGGCCAACCGCTACGTCGCCGGTGCGTCCGGGCTGCCGTTCGCGGTGCTGCGCGGCTACACGGGCACCGACCTGCCGGCGCAGACCGACACGATCAAGCCGATCACCTGCCCGTTCACCGGTGAGCAGCTCACCGCGGTCCCGGCGCTGAACCCCGACGTCACGATCGTGCACGCGCAGCGCGCCGACCGCGCGGGCAACGTGCAGATCTGGGGCATCGCCGGCGTGCAGAAGGAAGCGGTGCTGGCGGCGAAGCGGTCGCTGGTCACCGTGGAAGAGGTCGTCGACGAGCTGGAGCCGCGGCCGGGCGCGCTGGTGCTGCCCACGTGGGCCGTCACCGCCGTCGCCGAGGTGCCGGGTGGTGCGAAGCCGTCGTACGCGGCGGGTTACTACGAGCGCGACAACTCGGCCTACCAGGCGTGGGACGAGATCGGGCGCGACCGCGACGAGTTCACCAAGTGGCTGACCGAGCTGACCGGGGTGAAGGCATGAGCGAGTACACCGCCGACGAGATGATGAGCATCGCCGCGGCGCGCGCGCTCGGCGAGGGCATGTCCTGCTTCGTGGGCATCGGCCTGCCGAGCACCGCGGCCAACCTGGCCCGGCGCACCCACGCGCCGAACCTCACGCTGATCTACGAATCGGGCTGCCTGGGCGCGAAGCCGACCCGGCTGCCGCTCTCGATCGGCGACGGCGAGCTGGCCGACACGGCCGACGCCGTGGTGAGCGTGCCCGAGGTCTTCAACTACTGGCTGCAGCCGGGCCGCATCGACGTCGGGTTCCTCGGCGCCGCGCAGCTCGACAAGTTCGGCAACATCAACACCACCGTGATCGGGTCCGACTACCACGACCCGAAGGTGCGCCTGCCGGGCGCGGGTGGCGCGCCGGAGATCGCCGCCTCCTGCAAGGAGGTGTTCATCGTGCTGCGCCAGAGCCCGCGCGCGTTCGTGGACAAGGTCGACTTCATCACTTCGTTCGGCCACGGCACGGGCAAGGGCGACCGCGAGAAGCTCGGCCTGCGCGGTGCGGGCCCCACGCTGGTGGTCACCGATCTCGGCCTGATGCGGCCCGACCCCGACACGGCCGAGCTCACGCTCACCGAGGTGCACCCCGGTATCGAGGTCGAGCAGGTCGTCGCGGCCACGGGGTGGAAACTGAAGGTGGCGGCGGACCTGAAGACCACCCCGGCGCCCACGGACGAAGAACTGACCCTGCTCCGCTCTCTGAAGAAGGCCGGCGAATGAGCGACGTATTCCTGTTCGACGCGATCCGTACCCCGTTCGGCCGCCACGGCGGCGCGCTGGCGAAGGTGCGTCCCGACGACCTGGCGGCCACCGTGCTGAAGTCGCTGGCCGAACGCAATGACCTCGACCCGGCCACCGTCGACGAGGTGCTGCTGGGCGACGCCAACGGTGCCGGTGAGGACAACCGCAACGTGGCGCGCATGGCCACGCTGCTCGCGGGCTGGCCGGTCACCGTGCCGGGCGGCACGCTCAACCGCCTGTGCGGCTCGGGCCTCGACGCCGTGATGCAGGCCAGCCGCACGATCCAGGTCGGCGACGCGTCGCTGATCGCCGCCGGCGGCGTGGAGTCGATGAGCCGCTCGCCGCTGGTCATGGCCAAGCCGGACAAGGCGTTCCCGTTCGCCAACCAGACGCTGTACAACTCGGCGCTGGGCTGGCGCATGGTGAACCCGGCCATGCCGGAGGAGTACGTGATCTCCAACGGCGACTCCACCGAGTACCTCGCCGAGCGCTACGGCATCAGCCGCGAAGAGCAGGACGAGTTCGCGGTGCGCAGCCACGTCAACGCCGCTCGTGCGTGGGACGAAGGCTTCTACGACAACCACGTGGTGCCGGTCGAGGGTGTCGAGCTCACCCGCGACGAGGGCATTCGACCCGACTCGACGCTCGAGAAGCTGGCGAAGCTGAAGCCGGCGTTCAAGCGCGACGGCGGCACCGTGACGGCGGGCAACTCGTCGCCGATCAACGACGGCGCTTCGGCGGTGCTGCTGGGTGACGAAGCCGCGGGCAAGCGGCTGGGCAAGGCGCCGCTGGCGCGCATCGCCGGCCGGGGCGCGGCGGGTGTCGAGCCGAACATCTTCGGTGTCGGCCCGGTGCGGGCGGCCGAGATCGCGCTCGAGCGCGCCGGCATCGGCTGGGGCGACGTGGGGGCCGTCGAGCTCAACGAGGCGTTCGCGGCGCAGTCGCTGGCGTGCCTCAAGGACTGGAAGGAGCTCGACCCCGAGCTCATGAACGTGCACGGTGGGGCCATCGCGATCGGGCACCCGCTCGGCGCGTCGGGCGGCCGGATCCTCGGCACGCTCGCGTACCGCCTGCAGCAGACGGGTGCGCGCTACGGCGTGGCCGCGATCTGCATCGGCGTGGGCCAGGGCCTCGCCGTCGTCCTCGAACGGCAGTGACCAGGTCCGCCTGAGCCGCTCGTCCCGCACACCGCAGATCCCACCCACGAACCGGATTTCACCGACCGGATACGGAGGAACCGTGGCCGCTCCCACCGATCTCCGCCTGCCCCGCTACCCGCGGGAGCCGGAGGGCACCAACGCTCCGCTCGACTTCGACGGCTACAACTCCACGAAGCTGCGGCACCCGTCGCAGCCGCTCGTGCTGCTGCCGCAGATGCTCACCGAGGTCACCGGGCCACTGCTCGGCCCGGGCCGCCTGGGCGAGCTCGACCACGACCTCACCCGCCAGCACGACGGCGAGCCGCAGGGCCAGCGCATCATCGTGAGCGGCCGGCTGCTCGACGGCGACGGGCGCCCGATCCGCAACTCGCTCGTCGAGATCTGGCAGGCCAACGCCGGCGGGCGCTACCGCCACACCGGCGACCGGTGGCCCTCGCCGCTCGACCCGAACTTCGACGGACTCGGCCGCGCGCTGACCGACGACGACGGGCGCTACGAGTTCACCACGATCAAGCCCGGCGCGTACCCGTGGAAGAACCACGACAACGCCTGGCGTCCCGCGCACATCCACTTCTCCGTGTTCGGCTCGGCGTTCACGCAGCGGCTGGTCACGCAGATGTACTTCCCGGACGACCCGCTGTTCTACCAGGACCCGATCTTCAACTCGATCCCCGACGAGAAGGCCCGCAACCGCATGATCTCGCGCTTCAACCTGGAGCGCACCGTGCCGGAGTGGGCGATGGCGTTCGACTTCGACATCGTCGTGCGGGGCAGTGAGCAGTCGGTGTTCGAGGACGAGGAGGACGAGGACTGATGGGCGAGCAGCTCACCACACCGTCGCAGACCGTCGGGCCGTACCTGTCGATCGGGTTGCCGTGGGAGGACGGGCCGTTCGTGGTGCCCGACGGCACCGAGGGCGCGTTCTGGATCCGCGGCACGGTGACCGACGGCGCCGGCGCGCTCGTGCCCGACGCGATGATCGAGACCTGGCAGGCCGACCCGCAGGGCGGGTTCGACCACCCGGACGACCCGCGCGGGCGCGCCGAGTCGGGTTTCCGCGCGTTCGGCCGGTGCCCCACCGACGAGAACGGCGAGTTCCGCATCCTCACGCTGCTGCCGGGTGTGCTGCCCGGTGAGCAGGGTTCGCAGCAGGCGCGCCACATCGACGTGTCGGTGTTCGCGCGCGGTCTGCTCAACCGCGTGGTCACGCGGATCTACTTCGAGGACCAGGACAATTCGGCCGACGCGGTGCTGGCGAGCGTGCCGGCCGAGCGGCGCGACACGCTCGTGGCGAAGAAGACCGAAGACGGCTACCGGTTCGACGTGCGGCTGCAGGGCGAAGGCGAGACGGTGTTCTTCCAGCTCTGATCGGTCCGTTGTCGACTGTCCACTTGGGAGGTTCAAGGCGTGAGCGGCGTGGCGGTGCACCGGGTCGTCGAGGGTCCCGGCGACGGCCCGGTGGTGGTGTTCTCCAACTCGATCGGCAGCGACCACCGCATGTGGGCGCCCCAGGTGGCGCCGCTGGTCGAGCGCGGCTACCGGGTCGTGCGGTACGACACGCGCGGCCACGGCGCTTCGCCGGTGCCGCACGGCCCGTACGAGCTCGCCGACCTCGGTGGTGACGTGCTGGCGTTGCTGGACGACCTGGGTGTGGAGCAGGCGCACTTCGTCGGGCTTTCGCTCGGTGGCATGACCGGCATGTGGCTGGGCGTACACGCACCCGAGCGGGTGCGCAGCCTCACGTTGTGCTGCACGTCGGCGAAGCTCGGTCCGCCGCAGGGCTGGGCGGACCGCGCGAAGCTGGTGCGCGCCGAGGGCACGGCCGCCATCGCCGAGGCGGGCGTGGGGCGGTGGGTCACGCCGGCGTACGCGCAGGCGCACCCCGACGAGATCGCGTACCTGCGCGCGATGGTGGCGGACACGCCGGACGAGGGTTACGCCGCGTGCTGCGGCGTGATCGAGCGGATGGACCAGCTCGCCGACCTGCCGAAGATCACCGCGCCGACGCTCGTGATCTCCGGTGCCGACGACCCGGCGACACCGCCGGACCCGCACGGAAAGCTCATCGCCAAAGGCATTCCGGGTGCCCGGCTCGAGGTCGTCGCCTCGGCCGCGCACCTGGGCAACTACGAGCAGCCGGAGGAATTCACCCGGCTGATCCTCGAGCGGATCACGGAGGCAGCGTGACAAACGATCGTTTCGACGCGGGCATGAAGGTGCGCCGCGAGGTGCTGGGCGACGAGCACGTGGACGCGTCGGTGGCGCGGACCACGGAGTTCAGCCGCCCGTTCCAGGAGTACATCACCGAGGCGGCGTGGGGCTCGATCTGGACGCGTGACGGTCTGGACCGCAAGACGCGCAGCTGCATCACGCTGGCCACGCTCACCGCGCTGCACTGCCACGACGAGCTGGCCATGCACGTGCGCGCGGCCATCCGCAACGGCCTCACCGCCGCGGAGATCCGCGAGGTACTGATGCACACGGGCGTGTACGCCGGCGTGCCCGCCGCCAACACGGCCATCGGCATCGCGCAGCGCACGCTGGCCGAACTCGGCGAGCCCACCGCGCAGGTTCCCGACGCCGGATAGGGTTTCCGGCATGGACTCCGACGAACCGGCCGAACGCGGCGCGCACCACGTGCAGTCGCTGGAGCGTGGGCTGGCGGTGATCAAGGCGTTCAGCGCGCAGGCGCCGCACCCCACGCTCAGCGAGGTCGCGCGCCTCACGGGCCTCACGCGCGCGGCCGCGCGCCGGTTCCTGCTCACGCTCGTGGACCTCGGTTACGTCCGCACGGACGGCAAGTACTTCTCGCTCACCGCGCGGGTGCTGGATCTGGGGTACGCCTACCTCTCGAGCCTTTCGCTCTCGGAGGTGGCGCAGCCCCACCTCGAGCGGCTTTCCGCGCAGGTGCGGGAATCCAGCTCGGTGTCGGTGCTGGAGGCGCCGGACATCGTCTACATCGCGCGGGTGGCCGTGTCGCGCATCATGACCGTGAGCATCAACGTCGGCACCCGCTTCCCGGCGTACGCCACCTCGATGGGCCACGTCCTGCTCGCCGACATGAGCGCCGCCGAGTTCGAGGCCTACCTCCTGGTCGCCGAACTCGACCCGCTCACCACCCACACCCTCACCGACCGCGCGGCGCTCGAAGAGGAGCTCGCGCAGGTCGCCGCTCAGGGCTGGGCCATGGTCGACCAGGAACTCGAGGAGGGCCTGCGCTCGGTCGCCGCGCCCATCCGCAACCGCCAGGGCCGCGCGGTCGCCGCCGTGAACATCTCCACGCACGCCAGCCGCACCCCGGCCTCCTCCGTCCGCACCGACCTGGTCCCGCCCTTGCTCGACACGGCCCACGCCATCGCGGCCGACCTCGCCGGCTCGAGCCCCGCGCAGGCCGTCCGTGGCTGACCGGGCCGCCACCCCACCGCGGGTCGCCGGGCTGCTCCTCGCCGCCGGGGCGGGGCGCCGCTTCGGCGGACCCAAGGCACTCGTCGAACTGGACGGCGAGCCATTGGTCCGCCGAGCCCTGCGCACCCTGACCGACGCCGGCTGCGCGCCCGTCCGCGTGGTCGTCGGCGCGGCGGCGGACGAGGTGCGGAAGCTGGTGCCGGACCCGGTCCAGGCGATCCACGCCGAGGGCTGGGAAGGCGGCATGGGCGCTTCGCTCAAAGCCGGGCTGGCCGGCCTTGCCGCGCAGTTCCCCGAGAACCCCGGCACAAACACTGGCACCACAGACCTCGGCACCACAGAGTCCACGACTGACCGCGGCGACGAGCGAGGCGCGGCGAGCGAAGATTCGGTGAGTGCCGCACCTGCCGCGGCTGCGCTGACAACCCCGGACACGGCGGACGAAGCGGACCAGGCGGACGAGACCGCGCCCGTCGCGGTGCTCGTGCATCTCGTCGACCTGCCCTGGGTTCCAGCCGAAGCTCTGGCGCGGGTCGTCGCGCAGGCGTCGCCGAGTGCCGTCGTGCGGGCCGCGTACGACGGCGTTCCCGGGCACCCCGTGCTGTTCGGGCGGCGGTGGTGGGGGGAGGTCGCCGAGTCGGCGCAGGGGGATCGGGGCGCGCGGGACTGGTTGCGGGGCCGGGGCGACGTCGTGCTGGTGGAGTGCGGGGATCTGGGCAGTGGGCGGGACGTCGACCGGCCCGCTGACCTGGGCCGGACGCCGAAGAACGAAGCGTGACCGGCACAACCGGGCCCGGGCGCCCTACGATCGGGGGCGTGACCGAGTCCCTCGCCTCGCCCGAAGAGCTCACCGCCGCGCTCGACGCCACCGGGTACCTCGCCGACGAGGGGCTGGCGACGGCCGGGTTCCTCGCGCTGCGCCTGCGCCGGCCGTTGTTCTGCGAGGGGGAGCCGGGGACGGGCAAAACGTCGTTGGCGCTGGCGCTCTCAGCCGCGCTCGACCTGCCGCTCGTGCGCCTGCAGTGCCACGAGGGCATCGACGCCGCGCAGGCCCTCTACGAATGGGACTTCCCGCGTCAGCTCCTGCACCTGCGCGCCCTCGAAGCCGCCGACGGGGGCCGGCTCGACGCGGAGACGGCCGAGCGCTCGCTCTACACCGAACGGTTCCTGCTGGCGCGCCCGTTGCTGCAGGCGCTCACCACCGCGCCGTGTGTGCTGCTCGTGGACGAGATCGACCGCGCCGACGACGAGTTCGAGGCGTTCCTGCTGCAACTGCTCGACGAGTACACCGTGACGATCCCCGAGTACGGCGAGGTCCGCGCCGAACAGCCGCCGCTCGTCGTCCTCACCTCCAACCGCACGCGCGAGGTCCACGACGCCCTCAAGCGCCGCTGCCTCTACCACTGGCTGGAGCACCCCGACCTCGCCCGCGAGATCACCATCCTGCGCCGCCGCATCCCCGGCATCGGGGAGACGCTCGCCCGCCAGGTCGCCGATGCCGTGCACCGCCTGCGCGCCATGGACCTGCTCAAGCCCCCGGGCGTCGCCGAATCCCTCGACTGGGCCCGCGCGCTGATGGCCCTCGACCGCGACGAGCTCGACGCCGCCACCGCCGCCCGCACCCTCGGCGCGGTCCTCAAGTACAGCGAGGACCTCGACCGCGTGCGCGCCAAGCTGGACACACTGTTCTCCTGATCCGCCAGTGTCCACAGTGGACTCGCGGTTAATTGCGTTGACCGGACCACGTCCGGCGAGTCATGCTTTTCCCATCAACGCGACAGAAGCAGCCGAGAGGAGGAAGACCATGCGGATGACCGGGATCGCTCACCGCATCGCGGCCTTCCTCGAGAGCTGACCTGCGCTCAGTCACTTAGACAGCCCAGTCACCTGCTTCGCCCGACATCTCGGGCGAAGACGAGCGCGCCGGTCCCGCACCGGCGAACCCGTCACCGGCGAAACCCCTCGCTGGCGAACCCAGCCACGGCCACCGCAGCCACGGCAAACCCGCCACCACAGCCCTTTCCACAAGCCTCCGCGCGCCCACCCTCCCGCTACCTGGGGTGGCCGCTGCGCGGAGCCGTCGAGCGCGCGCGTCGTCCCGGGGAGGGGACGGCGTGCGCGCTCTGGCGACGCGATCCGGCGACACGATTCGGGAAACCGTTGCACAATGGGTTCATGGACACCGAGGTCGCCGATCCGCTGGCCGGGCTCGCCGGGTTCGCGGCGGCTCTGCGCGAATCGGGCGTGGCCTGCGACGCGCGGCGCGTGCAGGCGTATCTGGCGGCCGTGGCGGAAGTGGACATCGCCGAACCCACGCAGCTCTACTGGGCCGGTCGCCTCACGCTCTGCTCCGATCCCGACGACCTGCCGCGCTACGAAGAGGCCTTCGCCCGCTGGTTCGACGTGGAAGAGAAACGCGGCGGTCCGCAGGCCGTGCCCGCGCAGAAGCGCGCCCGCATCGCTCCGCTCACCGATGGCGGCGCCGGCAGCAGTGAGAGCGACGAGGAACCCGACAACCTCAAAGTCGCCGCCAGCGACCACGAAGTGCTGCGCCACCGCGACCTCGCCGAGCTCACCAAAGCCGAGCGCGAGCACCTGCGCGAACTGCTCGCCACACTCCGCCCGGTGCCGCCCCGGCGCCGGGCCGCGCGGCGGAGGCCGGCGCACCGCGGCCGCCTCGACGCCGCGCGCACGCTGCGCGCGATGCTCGCCGACGGCGGCGAACCCGTCCGCCTGATCCGGAGCAAACGAGGTACCCGGCCGCGCAAAACCGTGCTGCTCATCGACGTCTCCGGTTCGATGAGCCCGTACGCCGACGCCCTGCTGCGCTTCGCCCACGTGCTCACCCGGTCGAACCCCGCGAACGTCGAGGTCTTCACGCTGGGCACGCGCATGACGCGGGTTTCGCGTCAGCTGCGCCAGCGCGATCCGGAGCTGGCCATGCTCGCGGCGGGCAACGCCGTACCCGATTTCGCCGGCGGGACGCGCCTCGGCGAGACCCTGCGCGTGTTCCTCGACCGCTGGGGCCAACGCGGTTTCGCGCGCCGCGCGGTGGTCACCGTGTTCTCCGACGGCTGGGAGCGCGGCGACGTCTCGCTGCTCTCGGAACAGCTCGGCAGACTGCGCCGGCTCGCGCACGCCGTATTCTGGGTGAATCCGCACGCCGGGCGGGAAGGGTACGCTCCGGTGCAGTCCGGCATCGTCGCCGCGCTGCCCCACATCGACCGGTTATTGGCCGGGCACAGCCTGGCGACGTTGGAACGACTCCTCGGGGAGATGGCCGATGCGTGACGTATTGGACGACGTGTACCGCCGCTGGCTGGCGGGCGAAACGGTGGGACTGGGCACGGTGGTGGCCACGTTCTCGTCGGCGCCGCGCTCGCCGGGCGCGTCGATGGTGGTGGCACCCGACGGCACGGTCGCCGGAAGCGTGTCCGGCGGTTGCGTCGAGGGCGCGGTGTACGAGCTGGCGCAGGACGTGGTCGCCGACCGCAAACCCGTGTTGCAGCGCTACGGCGTGACCGACGACGACGCCTTCGCGGTGGGCCTGACCTGCGGCGGGATCATCGACATCTACGTGGAGCCCGTCGACCGCGAGTCGATGCCGGAGCTCGACCAGGTCGTGGAATCCGTGCGCAGCGGCGAGCCCGTGGCCGTGGTCACGATCGTGGAGCACGAGACACCCGGGCTGGTCGGCGAGCGCATGGTCGTGTGGCCGGATCGTGTGGAAGGCTCGCTCGGCTCGTCGCGCATGGACGACGCCGTGGCCGACGACGCGCGCGGCCTGCTGGCCAGCGGCCGCACCGGCACCCTGCGCTACGGGCCCGACGGCCAGCGTCGCGGCGAGGGCATGGCCGTGTTCGTGAACTCGTTCGAACCGCCGCCGCGGCTGCTCGTGTTCGGCGCCATCGACTTCGCCGCCGCCATGGCGCGCATGGGCGCCTACCTGGGCTATCAGGTCACGGTGTGCGACGCGCGGCCCGTGTTCGCCACCAGCAGCCGGTTCCCCGACGCGCACGAGGTCGTGGTCGACTGGCCGCACCGCTACCTCGCCGCCGAGGCCGAGGCCGGCCGCATCGACAGCCGCACGGCCATCGCCGTGCTCACCCACGACCCGAAGTTCGACGTGCCGCTGCTGGAGATCGCGCTGCGGCTCGACGTCGGTTACGTCGGCGCCATGGGCTCGCGCAAGACCCACGACGACCGGTTCTCCCGCCTGCGGGAAGCCGGCATCACCGAGCCCGAGCTGGAACGGCTCTCCTCGCCGATCGGCCTGGACCTGGGCGCGCGCACGCCCGAAGAAACCGCGGTGTCGATCGCGGCGGAGATCATTTCGCTGCGCTGGAGTGGCACCGGACGCCGATTGGCGGCGTTGTCCGGTCGCATCCACAACTGAGTGAACCCTGAAAGTCCCGTACCCCACGAGGGTGCGGGACTTTCTGGTGAATACGCACCTGCGTTCAAAGCACACGAATATCTCCGCATCTGCGGAATGAATGTCCATGATGGACCCGAATTCGCGGCGAACAGCCCTGAAAGTCCCCAAGGGACCGTGTGCTGGGTGGGCGAATGACCGGAAATGCCCATGTCCAGGCGGAAGTCGACCATCGCGCGACCGTCCACGCGGGACTCGGGTGAGTTTTGCCGACGGGTGGAAAAATCACCCGGACGGAGGCCCGCATCTGCGGACTGAGCCTGCCCATAAGGGTGCAGATGCGGGAGTGCGGCCCGGATGTGCGACATCAGGACTTGTCCGCGCGCGAAGGGAGTAGCAGGCTCCCCTGTGAGGCCGATCACGATCGACCTTGGCCGTTCCCGAACCGGCCCGCCGGCCCCACCCGGGTCAGGCGGGCATTTGCTCTTGGAGGCCTTAGATGCGCATCACCGTCACCGTCGACGGCACGAAGTACACCGACGAGGTGGAGCCCCGCACTTTGCTCGTCCACTACCTGCGCGAACGCGTCGGGAAGGTGGGCACGGTCGTCGGCTGCGACACGAGCAACTGCGGCGCGTGCACCGTGCACCTCGACGGCCACAGCGTGAAGTCCTGTTCCGTGCTCGCCGTCCAGGCCGACGGCAGCGAGGTCACCACCGTCGAGGGGCTCGCCCGCGACGGGCAGTTGCATCCCGTGCAGCAGGCGTTCCGCGAAAACCACGCCTTGCAGTGCGGGTTCTGCACGCCCGGCATGATCATGGCCTCGATCGACCTGCTGGCCGACAATCCCGATCCGGACGAACAAGCCGTGCGCGAAGGGCTCGAGGGAAACCTCTGCCGCTGCACCGGCTACCAGAACATCGTGCGCGCCGTGCGCGACGCCGCGCAGCACATGAGCCCGGGCGCAGGACCCGAGGCCGAACAGATCAAGCACGTCGGCGTGGGTGGTGAGTGATGACCGCGACCATCGAGCCGGAAGTCGGCAAGTCCCGTCGCCGCAAGGAGGACGAGCGGCTGATCACCGGCCGCACGCGCTGGACCGACAACATCGTGCTGCCGGGCATGCTGCACCTCGCGGTGCTGCGCAGCCCCATGGCGCACGCGAAGATCGTTTCGCTGGACGTGTCGGGCGCCAAGGACGCACCCGGCGTGATCGCGGTCTACACCGCGAAGGACCTGGACCCGGACGGCGCCATCGGCATGCCCTGCGCGTGGCCGATCACGCCCGACATGAAGTCGCCGCGCCGGCCCGTGCTGGCCGACGGCCAGGTGAACTTCGCCGGTGAAGGCATCGTCGTGGTCGCCGCGCGGTCGGCCGCCGAAGCGCACGACGCGCTCGAGGCGATCGACGTCGAGTACGAAGACCTGCCCGTGGTCCTGGACATGGAGGCCGCGCTCGCCGAGGGCGCGCCGCTCGTGCACGAGGACCTGGGCACCAACGAGAGCGCGGTCTGGAAGTTCGACTCGGCCGAGGCGGGCACCGGCGGCAACGTGGAGGACGCGATCTCGTCCTCGGAGATCGTGCTCAAGCGGCGCTTCCGCCAGCAACGCCTGATCCCGGCGTTCATGGAACCGCGCGCGTGTGTGGTCGACCCGACCGGCACGCAGATCTCGGTGTGGTCGGCCACGCAGGTGCCGCACATCCTGCGCGTGATGACGGCGCTCACGCTGGGCATCCCGGAGCACAAACTGCGCGTGATCGCCCCGGACGTCGGCGGCGGCTTCGGTGGCAAGATCGGCGTGCTGCCCGAAGAGATGATGACCATCCTGGTCGCGCAGAAGCTCGGCAAACCGGTGAAGTGGAACGAATCGCGGTCGGAGTCGATCCTCACCGCGCACCACGGCCGGGACCAGATCCAGGACATCACGATCTCCGCCAACGCCGACGGCACGGTGACCGGGCTCAAGGTCGAGCTGCTGGCCAACATGGGCGCCTACATCGGGCTCGTCGGGCCCGGCGTGCCGATCCTCGGTGCGTTCATGTTCAACGCCATCTACAAGTTCCCGGCGTACCACTTCGCCTGCACCAACGTGTTCACCACGACCACGCTCACCGACGCCTACCGCGGCGCCGGCCGGCCCGAAGCGACGTTCGCGGTCGAGCGGATCATGGACGAGCTCGCCGACGAGCTCGGCATGGACCCGATGGAGCTGCGCGAGAAGAACTGGATCAAGCACGAGGAGTTCCCGTTCACCACGGTGGCGGGGCTGACCTACGACACGGGCAACTACGAGGCCGCCACGGCGAAGGCCAAGGAGCTGTTCGACTACGACGGCCTGCGGCGCGAGCAGCAGCAGCGCCGCGACTCCGGCGACCCGGTGCAGCTCGGCATCGGCATCTCCACGTTCACGGAGATGTGCGGCCTGGCGCCGTCGCGGGTGCTCGGCTCGCTCGACTACGCGGCCGGCGGCTGGGAGTACGCGCAGATCCACATGCTGCCGACCGGCAAGGTCGAGGTCACCACCGGTGCGTCGGCCCACGGCCAGGGGCACGAGACGGCGTGGAGCCAGATCGTGGCCGACCAGCTGGGTGTGCCGTTCGAGGACGTCGAGGTGATCCACGGCGACACGCAGTCTTCGCACAAGGGCATGGACACCTACGGCTCGCGGTCGCTGGTCGTCGGTGGGGTGGCCATCGTGAAGGCCGCCGAGAAGGTGATCGCGAAGGCGAAGCCGGTCGCGGCGCACCTGCTGGAGTGCTCCGAGGACGACCTCGAGTTCGCCGGCGGCAAGTTCACCGTGAAGGGCACGGACCAGTCGACGACCATGCAGGACATCGCGTTCACGGTGTTCGCCGCGCACAACCTGCCCGACGGCATGGAACCCTCGCTCGACTCCGACGCCACCTTCGACCCGGAGAACTTCTCCTACCCGCACGGCACGCACCTGTGTGCGGCCGAAGTGGACACGGAGACGGGCCGGGTCAAGCTGCGCTCGTACGTGTGCGTGGACGACATCGGCGTGGTCGTGAACCCGCTGATCGCCGAGGGACAGGTGCACGGCGGGCTCGCGCAGGGCATCGCGCAGGCGCTGTTCGAGGAGGCTGTGCACGACGAGAGCGGCACGCTCACCACGGGCACGTTCGCCGACTACCTGCTGCCGTCGGCGGCCGACCTGCCGTCGTTCACCACGGCGCGCACCGAGACGCCGTCGACCACGAACCCGTTGGGCGCCAAGGGTGTCGGTGAGGCCGGCACGATCGCCTCGACCCCGGCGGTGGTCAACGCGGTGGTCGACGCGGTGCGCCACTTCGGCGTGAACGACATCGAGATGCCGCTGACCCCGATGCGGGTGTGGCACGCCATCCAGCACGGAACCACCGACGCCGGCGGGCCCGGCTCGGAGGCCGGCGGCGGCCTCGGTTCGATCGACGCCTCCGGAGGTGCGAAGTGATCCCGGCCCCGTTCGAGTACGTGGCTCCGTCCAGTGTGGACGAAGCCGTGCAGGCGCTCGCGGCGGCGGGCGAGGACGCGAAGGTGCTGGCGGGCGGGCAGAGCCTGCTGCCGGTGCTGCGGATGCGCCTGGCCGCCCCGACCACGCTCATCGACCTGCGCAAGGTCGCCGAGCTGCGCGGGGTGCGCGAGGAGGGCGGCGACCTCGTGATCGGCGCGATGACCACGCACTACGACGTGCAGCGCGACGCGCTGGTCGCCGAGCACGCCGCGCTGATCAAGGCGGCGACGGACACGGTGGCCGACCCGCAGGTGCGCCACCGCGGCACCTTCGGCGGCGCCATCGCCCACGCCGACCCGGCCGGTGACCTGGCGGCGCCGGTGCTGGCGATGGACGCGTCGCTGGTGCTGGCGGGTCCGAACGGGCGCCGCACGGTGGCCGCGGCGGAGTTCTTCCAGGACTTCTTCACCACGGCCCTGGCACCCGACGAACTGCTGGTGGAGGTGCGCCTGCCCAAGCACACGGGCTGGCGCGCGCACTACGAGAAGTTCACCCGGGTGGCGCAGGCGTGGTCGATGGTCGCGGTCGCGGCCACCGTCCGCACCGAGGGCGGCGTGATCGAGGAGGCTCGCGTCGCGCTCACCAACATGGGCTCCACGCCGGTGCGCGCGACCGGCGTGGAACAGGCGCTGGTGGGCGCTTCGGCCAACGCCGACGTGATCCGCGCCGCCGCCGCTCTCGCGGCCGACGGCACGAACCCGGCGGCCGACGGCAACTCCGATGTCGAATACCGGCAGCACCTCGCCCGGGTGCTCACCGGCCGCGCCCTCACGGCGGCGGTCGGGGCCTGACGACGCCTCGAGGCCCACCTTCCGGCCGCCACGGTCGTAAGGTGGGCCTCAGCGGTTTTTTCTCGTTTGCTCGGAGAGGAGGTCGGCCCGTGCGGCTCGACCACGAATTCACCGTCCCGGCTCCCGTCGAGGAGGTCTGGCAGGCCGTCATCGACCCCGAGCGCGTCGCCCCGTGCATGCCGGGGGCCACGCTCACCAAGGTGGAGGGCGACGCCTTCACCGGCACGGTGAAGGTCAAGCTGGGCCCGATCTCCCTGCTGTACAAGGGATCCGGCGAGTTCCTCTCGAAGGACGAGGCCACCCGCCAGGTCGTGATCAAGGCCTCCGGCAAGGATTCCCGCGGCGGCGGCACCGCGGCGGCCACCGTCACGGTCACCCTCAGCGCCACCGACGGCGGCACCCACGGCACGGTGGCGAGCGACATCGCCATCACGGGCCGCCCGGCGCAGTTCGGCCGCGGGCTGATCTCGGAGGTCGGCGGGAAGCTGCTCGACACTTTTGCCGGGAACCTGGCGGATTCTCTGGCTGCCGGGCCTCCGGCCGCTGCTGACGCCGGCGCCGGCGCTGCCGCGTCCGGTGCCGCCGGCTCGGCTGGCTCCGGTTCCGCCGAAGCCGCGGTCGCCACGCACGACATCGCCGAACAGGCCGCCGCCGACAAGGCCGAAGCCACGCCGGCCACTGCTCCCAAGCCCCAACTCCGCAGCGTCCCCGCCGGCGGCTCCACCGGTGAAGCGGAAGCCATCGACCTCCTGGACTACGCCGGCCAATCCGTGGCCAAACGCCTCATCCCGGTCGCCGCGGGCGCCGCGGTGCTGTTCGTGGTCTTCATGATCATCCGGGCGCTGCGCCGCCGCTGACCGCCTGACCTCGCCCACCCGCTCTACCCTCACCATCTCCGCCGGCAAAAGCCCGTGTGGGAATTCCCCCGGTCCGGCGACGGCGGTGGGTCGACCGGCTACCCTGGGCCACCTCGTCGGCCGAAGGGGCATCACGATGCTGGGTGCGGGTCCCCCGGGCGTGAGGGGTGCGCTGGCGGGCTGGCGGGAGTGGGACGGCCTGCCGTCGCGGTGGGGGATGTGGGTGGTGGCGCGGCGCAGGTGGATCGCGTACGCCATCGGGACCGAACTGGCGGCCGTGGCCGCCGTGCTCATCGGGTTCACGACCGAGTTCGGCGGCGAGGTGCAGCTCGGCTGGTTCGCGGCGCTCGTGGTGCTGGGCATCGCGCAGGCGGAGATGTCGCGGCGGATCGAGCGGCTGCGGCGGTGGATGAGCGGGCAGACGCACATCAACGTCACCTCGGTCTGGTACCTCGCGGGCGCGTTCCTGTTGCCGCCGGCGTGGGTGGCGTTGCTGGCGCTCGTGCTCTACCTGCACCTGTGGCTGCGGGTGTGGCGCAGCGTGCGCACGCGGCCCGCGCACCGGTTCCTCGCCTCCACCGCGTGGGCGATGCTCAGCTGTTTCGCGGCGTCGGCGGTCCTGACCATCGACCACCTCAACGACGCGACCCTCAACACGTGGCACGGAGTGCTCGCCCTCATCGCGGCCGCCGCCGTGTTCGAGGTGGTGAACATGGCGCTGGTCGCGGCCGGGATCTACCTCTACACCGGCAGCCGGCTGGCCGCGGACCTCGTCGGCACGTGGGAGGACAACGCCTTCGAGATCGCGACGCTGTGCCTCGGCGGCCTGGCGGCGCTCGCCCTCGTGGCGCAGCCGGTGCTGGTGGTGTTCGTGGTGGCGCCGCTGCTTCTGCTGCACCGGTACCTGCTCCTGAAGCAGCAGCTGCAGGTCGCCGCCGTGACGGACGAGAAGACGGGCCTGCTCAACACCGCGGGCTGGCACGATCTCGCCACCCGCGAGTTCACCCGCGCTCGCCGGCGGGGCCCGGGCAGTGAGTTCGCGGTGCTGATGATCGACCTCGACCACTTCAAGCGCATCAACGACACCTACGGCCACCTCACCGGCGACGAGGTGCTGGCCGCGGTGGCCGTCGCGATCGAGGACGCCGTGCGCCAGAGCGACACCGTCGGCCGGTTCGGGGGCGAGGAGTTCGTGGTGCTCCTGCCGGCCACCGGCGGCACGCCCGTGCTCGCCATCGCCGAGCGGGTGCGCGTGGCGGTGGGGGAGCTGACCGTGAAGGTCGGGGGCACGGTGCAGGTCGGCGGGCTATCGGTGTCGGTCGGCGTCGCCGGGTACCCGGAGGCGGGCGACACGCTCGACCAGGTGCTGCGCTCGGCCGACGCCGCGCTCTACCGGGCCAAGGACGCCGGGCGCAATCGCGTCGCCGTGTGAGTCAGAGCTCGAAAAAACCGCGCTTCGAACGAACCGGGCTCGAAATACGCGCCTGGCCAGATTGTTGAACGTTGTATGACTGCGGATCACGAGACCGACGTGGTGGTGATCGGGGCCGGGCAGGCGGGCCTGTCGGCGGCGTACCACCTGCGTCGCGCGGGGCTGGCGAACGAGACCGGCTTCGTGGTCCTCGACCAAGGCAAACGCCCCGGCGGCGCGTGGCAGTACCGCTGGCCCTCCCTTGTGGTCGGCAAGGTCCACGGCATCCACGACCTACCCGGCATGGCCTTCGGCACGCCCGACACGAGCCGGCCCGCCAGTGAGGTCGTGTCCGAGTACTTCGGTCGCTTCGAGAAGACGTTCGACCTCCCGGTGCACCGCCCCGTCGACGTCACGGCGGTGCGCGCGCAAGGCGACCGGTTGCTGGTCGAGACCCCCGTCGAGACGTGGGCCGCGCGCGCCGTGGTGAGCGCGACCGGCACGTGGGACCGCCCGTTCTGGCCGCACTACCCGGGCCAGGAGACGTTCGCGGGCCGGCAGCTGCACACCGCCGACTACCCGGGCGCCGAGGCCTTCCGCGGCCGTCGGGTGGTCGTGGTCGGCGGCGGCACGTCCGCGGTGCAGCTGCTGATGGAGATCGGGCCGGTCGCGAAGTCGACGACCTGGGTCACGCGCCGGCCGCCGGTGTGGCGCGACGAGGAGTTCAGCGAGGACTGGGGCCGCAAAGCCGTGGCGAAGGTCGAGCAGCGCGTGCGCGAAGGGCTGCCGCCGCAGAGCGTGGTGAGCGTGACCGACCTGGCGCTCACGTCCGACGTGCGCGCCGCCCAGGCCGCCGGCTACCTCGACCGCAAGCCGATGTTCGACCACCTCGTGCCCGAAGGCGTGGTGTGGGCCGACGGGACGTTCGCTCCCGCCGACATCATTCTCTGGGCCACCGGTTTCCGCGCCTCGATCGACCACCTCGCGCCCCTGCACCTGCGCTCCGCCGGCGGTGGCATCCGCCTCGACGGCACACGCGTGGTCGCCGAACCGCGCCTGCACCTGGTCGGCTACGGCCCCTCGGCCAGCACCGTCGGCGCCAACCGCGCCGGACGCGCCGCCGCGCAGGAGGTCCGCCGCCTCCTCGGCCGCTGAACTCGACAACTCATTACGCCGTAAAGTATCGTCCTGTCAGATAGCTTACGACGTAAAGAGATGGGGACGACATGGTCACACTGCCCGGCGGCACCACGATCGACGTCGAGGTGCACGGCGACGGCCCGGCGTTGCTGCTGCCCGTGAACCCGCGCCCGCTCGAAGGCGAGCAGGCCGAATCCGTCCGCCAGTGGGGCGGTGACCCAGCACTGGGCCGCTCGCTCCTCGACGGCCTCGCCGGCTTCCGGGTGATCGCCTTCGACTACGAGGGCCACGCCCTCGCGCACCCGCGCCCGGAAACCCTGACCCCCGAAGAAATCTCGGCCGATCTCCTCGCCATCGCCGACTCCGCGGGAGCTGAGACTTTCGCCTGCTACGGCTACTCCTGGCTCGCTCTGGCCGGCCTGCAGCTCGCCCTGCGCACCGACCGGCTCACCGCCCTCGCGATGGGCGGCTACCCGCCACTCGACGGCCCCTACGACGCCATGCTCGCCGTCACCCGCGCCACGCACACCCTGCCCCGCACCGAAGGCGGCACCGCCACGCCCGGCGACTGGGACTCCGTCGACTTCACGATGTCCGCCGCGCAGACCCGCCAGTTCGTCACGCTTTACGAGTCCCTGCAAGCGTTCGACGACCACGCCGTCCACCTGACGGGCCCGCGCCTGTGTTTCGCGGGCACCGAGGACCGCATCGAGTACGGGGAACGCTGGGGTGGCGTCACCGTCGACATCGCCGGTCCGCTGATCCGCAACCGCGCGGCCCTGGAGGAAGACGGCTGGACCGTCGAGCTCCTCGAAGGTCTCGACCACATGTCCGCCATGCAGGCCAAAGCCGTGCTCCCGATCCTGCGTCCCTGGCTGGACGCGAACCTGACGTGACTCGACCCCGACGTGACCCGAAGTTAGACAGCCAAGGCTGATCAGTATAGGCTGTCTATCGTGACCGAGCAGACCTCTTCCGACGCGATCGCCCACCGGCTGCGGATCCTCGTGGGCCGGCTGCGGCGGCGGATCCAGGACGCGTCGGCCGTGCGGGGCCTCAGTGCGCCGCAGGCGTCGGCGTTGGCGCGGCTGGTGATCGCCGAGCCGTCGTCGGCCAGCCAGCTGGCCGGGGCGGAGCGGGTGCGGCCGCAGTCGATGGCGAAGACGGTCGCCGCGTTGCACGAGCAGGGGTTGATCCGGCGCGAGGCCGACGCGGAAGACGCGCGCCGTCAGCTGCTCTTCCTCACCGACGAAGGGCGCGCCATCGCTCAGGGCGCGCGCACGAGCCGGGAGGAATGGCTGGCCAGCGCGTTCGAAGAGCGCTTCACCGACGCCGAACGCCGAATCCTGGACGAGGCACTGACCTTGCTGGAGCGCGTGGTCGAGGAATGAGCGCGCCCACCCCGAAGCGCGATCGGCTCGACGGCTTCAACCCCAAGCTCATCGCGCCCCTGGTGTCCGGCGCGATCCTCAACCCGATCAACTCCACGATCGTCTCGGTCGCGCTGGTGCCGATCGGCGTCGCGTTCGGCGCGCCGCCTTCGCAGACGGCGTGGCTGATCTCCGCGCTGTACCTCGCGACCGCCGTGGGGCAGCCGGTGGTCGGGCGCCTGATCGACGTCTACGGGCCGCGCCGGCTCTTCCTGCCCGCCGCGGCGCTGGTCGGCGTCGCCGGCGTGGTCGGTGCGCTGGCGCCGAACCTGGCGGTGCTGATCGTCGCGCGCGTGATCCTCGGTTTCGGCACCTGCGCCGGTTATCCGGCGGCGATGCGGCTGATCCGCGACGAAAGCGGGCGCACGGGCAAGGACAGCCCGGCCGTCGTGCTCACGATCCTGGCCGTCGCCACGCAGACCATCGCCGTGATCGGCCCGCCGCTGGGCGGCCTGCTGATCGGCCTCGGCGGCTGGCAGGCCACGCTGGCGATCAACATCCCCGTCGCGCTCGTCGCCTTCGTGCTCGGCTGGCGCCGGTTCCCGCGTGACGACCGCAAACCCGGCAAGCTCAACCTCGACTTTCCCGGCATGGCCCTGTTCGCGGCCACGCTGGTCACGCTGCTGTTGTTCCTGATGAACCCGCACCTCGGCTCGTGGTACCTGCTGCTGCTCACCGTGCTCGCCGCCGCGGGCTTCGCGGTGCGCGAGCTGCGCCACCCCACGCCGTTCATCGACCTGCGGGTGCTGGGCGGCAATGTGGCGCTGCTGGTCACGTTCGGCCGCGCGCTGCTGGCCTACGTCGTGTCCTACAGCTTCATCTACGGCTTCACCCAATGGCTCGAAGACGGCCGCGGCCTGTCGGCGAGCACGACGGGCCTGGTCACTCTGCCGATGTTCGCCACCGGCATCGTCGTCTCCGCGATCACCGGCCGCCGGCAGGCGTTGCGCGGCAAGCTGATCGTGGCCGCGGTCGCGCAGCTCGTCGCGTGTGTGCTGCTGCTCGCGCTGCTGCCCACGAGTCCGGTGTGGATGATCGTCGGGATCGTGCTGATCTTCGGCATTCCGCAGGGGCTCAACAGCCTCGCGCTGCAGAACGCCGTGTACCGCCAGGCGAATCCCGAAAACGTCGGTGCGTCCGCCGGTCTGCTGCGCACCTTCGGTTACCTCGGCGCCATCGTTTCCTCCGCCGCGCAAGGCGGCTTCTTCGGCCAGCGCGCCGACACCGCCGGCCTCCACCACCTGGCCTGGTTCCTGGTGATAGTGAGCGCCGGCTTCCTGCTCGTCAACGTCCTCGACCGGACACTGACTCGTTCCGCAACACTGACTCGTTCCGCAACACAAGAAAGGCACCCGGACATGACCGATCACCTCGACCCGGCCCACACCGCGCTGCTGGTGATGGACTACCAGACCGGCATCGTCGGCCGCATCGCCGACGACCAGGCGCTGCTCGACCGAGTCGGCTCCGCGATCACCGACGTGCGCGCCCGCGGCGGCCACGTCGGCTGGGTCCGCGTCGGCTTCGACGACGCCGAGTTCGACGCCATCCCGGCCACCAGCGTGTTCGCGCGCATGCTCGCGCCCGAGACCCGCGCCGTGATGCACGCCGACGCCCCGGCCACCCAGATCGACGAGCGCCTCAAGCCGCAGCCGCAGGACATCTCGGTGCGCAAGACCCGCGTCGGCGCCTTCACCACCACCGACCTCGACGCGCAGCTGCGCGGCCGCGACGTGGACACGCTGGTGCTGGCCGGCATCAGCACCAGTGGTGTGGTGCTGAGCACCGTGCGCGAGGCCATGGACCGCGACTACCGCATCCTCGTGCTCGACGACGCCAGCGCCGACCCCGAACCCGGCACCCACGAGTTCCTCACCGGCACGATCTTCCCGAAGTTCGCGACGGTGCTCGACGTCGACGCCCTCGCGAAGCTGTTCGCCGGCCAGGCGAACTAACGTCCCAGATAGCGGACCTGCCCGGACTTCGCCGCGTCGAAGTCCGGGCGGCCCGCCAGGTGCTCGGGCACCCCGACCTCCCACCACGCGCCCGCTTCCGTCCAGGCGGCGGGCAGCGTGCGCACCACGACCACCGCGGGCCGGCTCTCGGCGACGGCGGCCGCGCGGGCTTTCGCGTAGGCGTCGCGGAGATCGTCGACCGACGAGGCCGAGAACACCACGCAGCCCAGTGATTCCGCGTGCCGCGCGAAGTCCACGCGCGGTGGCGCGGCGTGGGAAGTGCGGCAGTCGGCGTAGAAGTTGTTGAACGGCTTGCCACCCTGGCCCTGCTGCAGGCGCGCGATCACGGCGTAGCCGTCGTTGTCGCAGACCACCGCCACGAGCGGGTGGCCGGCGAACGCGGCGGAGAACAGGTCGGAGTTGAGCATCAGGTACGAGCCGTCGCCGAGCAGCGTCGTCACGAGGCCGCCGGGGTGGGCCATCGCGGCGCCCCACGCGCCGGACAGCTCGTAACCCATGCACGAGAAGCCGTACTCCACGTCCATGCTCACCTCGCCGGAGCCGCGCCAGCCGCCGATCAGCTCACCCGGCAGGCCGCCCGACGCGGTCATCACGTAGTCGCTCGGCTCGGACAGGTCGTTGACCACGCCGACGACCTGCGCGTAGCTCGGGATCTTCGACTCGGCGGACCGCAACGCGTCGATGTGCGAGTCCCAGCCGGCTCGTTCCTCCGCCGCGCGTCGAGTCCACTGTGGATCCACGCGCCAGCTTTCCAGCTGGGCGGCCAGATCGTCGAGGCCCGCGGACGCGTCGCCGACCACGGCCAGCGCGCCGTGCTTCACGGCGTCGAACGCGGCCGCGTTGAGCGTGACCAGGCGTGAGTCGGGGGAGAAGACGGTCCACGACGCCGTGGTGAAGTCCTGCAGCCGCGTGCCGACGGCGAACACCACGTCGGCGTTCGCGGCCACGGCGTTCGCCGACGACGAGCCGGTGACACCCAGCGGTCCGGCGTACAGCGGATGCGTGTGCGGGACCAGCGTGCGGCCCGCGGTGGTCTCCGTGACCGGAATCCCGTGCCGCTCGGCGAAGTCCAGCGCGCGCCGGCCCGCACCCGAGTAGCGCACGCCGCCACCGAGCACCAGCAGCGGCCGCCGAGCCGCGCGCAGCACGCCGGCCGCCTCTGTGACCGCGCGCCGGTCCGGGCGCGGGCGCGGCAACCGGTGCGTGACCGGTGCGAACAGCGCTTCCGGGAAGTCGAAAGTCTCCGCCTGCACGTCCTGCGGCAGCGCCAGCGTGACCGGGCCGCACTCGGCCGGGTCGGTGAGCACACGCGCGACCTGCGGCAGCGTCGCGAGCAGCTGCTCGGGTCGCGTGATCCGGTCGAAGTAGCGGCTCACGGCGCGGAAGGCGTCGTTCACCGCGGCCGTGCCGTCGTGGAAGGGCTCGATCTGCTGCAGCACCGGGTCGGGCGCGCGGCTCACGAACGTGTCGCCCGGCAGCAGCAGCACCGGCAACCGGTTGGCGTGCGCGACGCCCGCTGCGGTCACCATGTTCAGCGCGCCGGGCCCGATCGACGACGTGACCACGCCGACCTGCCGCCGCTGCGTCGCCTTGGCATACCCGACGGCGGCCAGCGCCATGCCCTGTTCGGTGTGCCCGCGCCACACCGGGATCTCGTCGCGGTGTTCTTCGAGCGCCGTGCCGAGGCCGAGCACGTTGCCGTGGCCGAAGATCGCGAAGACACCCGGGAACAGCGGCACCTCCCGGCCGTCGAGCGTCTCGGACCGCTGCGCGAGCAGCCAGCGCACCAACGCCTGCGCCGTGGTCAACCTCATCGAACGCGCCCCTCGTCATCCGTCACCGGACACCGCGGGTCCTGCTGCTGCGAAGCCCAGGTGCCCCGCACCCAGCTGTGGGCCGGGTCGTCGCAGAACGCCATCGACCGCTCCTCGGCGGGCCCGGCCAGCACGTTCAGGTAGTACATCGGGTAACCCGGCGCCGCGACGCACGGCCCGTGGTACCCGCGGGGAATCAGGAACACATCACCGTCGCGCACCGCCACGTCCTCGTCGAGCGTGCCGTCGGCGGTGTAGGTGCGGTGCAGGCCGAAGCCCTCGCGCGAAGGCGTGATCCCGTCGCGCCCGGCGACGCGGAAGTAGTAGATCTCCTCGTTCACGACCTCGCACTCGCTCGCCTCGTCGTGCTTGTGCGGCGGGTACGAGGACCAGTTGCCGTCGGGCGTGATGAGCTCGCACGCATTGAGCTTGTCCGCGTGGTCCCACACACCGGGCACTCCGAAGTTGGTCACCTGCCGGGTGGCCTGGCCGGAGCCGCGCACCTCGACGGGCACCTCCTCGGCCGGGCCGTACATCGGGTCGAGACGGCGCTCGCAGCGGGCCATCGGCAGCGCGATCTCGGCGCCGGTCGGCGAAGTCAGCTCGACTTCGGCGTCGCGCGGCACGTAGGCGAAGTCCGTGACGCGCGTGAACACCGAATCACGGCCTTCGAGCTCGAACTCCTCGTCGTCCACGCGCACGGTGACCGAGCCCGAGAGCGGCAGCACGAACGCCTCGAACTCGCCGGTCTCGATCAGCCGCGGGAGCCGCCGGCCGATCTTGAGCACCCGCAGCCCGGTGTGCGCCCAGCCGGCGGTCTCGGGCGTGAGCAGGATCGGGTCGTTGTCGTCGGTCAGTGTCCCGTGTGGACGGTGCAGTGCGCTCACTTCGCGGCCTCCAGGATCTTCGCGGCAGCAGCCACGGCGGACCCGACGTCACCGTCGGGCGGGTAGAGCAGCGTACGGCCCACGACGAGTCCGCGCACCACCTCGTGACGCAGCGTGCGGCCCCACGACGCCAGGTCGGCGGCCGGGTCGCCGGACGGCACGCCGCCCAGGATCACCACCGGCAGCGTCGTCGCGCCGAGCACCGCGGTGTCGTCGGTGGAGGGCAGCTTGAGCCAGGTGTACGCCGACGTCACGCCGATACCCGACGCCACCGTGACGGCCCGGGCCAGCGCCGGTGAGTCCTTCTGCAGCACCAGCCGGCCTTCGGCGCGCGCGTACGGCAGCGGCTCGACCATCGCGACGAGACCGTACGAAGCGAGTTCGGTGACGGCGTCGGCGCAGGCCTGCAGCGTCGGCACGGTGCCCGGGTCGTCGTCCACGAGCCGCAGCAGCATCTTGCCGCCGTCGAGCCGGGAGCCGACCAGCGACGCCGCGTCGTAGCCGGTGAAGCGGTCGTCGATCTCCCAGTCGGCGCCGGCGAGGCCGCCGCGGTTCATCGAGCCGATCACGACCTTGTCGTGCAGCGCGTCGAGCAGCAGCAGCTCCTCGACCACGTCGGGGGTGCCGAGCAGCCCGTCGACGGCGGGGTTGGCCAGCGCCACCAGCAGCCGTTCGAGCAGCGACCGGCGGTCGGCCATCGCGAGCGGGTCGCCGCCGACGCCGAGCGCGCCGCGGGCCGGGTGGTCGGCGGCCACGAGGAACAGCGTGCCCTTGTCCGACAACAGGTTGTCGCGCCGTCTACGGGCCGCGTACGCCCGCTTCACCGCGCCCGGGTCGGTGGCCCGCACGCGCAGCAGCTCGTGCCAGCGTTCGTCGGTCAGCAACGGCGTCACAACCGCTCCTCGATCACAGCAACTCCTCGATTTCGGCGGCCGTCGGCATCGCGTCGGCACACGCGAGCCGCGCCGCGACCAGCGCGCCGGCCGCGTTCGCGTACTCCGCGAGCCGCACCGGCGCCCAGCCCGACAGCAGCCCGTGCACGAGCGCGCCGCCGAAGCCGTCACCCGCGCCGAGGCCGCACACCACCTCCACGCGCTGCGGCGGCACCGTCGCGCGGCCCTCGGGGGTCGCGACGAGCACGCCCTCCGCGCCCTTCTTGATCACCGCGAGCCGCACGCCGCGGGCCAGCATCCGGTCCGCGGCCTCCTCCGGATCGGCGGTGCCCACGGCCACCTCGACCTCCGCGCGGTTGCCGACGGCCACCGTCACGTGGTCGAGCATCCAGCCGATCTCCTCGCGGGCGGTGTCCACGTCCGGCCAGAACATCGGGCGGTAGTCGAGGTCGACCACGGTGTGCGCGTGCCGGCCGCGGGCCTCGAGGATCTTGCGCTGCGTGGTGCGCGCCGGCTCGGTCGACACCCCGGTGCCGGTGACCCACAGCAGCGGCACCTCGCGCACGACGTCCCACGGCACGTCGGAGTCGGTGAGCGTGAGGTCGGGTGCGATGGGGGAGCGGTAGAACAGCAGCGGCGGGTCGGCCGGCGGGTTCAGCTCGCAGAACACCACCGGCGTCTGCAGCTCGGGCGAGGTGCCCACGAACTCCGGCGAAACGCCGAAGCCCGTGAGCGCCTGCCGCACGTAGCCGCCGAAGCCGTCGGGCCCCACCTTCGTGAGCACGGCGGTGCGGCGGCCGAGCCGCGCGGCGGCGACCGCGACGTTGGTCGCGGTGCCGCCGAGCGACTTGGCGAACGTGGTGACCTCGGCCAGCGGCACGCCGCTCTGCTCGGGGTAGAGGTCCACCCCGACGCGGCCGACGGTCAGCGCGTCGAGACTCACGTCTCCACCGCGCGCAGCTCGTGTTCCAGCGCTTCCAGCTCGGCGCCGCCCGCCATCTGCCGCGTGAGCTCCGCGATGCCGATCTCGGACTTCTCGTACGAGCCGAGCGCGGCACCGCGTTTGAGCAGCAGGAACCGGTCGGCCACCGGGTAGGCGTGGTGCGGGTTGTGCGTGATCAGCACCACGCCGAGGCCGCGATCGCGGGCCTGCGCCACGTACTTGAGCACCACCCCGGCCTGCTTCACGCCGAGAGCCGCGGTGGGCTCGTCGAGGATCAGCACCTTCGCGCCGAAGTGCACGGCCCGCGCGATGGCCACGCACTGGCGTTCACCGCCCGAGAGCGTGCCCACGGGCTGCTCCACGTCGCGCAGGTCGATGCCCATGTCGGCCAGCGCCTTCTTCGTGGTTTCACGGCCCTTCCTCCGGTCGAGCATCCGGAACGGCCCGACGCCGATCGTGGGCTCGGAGCCGAGGAAGAAGTTGCGCCACACGCTCATCAGCGGCACCACCGCGAGGTCCTGGTACACCGTGGCGATGCCGCGGTCGAGTGCCTCGCGCGGCGAGGTGAACCGCACGGGCTCGCCCTCGACCAGGAACTCGCCGCGGTCGTGCTCGTGCACGCCGGCGAGGATCTTGATGAGCGTGGACTTGCCGGCGCCGTTGTCGCCGAGCACGCAGGTGACCTCACCGGCGTTGACCACAGTGGACACGTCGCGCAACGCCACGACGCTGCCGTACCTCTTGCCGACGTCCTTGACTTCGATGAGCGGTGCGTTCATCGCCGGACCCTTTCCGCGCGCCGCCGGAAGGCGTTGTTGACCAGGACCGCGGCCAGCAGCATGATCCCGAGGAACAGCATGAACCAGTCGCTGTCCCAGCCGGCGAACACGATGCCCTGGCGCGCCATGCCGAAGATCAGGGCGCCGATCGCCGCGCCCACCGCCGAGCCGTACCCGCCGGTGAGCAGGCAGCCGCCGATCACCGCGGCGATGATGTACTGGAACTCCAGCCCGATGCCCTGGTTGGCCTGCACGCTGGCGAACCGCAGGATGTTGATCGAGCCGACGAGCCACGCGGCCAGCGCCGTGCCCATGAACAGCAGGATCTTCGTGCGCACCACCGGCACGCCGACCGCGCGCGAGCTGGCCGCCGAGCCGCCGACGGCGAAGATCCAGTTGCCGAACTTCGTGCGCGACAGCAGCCACGCGGCCACCGCCGTGACCCCGATCCACCACACGATGGAGATCTGGAACGGTGTGCCGCCGATGTTCACCGTGGAGGCGAACACGAACCCGGCCGAGGCGTACCCGTCGGTCGAGCGCATGCCCGACACCTGCACGGTGCCGGTGACCAGCCGCGTCACGCCGAGGTTGAGGCCCTGCAACGCGAGGAACGTGCCGAGCGTGACGATGAAGCTCGGCAGGCCCGTTTTCATCACCAGCCAGCCGTTGAACGCACCGACCACCAGCGCGAAGACCAGCGACACCAGCAGCGCGAGCCACACGTTCCAGCCCGCCTGCGTCGCGAGGATGGCGGTGACCAGCGAGGTCGACGCCGTCATCACGCCGGCCGACAGGTCGAACTCGCCGCCGATCATCAGCAGGGACACGGCCACGGCCATGATGCCGAGCGTCGCCGCGTCGTCGAGCCAGGTGGCCGCACCGCTGGCACTGAAGAACTTCTCGGTGACCAGGCTGAAGAACAGGAACACCACAGCGGCGCCGAGCAGGGCGCCGATCTCCGGGCGCACCACCAGGCGGTCCATCAGGCGCGGCTTCACGAGCCGCTCGTCGAGGGTCGTCATCGGGTGCCCCTTTGCACGTACTGGCCGACCTTGTCCACAGTGGATTTGTCGACCAGGTCGGGGCCGGTGAGCACCGGCTTGCCGCCGCCGACGATGTTCGCGTTGTCGCGGTAGAGCTTGAGGAACATCACGGGCAGGTAGCCCTGCTCGTACTGCTGCTGGTCGACGGCGAAGAGCACGTCACCCGACTTGATGGCGGCCACCACGTCGGAGTTGAGGTCGAACGTGCCGACCTGCGCCTTCGAGCCCACTGACTTGATCGCGCTCACGGCCCGCGCGGCGACCTGCGAGTTGAGCGTGAGCACCGCGTCGATCGACGGGTCGGTCTGCACCGCGCCGCGGATGCGCGACTCGGCGTCGGTGGGGTTGGAGATGTCCACCTGCAGCGTCTGCACGTCGCCGCCGAAGCCGCTCTTCGCGCCGTCACACCGCTGGGCCTGCCCGACGTTGCCCGCTTCGTGGATCACGCAGAGCAGCTTCTTCTTGCCGAGGTCCTTGAACTTCTTGCCGGCTTCCTGCCCCGCGATGGACTCGTTCTGGCCCACGTGGGTGAGCGCGCCGTAGGCCGCGCTCTGCTCCTCGCCGGAGTTGATGGTGATCACCGGGATGCCGGCGCGCACCGCCGCCTCGATCGAGGGCTGCAGGGCCTCGGGGTTGGCCATCGACACGACCAGACCACCGATCTGCTGGGCGACGGCGTTGTCGATCAGCTTGGCCTGCGCGCCCGGATCACCGTCGGAGGCGTATTCGACCTGCACCCCCAGGTCCTTGCCGGCCTGCTCGGCGCCGTTCTTGACCACGTTCCAGAACGCGTCGCCCGCGGTGCCGTGCGTGATCACCGCGACCTTGAGCGGCCCGGAGTCGACCGGCGCCGCCGCGGGGGCCGTGGCCTTCGGCTCGGCCGCGGGCCCGGTGCACGCCGACAGCAGCAGCCCGGCCGCCAGCAGGCCCGCCACGACCTTGCCGGCCTTTGAGCGCGGTTTCGGCGCCGGGCCTTTCGAAACCCCGCACCTCGCAACCCCGCGCCTCAAGCGATGGGACATCGTCGTCTCTCCTCGCTTCTTTCCTCGTACCCTGTCAGCCGGCCAGGCGGCCGACGATCGCCCCGAGGCAGGCCAGGCTCGTCGCCACGTCCCGTTTCGGGAGGTCCACGGGACTGCGCTCGTCGAGCGCCGTGTCCTGCTCCAGCACGTACCAGCCGGCGTAGCCCGCCTCGTGCACGAAGCGAACCATGGCTTCGATGTCCACGTCACCCTCACCCAGCGGGACGTACAGACCTTTGCCCACGGCCTCGGTGTACCCGAGGCTGCCGTTGCGGACGGCTTCGGCCAGCTCACCGCGCACGTCCTTGAGGTGCAGGTGCCCGATCCGGTCCGGGAAGCGGCGCGCGAGCTCGACCGGGTCGGTGCCGCCGATCAGCAGGTGGCCGGTGTCGAGGCACAGCGGCAGGTCGGAGTCGGCGAGGAAGCGCTCGACCTCCGCCTGCGTCTCGGCGTGGGTGCCGACGTGCGGGTGCAGCACGGTCTTGAGGCCGTGGGCCGCCGCGACGTCGCGGATCCGGGCGGCGGTGGAGATCAGCGTGGCCCACTCGGCGTCGGTGAGCGCGGGCCGTTCGTCGTAGCCGTCGAGTCCGGTCGCGGCGGCCAGCACGAGCACCTCGGCCCCGCACGCGGCGAACAAGGCGGCCGATTCCTCGGCTTCGGCGAGCGCGGCCTCGGGGTTCTCGTGCAGCACCACGGCGAGGAAGCCGCCGATGAGGTTCAGGCCGTGGCCGCCGAGGAGCTTCTTCAGCTCGGCCGGATCGCGCGGCAAGTACCCGGGCGGGCCGAGCTCCGTGGCGGTGATGCCGAGCTCGGCCATCTCCCCGAGCACGGTCGGCGCGTCGAGGACGCGGCCCCAGCCCGGCACTTCGCACACCCCCCAGGAGATCGGTGCGGCGGCGATGCGGATGGTGGCGGTCATGGAAGCCCTCTTCCGTGCGATGACTGGCGTTGGCCCGTTCGGTGCGCGTTGGAGCGCTCTATTGATTAGAGCGCTCTAAGCTTGTAGCGTCGGCCACACCCGAGTCAAGGGCCGGTTTCCGGCCGGGAGGCAAGGAAATGGTGAAGCCCACCATGGAGGACGTCGCCGCGCGGGCGGGGGTTTCGCGGGCGCTCGTGTCGCTCGTGATGCGCGGCGCGCCCAACGTTTCGGCGCTGCGCCGCGAAGCCGTGCTGAAGGCGGCCGACGAGCTGGGCTACTCGCCGCACGTGATGGCGCGCTCGCTGGCCAGCCGCACCTCCACCGTGCTCGGCGTGATGGTGAACGACCTGCGCAACGCGTTTTTCGCCGACGTGGTGGAGGGTCTCGACGCGGCGGCGCAGGCGGCCGGGTTCGACCTGATCCTCAACACCGGCGGACGGGTGCCTTCGCGCGAGAGTGCCGCGTTGCGCAGCCTGCTGTCGTTCCGGCCGGCGGGCCTGATCCTGCTGTCACCGGTGGTGCCGGCGGCGGAGATCGAGGCGGCGGCCCGCCAGTGTCCGGTGGTGCTCGTGTCGCGCACCTCGCGCGCGGCCGGCGTGGACACGGTGAACGACGACGGCGAGGCGGGGTCCGCGCTGGCCGTCTCGCACCTCGTGGATCTCGGGCATCGGCGCATCGCCCACCTCGACGGCGGCGGCGCGGCCGGTGCCGCCGCGCGCCGGACGGGGTTCCGGCGGGCGATGACCGCCCACGGGCTGGAGCCGATCGTGGTGCGCAGCGAGCACACCGACACCGCCGGCGAGAAGGCCGTGCTGGAGCTGCTGAGCACCTACGACCGGGCCGAGCTGCCCACGGCTTTGGTGGCGGGCAACGACTTCAACGCCGTGGGCGCGATCTCGGCCCTGGAGGACCGTGGCCTGCGCGTGCCCGGTGACGTGTCCGTGGTCGGCTACGACAACACGTCGCTGGCCTCGCTGCGGCACGTCTCACTGACCACTGTGGACCAGCCGCGCACCGAGATGGGCCGGCTGGCCTTCGAAGCCCTGCTGGAACGCGTGCGCGGCGAGCGCGCCGAGCCGGTCCGGCACCTGTTGCACCCCTCGCTGGTGGTCCGCTCGACCACCGCCCGTCGCTAGGAGCTTTCCGTGACCGAACTCGTGCCGCACTGGATCGACGGTGCCCGGTTCTCCGGTGTCTCGAGCCGCCGGGGTGAGGTTTTCCAGCCGGCCACCGGCGAGGTGGCGCGGCAGGTGGCGCTCGCCGAAGCGGCCGATGTGGACACCGCGGTGGCGTCGGCGCTCAAGGCCTCGCGCGACTGGGCCGAAAGCTCGCTCGCGCAGCGCACGAAGATCATGTTCGCGTTCCGCCAGCTGGTGGACGCCCATCGCGACGAGCTGGCGGCGCTGATCACCGCCGAGCACGGCAAGGTGCTCTCCGACGCGGCCGGCGAGGTGCAGCGCGGCCTCGAGGTGGTGGAGTTCGCGTGCGGTATCGCGCAGGTGCTCAAGGGTGAGCACTCGGAGCAGGTGTCGCGCGGGGTCGACGCCTATTCGCTGCGCCAGCCGCTCGGAGTCGTCGCCGGCATCACGCCGTTCAACTTCCCGGTGATGGTGCCGATGTGGATGTTCCCGGTGGCCATCGCGTGCGGAAATACCTTCGTGCTCAAGCCTTCCGACCGTGATCCGTCCGCGTCGGTGCGGCTGGCGGAGCTGTTCTCCGAGGCCGGGCTGCCGCCGGGGGTGCTGAACGTGGTGCAGGGCGACGCGGCGGCGGTGAACGCGCTGCTCACGCACCCGGACGTGGCCGGCGTGTCGTTCGTGGGCTCGACGCCGATCGCGCGGCACGTGTACGAGACCGCCACGGCGGCGGGCAAGCGCGTGCAGGCGCTCGGTGGCGCGAAGAACCACCTGGTGGTGCTGCCCGACGCCGACGTGGCGGGTGCGGCCGACGCCGCCGTCTCCGCCGGGTACGGCAGCGCGGGGGAGCGGTGCATGGCGATCTCCGTGGTCGTGGCGGTGGGGGACACGGCCGACGAGCTGGTTTCGGCCATTGCCTCCCGGACTCGTGCTCTGGTCACGGGACCCGGGGTGGACGCGTCGTCGCAGATGGGGCCGGTGGTCACCGCGGCCGCGCGGGACCGGATCGTGTCCTCTGTGGACGCCGGCGCTGAAGCGGGTGCTTCGGTGGTCGTGGACGGCCGCTCGATTGTTGTGCCCGGGGAAGGTTTCTGGGTCGGCCCGACGCTGCTGGACCACGTGACGCCGGACATGACCGTGTACACCGACGAGATCTTCGGCCCGGTGTTGTCGGTGGTGCGCGTTTCGACGTTCGAAGAGGCGTTGTCGCTGGTCAACGCGAACCCGTACGGCAACGGCACGGCGATTTTCACCACCGACGGCCTGGCCGCGCGCGAGTTCGAGCGCCGCGTGACTGTGGGCATGGTCGGCATCAACGTGCCCATTCCCGTGCCGATGGCCTACTACTCCTTCGGCGGCTGGAAGGACTCCCTCTTCGGCGACACGCACGTGCACGGCGCCGAGGGAGTGCGCTTCTACACCCGCACGAAGGCCGTCACGTCGCGCTGGCCTCGGCAGCCGCACGGCGTCGACCTCGGTTTTCCCACGCATTGATGACTCTTTCACCGCGAGCAGGAGGGCTTCCACGATGAGGTTGGGACTGGCGGGCACCGGCCGGATCGGCACCGCCCACGCCGAAACGCTCAAGGGCTTCGACGAGGTCACCTCGGTGGTCGTCGCCGACGTCGACCCGGCGCGCGCCTCGGCGGCGGCCTCGAAGCTCGGCGTCGAAGCCGCGACGGACCTCGACGCGCTCTTCGCCGCGGGCCTCGACGCCCTCGTCGTCACCGCGGCCACCGACGCACACCCAGGCCTGATCATGCGCGCGGTGGACGCGGGCCTGCCGGTGTTCTGCGAGAAGCCGGTGGCCGCCGACATCACCGGCACGCTGGCCGTGATCGACCACATTTCTTCTTCGTCGGTCCCCGTCCAGATCGGCTTCCAGCGCCGCTTCGACGCCGGCTACCAGGCCGCCCGCCGCGCCGTTGCCGACGGCTCCCTCGGCTGGCTCCACACCATCCGCGCCACGACCCTCGACCCCGAACCCCCACCGGCGGCCTACGTCCCCCACTCCGGCGGCCTCTTCCGCGACTGCGGCGTGCACGACTTCGACATCATCCGCTGGGTCACCGGCCGCGAGGTGCTTTCGGCCTACGCCGTGGGCGCCAACCGCGGCGCGTCTTTCTTCGTGGACGCCGACGACGTCGACACCGCCGCGGTCCTCCTTACGTTGGACGACGGCACCCTCGCCACCGTCTCGCTGACCCGCTACAACGGCTCGGGCTACGACGTCCGCCTGGAAGCCCTCGGCTCCCTCTCCGGCCTCGTCGTCGGCCTCGACGACCGCTCGCCCCTGGTCTCCGCGGAACCCACCTTCGCGCCCCTGCCGGGCCCCGCGTACCCCGGCTTCATGGAACGCTTCCGGCCGGCCTATGCCGCCGAGCTGGCGGCTTTCCTGGACGTGGCGGCCGGCCGGTGTTCCAGCCCCGCGGGGGTGGGGGACGCGCTGGAGGCGTTCTACATCGCGGAGGCCTGCGAACTGTCGCGGCGTGAGGGGCGTCCGGTGGAGGTGGCGGAAGTGCGGCGGTAGGTCGTCGTATCCGGCGCGGCCTTCGACGGAACGGCTACGGGTGGACGGCTGGATCGACTCGGCGCGCGAAGGGCTGCGCACCGACACCGCCCGCAAGATCGACGAAGCGGCGAGCACGTTGTCGCCACTCGCGTGGCGCGACCGCTGAAGCTCGAAAAAGCGGCGCCTGCTCGAAAGCCGTGCTCGGCAGGACTCGCGCCCCGGAGGTGAAGCCGCTGCCGTGGTCCGCCTCCCCCGCGTCCGGGAGGCGGGCCACGGCGTGGGGCCGGGAAGGTTTTCGGTGGGGGCGCTCAGAGATCGAGGGTGGCGTCCACCTCGGAGCCGTGCACGTCGAGGTCCGCGCCGGTGCCGGTGAGCAGCTTGTGGGCCGCGGTGTTGTCCACGGTGGTGGAGGCGATGAAGCGCGCCGCGCCGCCGTCGCGCGCCGCTTCGAGCAGGACTTCGGTCACGCGCTTGCCGATGCCGCGGCCGCGCACCGAGCGGCCGAGCCACACGCCGGCCTCGACCTCCACGGCCGAGGGGCCGTGCACGGGCTGCAGCCGCGCCGCCCCGGCCGCGCGGCCGTCGATCTCCACGAGCCAGGTGGTTTCGATCGCGGTGTCCGGATCGAGGCAGCGCCGGCGGTGGAAGGTGAGGAACGCCTCGCGCCGCTCGGGTGTCCAGCCCGGCGGGCCGGCCACCGGAGGCATCACCTCGAGGGGGTCGGCATCGGCGACCGCGGCCTCGAGCAGCCGGTGCAGGGCCGGCTCGTCGAGGGGGGTCAGCACGATCTCGGAATCGGAGGATCCGGTCACGCCCGAAAGCTTGGCACGAGGATCTTGGGCGCGCGACCTGGTAATACGGCTTACCAGCTGACTGGTCAACGGGCAACGAAAGCACTGTCCAGTGTGGAAAGACTCCACTTGTTCACCGCGCCTCGCTAGGGTGGCCGTCGGCAGGGTTTTCCGGTGAGTTTTCCGATGGGAACAGGGGCTTCGATGGAACACGTCCGGCTGGGCGCGAGCGGTCTTCAGGTTTCGCGGGTGATCCTCGGCTGCATGAGCTACGGCGTCCCGGATCAGGGCGGCCACCCGTGGTCGATGGGCCTCGACGACGCACGGCCGTTCTTCCGCGAGGCGGTGGAAGCGGGCATCACCACGTTCGACACCGCCAACGTCTACTCGGCCGGCACGAGCGAAGAGATCACCGGCAAGCTGCTCGGCGAATTCACGCGCCGCGAGGACGTGGTGATCGCCACCAAGGTCTACAACCGCATGGGCCCGGGCACCAACGGCGCCGGCCTCTCCCGCGGCGCCATCCTGACCCAGATCGACGCCAGCCTGCGCCGCCTCGGCACCGATTACGTGGACCTGTACCAGATCCACCGCTACGACGAGAACACCCCGATCGAGGAAACCATGGAGGCCCTGCACGACGTCGTGCAGGCCGGCAAGGCCCGCTACATCGGCGCCTCCTCGATGTGGGCGTGGCAGTTCGCGCAGGCCCAGTACGTCGCCGACCTCGGCGGCTGGACCCGGTTCGTGTCCATGCAGGACCAGTACAACCTCATCCAGCGCGAAGAGGAACGCGAGATGCACCCGTTCTGCTTCGACCAGGGTGTCGGCGTGCTGCCCTGGAGCCCGCTCGCCCGCGGCCGCCTCACGCGCGATTGGGACGAACCGTCCCAGCGCAGCGAAACCGACGATTTCGCCCGGCGCATGTACGCCCAGGCCGAAGACGCCGACCGCCGCGTGGCCTCCGCGGTCGCGGCCCTCGCCGCCGACCGCGGCGTCTCCCGCGCCACCGTCGCCCTGGCCTGGCTCCTCCACCAGCCGGCCGTCACGGCGCCCATCTTCGGCGCCACCAAGCCGGGCCACATCGCCGACGCGGTGGCGGCGCTGGAGCTGGGGTTGACCGAGAAGGAGCTGGCCGGGTTGGAAGAGGAGTACGTGCCGCACCTGCCGGCGGGGTTCTGAGGCTGGGGAGGGGGCGTCACGGTTTGACGCCCCCTCCGCCCTTCAGCAGTCGCGCCACGCAAGCGGCGACAGCGTGCTCGCCGCCTCGGCGATCTTCCGGGCGGTGTCGGTGCGCAGCCCGTTGCGCGCCGAGTCGATCCAGCCGTCCACCCGGCGGACGCCGACCTCGCGATACCCGACCGCCTGCAGCAGCATCTCCGGCTTGTCGGAGTCCTTGGCGCACCAGGTTTCCGCGGACTCCCGCGCCTCGTACTCCTCCACCGCGGCCCGCGTGGCCCGCGTCCCGGCCACGAGGGAGACGGACCACGGCACCACGGACGACCTGCCCGAACGACCTGCCCGAATGACCTAGTCGAGCACAAGCTCCGGCGAGTACAGGTCGAACCAGTGGTAGAGGTCGAGCGCGCGGTCGAGGCCGGTGCGCTGCGCCGACTCCATCGTGGCCGGGTCCACTTCGGACACGCTCGTGAGCCAGTCGCGGTTCACCAGCTGGAACACCGGGTTGTCGCGCTCCGCCAGCACTTCCTTCACCTGCTGCTGCAGCGCGGCCGCGTAGCCCGGGTCCTGAGTGGACGGATACGGGCTCTTCACGCGGTCGCGGACGGAGTCCGGCAGCACGTGCTTGGTCGCGTGCCGCAGCAGGCTCTTCTCGCGGCCGTCGAACGTCTTCAGCGACCACGGCGTGTTGTACACGTACTCCACGAGCCGGTGGTCGCAGAACGGCACGCGCACCTCCAGCCCCACGGCCATCGACGCGCGGTCCTTGCGGTCGAGCAGCATCCGCACGAAGCGGCTGAGGTGGAGGTTGCAGATCGTGCGCATCCGGGCCTCGCGCTCCGACTCGCCGTCGAGGTGCTCCACCTGCGCGACCGCGGTGCGGTACTGGTCCGCCACGTAGTCCTCGAGGTTCAGCGTCGCGGCGACGTCGGGCCGCAGCAGCGCTTCCCGCTGGCTCATCAGGCCGTTGCGGAAGGCCAGCCACGGGAACGTGTCGGCGTTCACGGTGGCCTCGTCGTGGAACCAGCGGTAGCCGCCGAACACCTCGTCGGCCGACTCACCCGAGAGCGCCACCGTGGACTCGCCGCGGATCGCCTTGAACAGCAGGTACAGCGACGTGTCCATGTCGCCGAGGCCGGCCGGGATGTCGCGGGCGGTGAGCACGGCGCGGCGCACGGCCGGGTCGGACAGCTCGGCCGGGTTGAGCACCACGTCCTGGTGCGCCGAGCCCACGAGCTTCGCGACGTCGCGGATGAACGGCGAGTCCGCCGTGTCCCGCATCTCGTCCGGTTTGAAGTTCTCCTCCTGGCCGAAGAAGTCGACCGAGAAGGTGCGCAGCTGCTCACCCTGCTCGGCCAGCCGCGCGGCGGCCAGACCCGTGACGGCGCTGGAGTCGAGGCCGCCCGAGAGCAGCACGCAGCGCGGCACGTCGGCCACCAGCTGGCGGTTCACGATGTCGGTCATCAGCTCGCGCACGCGCTCGACGGTGGTTTCCTGGTCGTCGGTGTGCTGCTTCGCGTCGAGCTTCCAGTACGTGCGCGTGCGGATGCCGTCCTTCGACACCGTGACGATCGTGCCCGGCTCGACCTCGCTCATGCCCTTCCACAGCGACCAGCCCGGTCGCTTGGTGAACCCCAGCAGTTCGCGCAGCCCGTCGGTGTCCACGGCCTTGCGGGCCAGCGGGTTGGCGAGGATCGCCTTCGGCTCGGAGCCGAACAGCACGCCGTCGCGGGTCGGGTAGTAGTAGAACGGCTTGATCCCCATGCGGTCGCGGATCATCACCAGCTTCTGGTCGCGCTCGTCCCAGATCGCGAACGCGTACATGCCGTTGAGGTGGTCGACCACCTGGTCGCCCCACTGCAGGTAGCCGTGGAGCACCACCTCGGTGTCGCTGTCGGTCTCCCACGTGTGCCCCAGCTTCGTGAGTTCTTCACGAAGTTCGGTGAAGTTGTAGGCCTCGCCGCTGTAGACCATGGAGATCTCGCCGTTCGGCGTGCGCAGGCTCATGGGCTGCCGGCCGCCCGGCAGGTCGATGATCGCGAGCCTGCGGTGCCCGAGCGCGACGTTGCGGCGCACCCAGGTGCCGCGGTCGTCCGGCCCGCGGCAGGACATCGTCTCCGTCATCGCGTCCACGACCTCCTGCCGTTGTGACAGGTCAGAGTCGTAGGAAACCCAACCGGCGATTCCGCACATCGACGTCCTCCGTGACTTTGCTTAGGTAATACAACTAATTGCAGACTCCGGTTTAACACAGCCAGGGGGCTCGTGTCTGCCCGAATTGCACGCTCCGTCGTAGATCCACTACGCATTGTGGCGTGAGTCACTCACCAACTACTTGGCGTAACCGCACAAGATCAACCGAACGTCGCCGAGTACCAGGCGAACGGCGGTGGCGGGGGTCACCCGGCGTCAAGAACGCGTAAATGGCCCAGGACGCCGCGTCAAGGAGCCGTCAGACAGCCTCGATCACGCAGCGCCACCACCGCACAGTTGCGACGTCCAACGGTCACCCGCCCTGGGTGACCTGTCTTGAGAGGTGCCTTGTGGCCGACTTGTTGTACGTCTTGCTGACGATCGGCGTGTTCGTGGTTCTGGCCCTGACCCTGCGCGGGATGGAGAAGCTGTGAGCGGCGCGGGCACCGTGGCCAACATCGTCGGCGGACTGCTGGCGCTGGGCCTGATCATCTACCTGTTCATCGCACTGGTGAGGCCGGAGAAGTTCTGATGAGTGATGTCGGCGCCGGCCTCGTCCAGGTCGGCCTACTGCTGCTCGCCCTCGCGGTGGTCTACAAACCGCTCGGCGACTATATGGCCAGGGTCTTCTCGACCGAGAAGCACTGGAAGATCGAAAAAGGCATCTACAAGGTCGTTCGGGTCGACCCGAACGCCGAGCAGCACTGGAAGACCTACGCCTCGGGGGTTCTCGGGTTCTCCTTCGCGTCGGTGATCGTGCTGTACCTCCTGCAGCGCCTGCAGGAAGTGCTGCCGTGGAACTTCGGGCGCGGCGCGGTTTCGCCGTCCGTCGCGTTCAACACGGCCGCGAGCTTCGTGGCCAACACCAACTGGCAGTCCTACGTCCCCGAGACGACCATGGGCCACTTCGTGCAGATGGCCGGGCTCACCGTGCAGAACTTCGTGTCGGCGGGCGTGGGCCTGGCCGTCGCGATCGCGGTGACGCGCGGGTTCATCCGCTCGAAGACCGACCGCCTCGGCAACTTCTGGGTGGACCTGGTGCGCGGCTCGATCCGCGTGCTGCTGCCGATGGCGTTCGTGTTCGCCATCGTGCTCGTGGGCCTCGGCGTGATCCAGAGCCTGCACTCGGGTGTCGCGGTGACCAACCCCGACGGCAGCCAGAGCACCATCGCGCTGGCCCCGGTCGCGAGCCAGGAGACGATCAAGGAGCTCGGCACCAACGGTGGCGGCATCCTCAACGCGAACTCCGCGCACCCCTTCGAGAACCCGAACGCGTGGACCAACCTGATCGAGATCTTCCTGATCCTCGTGATCCCGGTCAGCCTCACCCGCACGTTCGGCAAGCTCGTCGGCAACAAGAAGCAGGGCTACGTCCTGCTCTCGGTGATGGGTGCGATCTGGGGCGCGATGCTGGTCCTGATCTGGACCTCGGAGTCCTTCACCAACAGCCCCGCCGCGCTCGCCGCGGGAGCCAACATGGAGGGCAAGGAACAACGCTTCGGGCTGAGTCTCACGTCGATCTTCGCCGATACGACCACCGGCACGTCGACCGGCGCGGTCAACGGCGCGCACGACAGCCTCTCGGGTCTCGGCGGTGGCGGCGCGTTGCTGAACATGCTGTTCGGTGAGATCTCGCCGGGCGGTGTCGGCACCGGCCTCTACGGCATCCTCGTGATGGCCGTGATCGCCATGTTCCTCGCGGGCCTGATGGTCGGGCGCACACCGGAGTACCTCGGCAAGAAGCTCGGCAAGCGGGAGGTCACGGCCGCCGCGGTCTCGATGCTCGCGATGCCGACCCTCGTGCTCGTCGGTGCCGGGATCTCGCTGGCCCTGCCGTCCACGCAGAGCGCGCTCGGCAACCCGGGTGCCCACGGCCTGTCGGAGATCCTCTACGGCTACGCCTCCACGGCCAACAACAACGGCAGCGCGTTCGGCGGCCTCACCGCCACGAGCGACTGGTTCCAGTCCTCGTTCGGCGTCGCCATGCTGCTCGGCCGGTTCATCCCGATCATCGCCGTGCTCTGCCTGGCCGGTTCGCTGGCCCAGCAGAAGAAGGTTCCCGAAACCGCCGGCACCCTGCCCACCACCGGACCGCTGTTCGCCACGATGCTCACCGGAACCATCGTCCTCGTCGCGGCCCTCACTTTCGTCCCGGCGCTCGCGCTCGGGCCTGTAGCGGAGGCGTTGGCATGACCGTCACCGAAACCCCTCGAAGTCCCCTGGAAGACCAGCAGCACCACGCCGAAAACGCGGGCCGGGTCGGGGCGGGCGCGTTCAACGCGCGCCAGCTCTGGCAATCCACGCCCGAGGCGCTGCGCAAGCTCAACCCCAAGCACCAGCTGAAGAACCCCGTGATGTTCGTGGTGTGGGCCGGTTCGGCGCTCACCACGGTGTTCGCGATCGTGGACCCGAGCACGTTCGCGATCCTGGTCGCGATCTGGCTCTGGCTCACGGTGCTGTTCGCGAACCTGGCCGAGGCCGTCGCCGAAGGGCGCGGCAAGGCCCAGGCCGAGTCGCTGCGCAAGTCCAAGAAGGAAACGGTGGCGCGCCGGCTCACCGAGGACGGGTCCGAAGAGCCCGTGCCCGGCGTCGACCTGCGTGTCGGCGACCTGGTGGTGGTCGAGGCCGGTCAGGTCATCCCCGGCGACGGTGACGTCGTCGAGGGCATCGCGACCGTGGACGAATCGGCCATCACCGGCGAGTCGGCGCCGGTCATCCGCGAGTCGGGCGGCGACCGCTCGGCCGTGACCGGCGGCACCACGGTGCTGTCGGACCGGATCGTCGTGAAGATCACGACCAAGCCCGGTGAGTCCTTCGTGGACCGGATGATCGCGTTGGTGGAAGGCGCGTCGCGGCAGAAGACGCCCAACGAGATCGCGCTGACGATCCTGCTCGCCACGCTCACGATCATCTTCGTGCTCGCCGTGGTGGCGCTGCAGCCGATGGCCGGGTACTCCGGCGCCCAGCAGTCGGTGATCGTGCTGACCGCACTGCTGGTCTGCCTCATCCCGACCACGATCGGCGCGCTGCTGAGCGCCATCGGCATCGCGGGCATGGACCGGCTGGTGCAGCGCAACGTGCTGGCCACGTCGGGCCGCGCGGTGGAGGCCGCGGGTGACGTCTCGACGCTGCTGCTCGACAAGACGGGCACGATCACCTTCGGCAACCGCAAGGCCACCGAGCTGATCCCGGTCGGCGGGTCCACGATGGACGATCTGGCCCGTGCGGCCCGGCTGTCCAGCCTCGCCGACGGCACCCCCGAAGGCCGCAGCATCATCGAGCTGATCACCGCCGGCCACGGCCTGCCCGACAAGGCCGGCGACAACGAGAAGCTCGCCGAGTTCGTGCCCTTCACGGCGCAGACCCGCATGAGCGGTGTCGACCTCGGCGACCGCGAGGTCCGCAAGGGCGCCACCTCGGCCGTGCGCCAGTGGGTGCGCGAGCGCGGCGGCAACATGCCCGACGACACCGAGCGGATCGTCGACGAGATCAGCCAGCAGGGCGGCACGCCGCTGGTCGTGGCGGAATCGGCCGGCGGCAAGGCGTTCGTGCGCGGGGTCATCCGGCTCTCGGACGTGGTGAAGCCGGGCATGAAGGAGCGGTTCAAGGAACTGCGGGCCATGGGCATCAAGACGGTGATGATCACGGGTGACAACCCGCTCACCGCCAAGGCCATCGCCGAGGACGCGGGCGTCGACGACTACCTCGCCGAAGCCAAGCCCGAGGACAAGATGGCGCTCATCAAGAAGGAGCAGGAGGGCGGGCGGCTCGTCGCGATGACGGGTGACGGCACGAACGACGCTCCGGCGCTGGCGCAGTCCGATGTGGGCGTCGCGATGAACACGGGTACGTCGGCCGCGAAGGAGGCCGGCAACATGGTCGACCTCGACTCGGACCCGACGAAGCTCATCGAGATCGTGGAGATCGGCAAGCAGCTGCTCATCACGCGCGGTGCGCTCACCACGTTCAGCGTCGCCAACGACCTCGCGAAGTACTTCGCCATCCTGCCCGCGATGTTCACGTCCATCTTCGCCCAGCTGGGCGCGCTGAACATCATGGGACTGGCGACCCCGCACTCGGCCATCCTCTCGGCCGTCATCTTCAACGCACTGATCATCGTGGTCCTGATCCCGCTCGCCCTGCGCGGCGTGCGCTACAAGCCCTCGTCGGCTTCCGCGCTGCTGCGCCGGAACCTGCTCATCTACGGCCTCGGCGGCATCGTGAGCCCGTTCCTCGGGATCTGGATCATCGACCTGATCGTGCGCCACATCCCTGGAATCGGGTGAATCTGATGAACACCTTCATCAAGCAGTCCTGGGCGGGTCTGCGAGTCCTGATCGCGCTGACGATCATCCTCGGCATCATCTACCCGCTGGCCGTGTGGACGATCTCCCGCATCCCCGGCCTGCAGTCCAACGCCGAGGGCTCGCTCGTCACCCAGAACGACCAGCCCGTGGGCTCGTCGCTGATCGGCATCGACCCGGTCGCCGCCGACCCGGCGCACGACCCGTGGTTCCACAACCGGCCCTCGTCCGGGTCGAAGGACGCGCTCGGCCCCGGTGACCCGTCGGCCTCGGGCGCGTCGAACAAGGGCCCGTTCAACGAGGACCTCGTGAAGACCATCACCGAGCGCAAGGACCTCATCGCGAAGCGGGAAGGCGTGACCCCGGCCCAGGTGCCGGCCGACGCCGTGACCGCTTCCGGGTCGGGGATCGACCCCTCGATCAGCGTCGCGTACGCCGACCTGCAGATCGCGCGGGTCGCGAAGAACACCGGCCTGAGCGAGGACAAGGTGCGCCAGCTGGTGGAGGCGAACACCTCGGGTGCCGGCATCGGCGTGCCCGGCGTGAACGTGCTGCTGCTCAACTTGGCCGTGCATTCCGCGGCGCCGGGAGCACACTGACAGCGTGAGCACACCTGGTACGACCCCGAAGCCGCGCCGAGGAGAACTGCGGATCTACCTCGGCGCGGCTCCGGGCGTGGGCAAGACGTTCGCGATGCTGGGCGAGGCCCGCCGCCGGCTGGAGCGCGGCACCGACGTGGTGGTGGGCCTCGTGGAGACCCACGGCCGCCAGAAGACGGCCGACCTGCTCGACGGGCTCGAGATCGTGCCGCGGCGCACGGTGAGCCACCGCGGCCACGAGTTCGCCGAGATGGACCTCGAAGCGGTGCTGAAGCGCGCGCCCGAGGTCGTGGTGATCGACGAGCTGGCACACACCAACGTGCCCGGCGCCCGCCACGACAAGCGCTGGCAGGACGTGGAAGAGCTGCTCGAGGCCGGCATCGACGTGCTGTCCACGGTGAACGTGCAGCACCTGCAGAGCCTCAACGACGTCGTGGAGCGCATCACCGGCGTCACGCAGCAGGAGACCGTGCCCGACGAGGTCGTCCGCAAGGCCGAGCAGCTGGAGCTCGTGGACATCACGCCGGAGGCGCTGCGGCGCCGGCTCGCCCACGGCAACGTGTACCCGGCCGAGCGCATCGACGCGGCGCTGGGCAACTACTTCCGGCCCGGCAACCTCACGGCGCTGCGCGAGCTGGCACTGCTGTGGGTGGCCGACCAGGTCGACGTCGCCCTGCAGCGCTACCGCGCCGAGCAGAAGATCACCGACACGTGGGAGGCGCGCGAGCGCGTCGTCGTGTCCATCACCGGCGGGCCGGAGAGCGAGACGCTGATCCGGCGCGCGAGCCGCATCGCCACGCGCGCGGGCGCGGAGCTGCAGGTCGTGCACATCCTGCGGGGCGACGGGCTGTCCGGCCTGGGCCCCACGGCGATGGCGCGCAGCCGCACGCTGGCCGAGGAGGTCGGGGCCACGTTCCACGCCGTGGTGGGCGACGACGTGCCCACGGCGTTGCTCGACTTCGCGCGCGGGGTGAACGCCACGCAGCTCGTGATCGGCACTTCGCGCCGCTCGCGGGTGGCGCGGCTGTTCGACGAGGGCATCGGCGCGGCCGTGGTGCAGCAGTCGGGCTCGATCGACGTGCACATGGTCACGCACTCCTACGCCGGCGGCCGGCTTCGCGCGCGCCTGGGCGCGAGCCCGCTGGCGCCGTCGCGGCTGGTGATCGGCTGGCTGCTGAGCCTCGTGCTGCCGGTCCTCGCGACCGGCCTGGGCGTGCTCCTGCGCGACACCGTCGAGTTCTCCACGGACGTGATCCTCTACGTGCTGGCGACGGTGATCGTCGCGCTCGTGGGCGGGCTCGGCCCGGCGGTGGTCGCGGCGGTGTTCGGCGCGGGGTTGCTCAACTTCTTCTTCACACCACCGCTGTACACGCTCAACGTGCACAGCCCGCAGAACGTGGTCACGCTCGTGGCGATGATCGTGGTCGCGGTGCTTGTGGCGCTGGTCGTCGCCTCGGCGGCCCGGCGCGGCAGCCAGGCCGCGCGGGCGCGCACGGAAGCGGCGCTCCTGGCGTCGTACGCGCGCACGGTGCTCACGAATCCGAACCCGATCGAGCGATTGCTCGAGAAGGTGCGGGAGAACTTCGGGCTGACCTCGGTCACGTTGCTGGAGAAGAAGAACGGCGCGTGGCAGAAGGTGGCCCTGGCCGGGCAGTTCCCGTGCGCCGACCCGGACGAGGCCGACGTGGACATCGCGGTGACGGCCGACGTGCACCTCACCCTGCGCGGGCGCGCGCTGCCGGCGGCTGACCGGCGCGTGCTGGAAGCCGTGGCCGGGCAGGCGCTGCTCGCGCTGCGCCAGCAGCGGATGGCCACGGCCGCGGCGGCGGCCGAGCGCAAGGCCGAGGCGACGGAGCTGCGCACCACGCTGCTCTCGGCCGTGGGCCACGACCTGCGCACGCCGCTCACGTCCATCAAGGCCGCGATCGGCAGCCTGCGCGCGCCCGACCTGTCGTTGTCCGAAGAGGACACCGGCGAGCTGCTGGAGGCCATCGAGCTCTCGGCCGACCGGCTCGCGGGGCTCATCGACAACCTGCTCGACTCCTCGCGGCTGGCCACCGGCGCGGTCACGCCGCACCTGCGGCCGGTGGGCTACGACGAGGTGCTGGCCCACGCGTTGTCCAATGTGGACAACTCGCGGGACGTGAAGGTGGCCGTGGACGTGAGCCTGCCCTCGGTGCTGGCCGACCCGGGCCTGCTGGAACGGGTGATCGCCAACGTGCTCGACAACGCCCTGCGCCACGGCGGCGGTGTGGTGTCCGCCCGCGCCAGCGCGCACTCCGAGCACGTGGAGCTGAGGATCGTCGACCACGGGAAGGGCCTGCGCAAGGGCACGGCCGACTCGGCGTTCGCGCCGTTCCAGCGCCTCGGCGGCGACCGCGACTCGACTCCCGGCGTGGGGTTGGGACTTTCGGTCGCGAAGGGCTTCATCGAGGCGATGGGCGGATCCATCCGCGCCGAGGACACGCCGGGCGGCGGACTCACCGTGGTGATCTCGCTGCCCGCCTACACCGGGCAGAATCCGGACAAGGACCTGCTCAAGATCGACGAGATCACGGACGACGCCGTGGAGGGAGTGGGCACGTGAGTCCCGACAACGCGGCCACCGTGCTGGTGGTGGACGACGAACCGCAGATCGTGCGCGCGCTGCGCATCAACCTCAACGCCCGCGGGTACAAGGTGATCACGGCGCACGACGGCACCGCGGCGCTCAAGGCCGTCGCCGAGACCAAACCCGACGTGGTGGTGCTCGACCTCGGCCTGCCCGACCTCGACGGCACCGAGGTGATCGCCGGCCTGCGCGGCTGGACCACGGTGCCCATCATCGTGCTCTCCGCCCGCGGCGACTCGGCCGACAAGGTCCAGGCCCTCGACGCCGGCGCCGACGACTACGTGACCAAACCCTTCGGCATGGACGAACTGCTCGCCCGCCTGCGCGCCGCCGTGCGCCGCTCCACCGTGGCCGGCCCGGACGGCGCGGAGGCCGTGGTGGACACCGGCTCGTTCACCATCGACCTGGCCGCGAAGAAGGTCCGCCGCGACGGCCACGAGGTCCACCTGACCAAAACCGAGTGGGGCGTGCTCGAACTCCTCGTCCGCAACCGCGGCCGGCTGGTGGCGCAGAAGCAACTGCTGCACGAGGTGTGGGGGCCGTCGTACGAGACGGAGTCGCATTACCTGCGGGTGTATCTGGCGCAGTTGCGGCGGAAGCTGGAGCCGGAACCGTCGCGGCCGCGGCATTTGTTGACGGAGCCGGGGATGGGGTACCGCTTCGAGGTCTAGCCCCACCTGTTTCGCCTGAGCCCAGAACGGTGAAGGGCCCCTTCACGGAATCACGTGGATTCCGTGAAGGGGCCCTTCACCGTGTTCGTCCGGGGTGCTCTAGGTAGTGGGGCCGGTCGGGCTCGTCGTGCGAACGTCCGAAGAGGACGAGACCGGCGGTGAGCTCGGCGGTTCACCGCTGCTGCTCGAACCTCCGCCGCCACTGCTGCTCGGCGGCGTGTCCGAAGACGGCGGGCTGGACGGGTCGCTCGGCGGCGAAGTCGGGTCGGTGGGCTTGGTCGGCGACGAGGGCGGCGGGTCGCTGCGCGGCGTCGTCGACGGGCTGACCGGGTTGCCCCCGGTCGGCTGGCCACCGGGGCCACCGGGCTGGTTCGGCTGCCCAGGCGGGTTGTTCGGCGGCGGCGGAATCACCACCGTGGTGGTCGGCACGCCGTCCGCGCCCGTGGAGACGACCGTGGTCGGGGTGGCGGGCGTCGACGGGGTGCCGCCGGCCGAGGGCTGGCCGGGGACCGTCATGGGGGCGCCCGGGACGGCGTTGCCCGGCACGACCTGCGAGCTGCCCGGCAGGGTGCCCTGGCCGCCGCCGGGAATGTTGGGTGGCGTGGCGGTGGTGCTGCCCGGGCCCGCCAGCTCGGCGACCGCGGCGAAGGCCGTGGCGACGACCAGGCCGCTCACGCCGAGGATGGCGTAGCCGGCCCGGTTCATGAGGCCGCTGGCGGCCTTCGGTGGCGCGACGGAGACGCGTGAGCTCGGATCCGGCCCGTCGGGACGGGACATGCAGGCTCCTTACATGCGGTTCAACGCTGGTTTTCGACGTCGTCGGGTGCGGCAGCGGAGAAAGCACCGCCGGTGACTTGCGAAAAATCGTGGCGCCGTTCGGTCCGGCACCCCGGGGCGAAGCGGGGGATCGGGGCTGCCGGACGCGGACCCCGGCCGGGAGGTTATCACCGCCCGTGACCCATTCGCGCAGGTACGGGGGCTGCCCCGTCACTGTCCGCAGCTGGTGGCGTGGGGCAGGATGGGCCTGTGAGTGAGGAAGAAACACACATCCGGCTGGCGGCGTGGGTGCACGGGCAGGTGCAGGGAGTCGGTTTCCGCTGGTGGACCCGGAGCCGCGCGCTGGCGCTCGGCCTGGTCGGGTTCGCCCGCAACCTGCCCGACGGCCGTGTCGAGGTGGTAGCGGAGGGTGGTCGAGACCACTGTGAGCGGTTGTTGGCGGCCCTGCGGTCCGGAGAATCACCCGGAAGTGTGGATCACGTCGTGGAGCGCTGGAGCCCGGCCAAGGGCAGGCTCACGGGGTTCGTCGAGCGCTGAGCCGCTGCTCGTGGGGCACTGCGCCGCCCGGGTGACGCCTGTGACGGCTGGGACACAAGGGGTTGCCGGGTCGCTTCGTTCTGTGCTAGGCGCGCCGGGACGGGCGGCCTCCCGCGATCACGGCGGGTGCCCAGGTAGCCTTGGCGGACTGTAGAGCCAGTACCGCGGCCGGAAGGGTCAGCACCAAGTGCACCTGAAAAGCTTGACGCTGAAGGGTTTCAAGTCCTTCGCCTCGGCCACCACGCTGCGGTTCGAACCCGGGATCACCTGCGTGGTGGGCCCCAACGGTTCGGGCAAGTCGAACGTGCTCGACGCGCTGCGCTGGGTCATGGGCACCCAGGGCGCCAAGGACCTGCGCGGCGGCAAGATGGAAGACGTCATCTTCGCCGGCACCGCGGGTCGCGCGCCGCTGGGCCGCGCCGAGGTCACGCTCACCATCGACAACGCCGACGGCGCGCTGCCGATCGAGTACACCGAGGTCTCCATCACGCGCCGCATGTTCCGCGACGGGGCCAGCGAGTACGAGATCAACGGCGACCGCTGCCGCCTGATGGACGTGCAGGAACTGCTGTCGGACTCCGGTATCGGCCGCGAGATGCACGTGATCGTGGGGCAGGGCCAGCTCTCGGCCATCCTCGAATCGAAGCCCGAGGAGCGCCGCGCCTTCATCGAAGAGGCCGCAGGCGTGCTCAAGCACCGCAAGCGCAAGGAACAGACCCTGCGCAAGCTCGCCAACATGCAGGGCAACCTCGACCGCCTCGGCGACCTCACCACCGAGCTGCGCCGTCAGCTCAAGCCGCTGGGCAAGCAGGCCGAGATCGCGCGCAAGGCGCAGTCGGTGCAGTCCGAGCTGCGGGATTCGCGCCTGCGCCTGCTGGCCGACGACCTGGTCACCCAGCGCGAGTCCATCGCGCGCGAGGAGGCCGACGAGCGCACCGCCCGCCAGCGCCGCACCGAGGTGGAGCAGGCGCTGGAGGTCGTGGCGGCCGAGGAGACCGAGCTGGAGGCCTCGCTCGCCGAGGACGCGCCGAAGCTGCAGGCGGCCCAGGAGACCTGGTACAAGCTTTCCGCGCTGGCCGAGCGCCTGCGCGGCACCGTGCGCCTGGCCGTGGAGCGCCAGCGCCACCTGTCCTCCGACGTGGCGGCGCCCACCGGCGGCCGTGACCCGGAGGAGCTGCTGGCCGAGGCCGAGCAGGTCGCCGAACGCGAGCAGGAGCTCAACGAGGCGGTGATGGAGGCCCGCGAGCTGCTGGCCGAGACCGTGCTGAAGCGCGAGGACCTCGAACAGCGCGTGCAGGCCGCCGAGCGCGCCCACTGGGCCGCCGTGCGGGCCATCGCCGACCGCCGCGAGGGCATGGCGAAGCTCACCGGCCAGGTCGAGGCGCTGCGCAGCAAGAACGGCGCCACCGCCGACGAGATCGACCGCATCTCGGTGTCGCTGCAGGAATCGGCCGAGCGTGCGGAGATCGCGCTCGAAGAGCTGGAAGAGGCCAAGGCCGAAGGCGGCGTCGAGGAGTCCGACGACGCCGACCTGATGCAGCGCCACGACCGCGCGGTCGAAGCCAACAACGCCGCCAAGGCACGCGTCGAAGAGCTGGTGAAGGCCGAGCGCGGTGCCGAACGCGAGATCGCGTCGGAGCGGGCGCGCGTCGAGGCGCTGTCGATGGGTCTCAAGCGCAAGGACGGTGCGGGCGCGCTGCTCGGCGCGTCGCACGAGCTGCCGGGCCTGCTGGGTTCGGTCGCCGCGCTGCTCACCGTGCAGCCGGGCCACGAGGTGGCGCTGGCCGCCGCGCTCGGGCCGGTGGCCGACGCCGTGGCCGTGGCCGGTGGCGAGCAGGCGCTCACCGCGCTGAAGTACTTGAAGGAAACCGATTCCGGCCGTGCCGGCATCCTGCTCTCCGGCTCCTTCGGCTCCACAGTGGACACCGGCTCGTGGCCGGTGCTGCCCTACGGCGCGCGCTGGGCCCGCGAGGTCGTGCAGGCGCCGGAGCAGCTGCGCCCGGCCGTGGAGCAGGCGCTGGACAAGCTCGCGCTGGTCGACGGCCTCGACGCCGCCCGGCAGCTGGTGGAAAGCCATCCGGACGTGCGCGCGGTCACGCGCGAAGGCGACGTGTTCGGCGCCCGCTGGGTCGTCGGTGGTTCGGCCGCGCGCGAGAGCGTGATCGAGGTCCAGGCCGCCGTCGACGAAGCCGGCGAGCGGCTGCGCACGGCCGAGCGCGCGCTGGAGCGCCACACCGCCGAGCTGGAGGGCGCGCGCGCCGAGCAGCAGGCCCGGCGCGAGGAAGTGGGCCAGGCCAAGGACGCCCTCGGCGACGCGAAGGTGCGCAAGGCCCGCTCGTCGGAGCGGCTCAACCGGATGCAGCAGGCCGCGCGGTCGGCGCAGGCCGAGGTCGAACGCCTCTCCGCGCAGCGCGCCAAGGTGGAGCAGAGCCGCGAGCAGGCGCTGGAGCAGCTGGCCGAGCTGGAGGAACGGCTCTCCGCCGTGGCCGAACAACCGGTGGAGGACGACCCGGACACGGCCGAGCGCGACGAGGCCGTGGCCCAGCTCGCCGTGGTGCGCCAGGAGGAAATGGAAGCGCGCCTCACGCAGCGCACGGCCGAGGAACGCGCCCGCAGCATCGCCGGGCGTGCCGAATCGCTGCGCCGCGCCGCTCGCGCCGAGCAGGAGGCCCGCGACCGCGCGGCCAAGGCCCGCGAGGCCCGCGAACGGGGTGCCTCGATCGCCAACGCCGTGGTCAACGCCGGTGAGCTCGCGCTGGAACGCATCGAGCACTCCGTGCAGCGCGCGGCGGCCGAGCGCGACGACGCGCAGGCCCAGCGCCAGGCCCGCGAGACCGCGCTCACCGCGGTGCGCGCCAAGGTCCGCGAGCTGTCCGGCGAACTCGAGAAGCTCACCGATGCCGTGCACCGCGACGAGGTGCTGCGCGCCGAGCAGCGGCTGCGGCTGGAAACGCTCGAAGGCAAGATCGCCGAGGACTTCGGCATCGGCCTCACGGATCTGGTGCAGGAGTACGGCCCCGACGTGCCGGTGCCGCCGAGCGCCGGCGAGATGGCCGAGTACGAGGCGGCCAAGGAGCGCGGCGAGGACGTGACCCCGCCGCCGCCGATGCCGTACGACCGCGACACGCAGGCCCGCCGCGCCAAGCGCGCGGAGAAGGACCTCACGCTCCTGGGCAAGGTCAACCCGCTGGCGCTGGAGGAGTTCGCGGCGCTGGAAGAGCGCTACAAGTTCCTCTCGACCCAGCTCGAGGACCTCAAGGACACGCGCAAGGACCTCGAAGCCGTGATCCGGCAGGTCGACGAGAAGATCCTCGAGGTCTTCGCCTCGGCCTACGCCGACGTGGCGCGTGAGTTCGAAACCGTGTTCAGCGTGCTGTTCCCCGGTGGCGAGGGCCGGATGGTGCTCACCCAGCCCAACGACCTGCTGGCCACCGGCGTCGACGTCGAGGCGCGTCCGCCGGGCAAGAAGGTGAAGCGGCTGTCGCTGCTGTCCGGTGGCGAGAAGTCGCTGGTGGCCGTGGGCATGCTGGTGGCCATCTTCCGCGCCCGCCCCTCACCGTTCTACGTGATGGACGAGGTCGAGGCGGCGCTCGACGACACCAACATGCGCCGGCTGATCGGGCTGCTGGAGCAGCTGCGCGACTCGTCGCAGCTGATCATCATCACCCACCAGAAGCCGACCATGGAGATCGCCGACGCGCTCTACGGCGTGAGCATGCAGGGCGACGGCATCACGAAGGTGATCTCGCAGCGCCTGCGCGCCGAGGACGAAGAGCCGGTGCCCGCCGTCTGAAGCTGACCGTGCGAAAAGGGGCTTCCCGAGGTTCGGGGAGCCCCTTTTCCTTTGCGGTGCTTCAGTTCGCGGTCCAGAAGGCGTACTCGGCCGAGTACGGCGTGGCGGTCACGTCGCCCGCGTTGCACGAGCTCTTCGGCGCGAGGCCGCCCTTGGTCGCGAGGCGCTGGATGTAGGTGACGGTGCCGAACACGCCCTTGCCGCTGTCCTGATCGGACTTCAGCAGGATCTCGGGGATCGCGTCGGCGTGCTGCACGGCCTTGCCCGGCACGGCGGTGGCGGCGACCGTGCTGCCGTCCACAGTGGAGGTCCAGATCGGGCCCTTGTCGTGCAGGGCCACGGCCTTGCCGCCGTCGGACATGATGGCCGAGGGCTTGGTCAGCGTCCACGCGCCGTCGGTGCAGCCGTAGATCTGCACGCCTTCGCCGTGGAAGGTGGCGGCGCGCTTGTTGCCCGGCGGCACCTGCACCTGGGCCGGGGCCGCGATCACCTCGGGGGAGCCGTCCTGCGAACCGGCGGGGGAGCCCGGCTGGGCGCCCGCCTGCGTTCCGGCCTGGCTTTCCGCACCCGCCGCCGCTTTCGCCGCCGCCGGGTCGGCCGCGGCTGCCCCGGTGGCCGACGAACACGCCGTCGCCCCGCCCAGGAGGATCATCGAACCCGCCGCCAGTGCCAGAGAAATCCGCTTCATCGTCCCCGCCTGATCCGGGCCCGCCATCCGGTGGCGGGCGCTCGTCAGGTGCACGAGCGCCCACCCCGGGACGGTTCACCCGATCGGGGAAAAATTTCTCGATCGGGCGATCAGACGGTGACTTCGGCCTGCGGGGCGTCGACCTCCGCGGCGTGCGGGTCGGCGTCGCGGTGGCGCAGCGCGAGCAGCCCGCCGACGACCATCGTGATCACCACGCCGACGAACGTGTACCAGTAGGTGGCCAGCGGCACGAGCGTCTTCGTGGCCGCGCCGAACTGCAGGTGCACGGCCGTGGTCGCCTTGTCGAACTTCACGAACAGGATCAGGAACGCCATGCCCACCACCGAGCACGCGAACGCGATCACCGCGTCGGCCTGGCGCGCCTTCTTCACGATCAGGCCGAGGAAGAACGACCCGAGCAGCGCGCCGTAGGTGTAGCCGACGATGCCGAGGCCCTGCTGGATCACCGGGTCCTTCGAGTTGGTGAACAGCGACGCGAAGATCGCGAACACCACGGCCCAGATCAGCGTCCACATGCGACCGTGGCGCAGCAGCTTCGAGTCCTCCACCGACCGCTTCGTGAAGCGCTGGTAGAGGTCGGCGATGGTGGAGGTGGACAGGGCGTTGAGCGCCGAGGCCAGCGCGCCCATCGTGGACGCGAGGATGCCGGCGATCAGCAGGCCCGAGAGCCCCACCGGCAGGTCGTTCACGATGAAGTTGGAAAACACGTCGTCGCCGGACATCTTGCCGGCGGCGACCGCGGTGGCCGTGGCCCCGGTCTTGCCACCCGTGTAGACCCACAGCATCGCGCCGACCACCAGGAACAGCGCGAACTGCACGAACACCACGAACGACGAGCCGATGAGCGCGCGCTGGCCGTCGCGCAGGCTCTTGGTCGACAGCAGCCGTCCGACGATCAGCTGGTCCGCGCCGTGCGAGGCCATCGACAGGAACGCGCCGCCGACCACGGCGCCCACGAACGCGTACGGGCTGGTGATGATGTTCGACGTGAAGTCGGTGAGCTGGAACCGACCCTGGCTCGCGGCGATCGAGGTCCAGCCGTCGGGCAGCTTGGTCGTGAGGAACACGACCGCGCCGATCGCGCCGAGGACGTAGAGCGACCACTGGATCACGTCGACCCAGATCACGGACTTGATGCCGCCGACGAAGGCGTAGATCAGCGTGAGCGCGGTCAGCAGCACCACGATGTGCCAGTAGGACGTGTGGATGCCGTAGTGGTCGAGGATCGCCTTGATCGGGATGGCGCCGGCGAACAGCCGCAGGCCTTCGGCGAGCAGCCGCGTGACCACGAAGGTGACCGACGCCGTGCCCTGCAGCCCACGTCCGAAGCGGCGGCCGAGGAACTCGTACGCGCTCACGTAGTTGCCCCGGAAGTACCGGGGCAACAGCACGAACGCGGCGACGATGCGGCCGAGGATGTACCCGAACGCCACCTCGAGGAAGAGGAACTCGCTGCCGAAGACCAGGCCGGGCGTGGAGATCACGGTGAGCGTGGACGTCTCGGTGGCCACGACCGAGAGCGTGACGGCCCACCAGGGCATGCTGCGCTCGCCGACGAAGTAGTCGTTCGCGGACTTCTGCCTGCGGCCGACCAGCACGCCGATGATCGGCATCGCCGCCAGGTACACGATGACGATCACCAGATCGACTGGGTTCATGCGGTTTCTCCTACCCTCGAGCGCCGACTTCCGAAACCCGCAAGCGGGTCACGGTGCCCCCCAGTGGGGCCGGAAGGTTCAGGGGGTGCGCGCCGGGTGTGAGCGCACCGAGCAGCCGGGGGCCGCGGGCGCCGGTGGCGGACGGCAGCGTACCCGGCACGCCGCACCAGCTCAGCCAGCCGAGCAGCGCGGTGAGGTACGCCTCTTTGCCCGCGGCGGGCAGACCGAGGTCGTCGCTGGTGCGCAGCGCCACGCCGGGCAGGTCGGCCGCCAGCGCCGCCGTCACGGCCGGGTTGCGCATGCCGCCGCCCGAGCCGACGACGGTGGCCACGCCGTGGCGCCGGCATTCGGCGGCGACCGTGGCCGCGGTGAGTTCGGTGAGCGTGGCCAGGAGGTCTTCGGGCGAAAGCGGGGGCAGCCCGGCGAGCGCCGTGTCGAGATAGTCGCGGTGGAAGTGTTCCTTGCCGGTGGATTTCGGTGGTGCGGCGGCGAAGTAGGGATCGGCGAGCAGGCGGTCGAGCAGGTCCCGGCGGACCTGGCCGGCCAGCGCGAGCTTCCCGTCGACGTCGGCGTGCTGCTCGCCGCCGCTCACGCGGGCCGCGGCGAGGTCGAGCAACGCGTTGGCGGGACCGGTGTCGTAGGCGAGCACGGTGCCGCTGCCGTCCACGACCGTGATGTTGGCGATGCCGCCGAGGTTCAGGGCGGCCACGGGTTTTCCGGACTCTTCGGCGAGGCCGCGCAGCCACAGCGCGTCGAGCGTGCCGGCCAGCGGCGCGCCCTGGCCGCCGGCGGTGATGTCACGGATGCGCAGGTCGGCGACCACCGGCGTGCCCGTGCGTTCGGCGATCCACGCGGGCTGGCCCAGCTGCAGCGTGCCGAGCGCCGCGCCGCGCTCGACCCAGTGGAACACGGTCTGGCCGAGCGAGGCGATCACGTCGACCGGCCCGTGTTCGGCGATGCCCTGGGCCGCGGCTTCGGCGAACGCCTGGCCGACGCGGGTGTCGAGGATGGTGAGCGCTTCGGCGCTGCTCGGGTTGGGCGGCAGCGCGCGCAGCACGGCTTCGCGGGTTTCGGCGGCGAAGGGCACGTCGAGCTCACCGAGCGGGGTGAGCACCACGGTGTCGCGTTCGGCGTGCAACTCGGCGACGGCGACGTCGATGCCGTCGACCGAAGTCCCCGAAAGGAGGCCGAGCACGCGGAAGCCGTGGGTTTTCATCCGGAGTGGTTTAGCCGGGGTGAAGCGGTGACGCAAGCCACGTCGTGAAGTCTTGGCCGAATCGGAACTCGACGAGTTATCCGTTGGCCTGAAGGCACCAGCGCGGTGGGGTGTCCGGTGGAGCCCGGGAGCGGATGACAGGATGGGTCCGTGTCGAGCACCTGGTTCTGGATCGTCATCGTCGCCGTCGTCGTCCTGGTCGCCGTGCTGGTGTCCGGGCTGCTCATCGCACGTCGGCGGCGGATCAGCCTCGAACAGACGCGCAAGGTCGAGGAGAAGCCGAAGGGCGGCGGGTACACCGCGGCCGGCGGCATCACCTTCGCGCCCGGGGGTGAGGCCGAGGCCGTCGCGCCCGCCGAACACCCCGTAGAGGACCGGCCGGAGGTCGACGGCCAGCCCGCCGTGGGCGACGACGCCGCGGTGCCGCGCGATTCCGACCAGCGCACGATGCGCGACGTCAAGCTGCCCGAGCCGGAGGTCGAGCCCGCCCCTCGCCCGGCGGCGCCGGCCGAGGGTCCCGCGGCCGCGCCGGTCGAGGGCACCGTCGAGCCGATCGAGCCCGTCACCGCCCTCGAGGAGATCGACCCCGCGACCGGGCGGCTCGAGCGCCTGCGCGGGCGCCTGTCGAAGTCGCGCTCGATGTTCGGCCAGAGCCTCCTGGGCCTGCTCGGCGCCGGCGACCTCGACGAGGACTCCTGGCAGGACGTCGAGGACTCGCTGCTCATCGCCGACCTCGGCGCGGCCACCACGACCCAGATCGTGGAGCGCCTGCGCGACGAGCTTTCCCGCCGTGCCGTGCGCACACCGGCCGACGCGCGCGAGGTGCTGCGCGAGGTCCTCACCGCTTCCCTGTCCACGGACGCCGTCCGCGCCGTGCGCGCGCTGCCCCACGAGGTCGACGGCAAGAAGCAGCCCGCCGTGGTGCTCGTCGCCGGCGTGAACGGCACCGGCAAGACCACCACCACCGGCAAGCTCGCGCGGGTGCTCGTGGCGCAGGGCTCGACCGTGGTCCTCGGCGCGGCCGACACGTTCCGCGCCGCGGCCGCCGAGCAGTTGCAGACCTGGGGCGAACGCGTGGGCGCGGCGGTCGTGCGCGGCAAGGAAGGCGCCGATCCCGCCGCCGTCGCGTTCGACGCGGTGAAGCGCGGCATCGACGAGGGCGCCGACGCGGTCCTGGTCGACACCGCCGGGCGCCTGCACACCAAAACCGGCCTCATGGACGAGCTCGGCAAGGTCAAGCGGGTCGTGGAGAAGCAGGCCAAGGTCGACGAGGTGCTGCTGGTCCTCGACGCCACCACGGGCCAGAACGGCCTCGCGCAGGCGCGGGTGTTCTCCGAGGTGATCGACGTGACCGGCATCGTGCTCACCAAGCTCGACGGCACCGCCAAGGGCGGCATCGTCTTCCAGGTCCAGAAGGAGCTGGGGGTGCCCGTGAAGCTCGTCGGCCTCGGCGAAGGCCCGGACGACCTCGCGCCGTTCGAGCCGGGCGCGTTCGTCGACGCCCTGCTGGGCTGAGACAAGATTCGCCCGTTGAGGTGATCAACAGGCGAATGGCGCAGAACCCCCGCCGGTCTCTGCCACGGTGATCTCGTCGTGACAGCCGGACGAGGGGTTCGCGGGGATGACGGGCGGGTTCGACGCCGTAACTGAAGATCTCGAGCGCGCCGCCGACACGATCGGCGATGTGGTCGGGAGTGCCGCGGGCCTGCTGTGGCAGGGGCCGAGCGGCGACTACGGCCACGCCGGCGTGCAGGCGGGCTGGGGAAGCTTCGTCGACGACCTCAAGTCGGTGGTCGACGGTCTGGCCGGTAAGGCCCAGGGCCACGGCGAAGACCTGCGCACGGCGGCGGTGCGCTACGCGGCGGCCGACGGTGCCGCGGGCGATTCGATCGTCGCGGTCGCCTCGAAGGCACTCGACGCTCTCGGTGGGCACGGCAAGCCGTCCTCCGGTGGCGCGTTCTTCGCCCCGCTCAGCGGCGCTCTCGCGCGTGCCGCCGAAGAGCCGCGTGGTCCCGAGTGGACCGGTGGCGGCACCGGGCGCATCAGCGGCTCGATCGACGACGGCCCGGCCGGCGTGATGAGCCCGGAGCGGTCCCGGCAGCTGTTCCCCGGCGCGCGTGCCGGTGTGGAAGAGAACCCGGTGGACGAGAACCCGGTCGACACCGACGGGCCGGTGTTCTGATGGCCGCCGAGCTGGGGGAGACGACCGACCCGAAGGAGCTCATCCCCGGGGAACCGCGGTTCATCTCGGGTGACCTCAAGGACATGGTCCGCAACATCCAGAAGATGGCCGCGATCTCCGACGGCCTCTCCGGCGTCGACGCGAAGCAGTGGACCGGTGAGGCGAGTGACCGGTTCCGCGAGACTTTCGGCCAGGAGCCGAAGAAGTGGTTCGAAACCATCGGTGTGCTGGGCACCGGCGCCAACGCGCTGGCCGACTACGGCGACGTGTTGACCCGGAGCCAGGCGAAAGCGCAGCAGGCGCTCGAGCTGTACACGCAGGGCCAGGCGGCCACGCGGGCGGCGTCGGCGCAGTGGACGGTGGACGCGTACCGGGCCCTCACCGGGGGACACCAGATCCCGGCGTTCGCCGACCCCGGCCAGGGTGCGACGCAGCAGGCCGAGCGGATCCTCGCCGCGGCGCGGGCCGAGCTCGAAGAGATCGGTGGCTCCACGGCTGAAAAGCTGGGGTTCAAGAAGGAATCGGACGGCACTTACAAGAAAGACCTCGGCGACGGCCACGAGTTCGGCGCGGACCACCGGAACAAGAAGCCGGTGTGGGACGACGAGAAGAAGGAGTGGGTCGAAGAGGATCCCGGCGGCTGGCAAAGCCACGGGAAGAGCAAGAACTACTCCCGCGAGTTCGGCACGCAGTCCGACGGCATGCTCACCGACAAGCTCGGCGGCCTGCTCGAAAAGTTCGGCATCGACACCTCGGAAAGCACCGTGTCCGCATCGGCGGGCGTCGACCTCGTCGACGGCTCGCTCGACGGCAAGTTCGGCGACGGCACCTTCGGCGGCAGCGGCAAGGTCGAGGGCGCCGCGATCGGCGCCGGTGCGGAGGCGCACGCCGGGGCGGGCCCGCTGGGGCTCAACGCGGGGGCGTCGGCCGAGGCGTACCTGGCCAAGGGCAGCGCCCAGGGCGAGATCCACTACGGCGACCACATGTCGATCAAGGGCGACGCCTCCGCCGAGGTCGGGGCCAAGGCGTCCGCGCAGGGTTCGATCGGCTGGTCCGGGATGCAAGGCAGCCTCGAGGGCTTCGCGGGCGCTCGGATCGAGGGCAACGCGGGCGCCGAGGTCGGCGGTGTCACCGCCGGTGTGCACGGCGAGGCCTGGGCCGGGGTCGGGGCCGAGGCGTCCGGGCAGTTCGGCATGGGCGACGACGGGAAGTTCCACGTCGGCGCTTCACTCGGCGTGGCGCTGGGCATCGGTGGCAAGGTCGGGTTCGACATCAGCATCGACCCGGGTGAGGTCGTCGACACCGTGCAGGACGTGGCCGGTGACGTCGCCGACGTGGCCTCCGACGTCGGGCACGGCATCGCGAACGCCGCCGGCGCGGTCGGCGACTTCCTCGGCTTCTGACCACCCCCACCAGGAGATTCGGAGTACACACAGTGGTTGGCACCCTCCCCGTCCCGATCGTGTTCGAGCTGCCGGACGGGTGGCGATCGGTCCCCCCGGACGAGGTCGGCACACCCGACGCGGCATTCGTCGCGCTCAACACCGGGTCGTCGCGTGAAGGCTTCACGGCGAACATCACGATCACCGGCGAGCTGCGCGAGGACGACGCCCCGCTCACCGCGATCGGCGACGAGGCCGTCGAAAAGCTGCGGACCGCGGGGGCGGCGGGGGTGCAGCTCGGGCGGCGCAACGAGGTCGGCTCCGCGGAGAACCCCGGGCTCACGCAGGCGGTGAAGCTGACCGTGGGGCTCAAGGGCAAGCAGGTGGACATCGTGCAGTTCCAGGTGTTCATGGTGATGCGCGACCAGCAGGCGCCCGAGCGCCGGGCCGTGCTGCACGTGGTGCTGTCCGCGTTGCTGGAGAACCAGTTCGAGCACGTTATCGACGGCTTCCAGGAGTTCCTGGCCACCATCAAGCCGGAGCGCGCGGCATGAACGACACCGCACGGCAGCTGCTGGCCCGCATCGAAGCGATCGACGCGGCCGCGACCGACAACCGCTTGCGCGCCGAGGCGTACCGGCGCGTGGCCGACGAGCTGAAAGACGCGATGGGCAGCGCCACTTCCCCCGACGGCGTGGTCACCGTGGTGGCCGGCCCCGGCGGCGCGATCGCGTCCGTCACCTTCAGCGAACGGGCCCGGGAAACCGATCCGGCGGTGCTGTCGGCCGATGTGCTGCGCGCGATCGGTGAGGCGCAGGCCGCGGCCGCGCGCCTGCAGGCCGACGTCGTGCGCCGGGGCCTCGGCGACACCGAGCTGCTCGACCGCGTGCTGGACTCCGACGAGCAGCTCTTCGGCGCGCCGCGTCCGGTCGCGGCCGCGCCGCCGCCCGCGCGTCCGGTGGCCCGCGAAGCACCGCAGGAAGGCGAGTTCGACGACTTCAGCGTGTTCGACCAGGAGCCGACCCGGTGAGCACCGCGTTGATCCTCGTCATCGTGATCGGTGGCACGCTGCTGATCGCGGGCGCGATCACGTGGTTCGCAGTGTGGAGCTACCGGAGCTCCAAGCGTGACAACGCCGCTCTGCTGCAGCGGTTGAGGGAGGAAGCGTCGCGGCGGGGCTGGCGGTACGAAGAGCGCAACGACTCGTATTGCGCCTTCTACAGCGAAGGCGACCAGTCCATGCTCGTGTCCATTGCGGACGAGATCTTCTCGCCACGCGACATCTTCGCCCGGCCGCCCGAAGCGTTGGAAGCGCACGAGATCGTGAGCGGAACGCACCGGGGGCGACCGTTCCTCAGCGCCAGGCTCAGGGTGCGTTGGTACCAGAGTGGCATCCGTGACTCGCGGGTCGTGTGGGTGCGCGCGCCGAAACTCGGCCCGGCCTTGCAGGTGATGCCTGCGGTGCCGCTCGCGAGCCGCGTGAACGACAAGATCAAGCGCGGCGACCTCAAGGTGGGCGATCCCGAGTTCGACGAGCGCTACCAGGTGAGCACCGGCGACGAGCGGTTCGCCCGCGCCGTGCTCGTCCCCCAGGTCACCCACTTCCTGAAAACCGACCCGCGGAAGTTCCGCGGCTTCACCTTGCTCGGCGCGAACCTCGATTTCCTCGACAGCGGCTCCGATCAACGTGATCCCGAAAAACTCGTCGCCGCCTTGGATCTGCGGTGCGATCTGCTCGATTTGGTTCCCCGTTCCGTCTGGGCCTGAGGAGGCTGGCTGTGTTGCGTCGGGTTGTTGTGGCTGTGTGCGGTATCGCGTTGCTGGCCGGGTGTTCCGCGCACGTCGAAGTGACGCGCCGGGTGGCGAAAGCCGATCTGGAGCGAGGAATCTCCGACGCGCTGGAGAAGTCCGTGGGCCGCCGTCCGGACACGATCACCTGCCCCGGGGCGATCGACGCGAAGGTGGGGCAGCAGATGCGCTGCCAGCTCGTCGACGGCACCATCAAGGCCGGCCTCACGGCGACCATCGACACCGTGAACGGCAGCAACGTGCACTACTCTGTGAAGGTCGACGACCAGGTCACCACGAATTGAGGTGACACCCCGGTCCGCGCGGGCGCACACTGCCGACATGCTTTGACGCCCTCGCGGACCACCTCGCGCCTCTCGTTCACCCGCCGTTTTTTCCCGGACGAGAGGAACCCAGTGATGATCATCGAAGGCCCGCGCGTGCGCCTGCGTCCGCTCACCGCGGACGACCGCGCCCGCGCCCAGGAAATCCTCGCCACGCCCGAAGTCGCCCTCTGGTGGGGCGACGCCGTGCACGAGGTCGAAAGCCTCTACGAGGTCGAACCCGGCTTCGCCAGCTACGCCATCGACCTCGACGGCGAGACCGTCGGCCTCATCCAGAGCTCCGAGGAGCTCGACCCGCAGTACCGCCACGCCGGCATCGACATCGCGATCGACCCGGCCCACCACGGCCGCGGCCTCGGCACCGAAGCCATCCGCACCCTGGCCCACCACCTGTTCGCCCAGGGCCACCACCGGCTCACCATCGACCCGGCCGCCACCAACACCACGGCCATCCACGTCTACACCAAGCTCGGCTTCCGCCCGATCGGCCTCCTGCGCGCCTACGAACGCGGCCCCGACGGCACCTTCCACGACGGCCTGCTGATGGACATGCTGGCCGGCGAACTCAGGTGACCGGCAGCTGCTGCGAAAGCCGATCCGCGATCTTCTGCACCACCGGCGCGATGCTCGCCACCGCGTCGGCGGTCAGGCGGCCCGACGGGCCGGACACGGAGACCGCCGCGGGTACCGGCATGCCGGGCACCGCCACGGCGATGCAGCGCACGCCCAGCTCCTGCTCGGCTTCGTCGAGCGCGTAGCCCTGCGAAGCGATGCGGGTCAGCTCCGCAGCGAGCGAAGAAGGGTCGGTGAAGGTGTGCTCGGTGTACGCGGGCATGCCGGTGCGCGTGAGCAGCGCGGCGACGTCGTCGGCGGGCAGTTGCGCGAGCATGGCCTTGCCGACGCCGGTGCCGTGGGGCAGCAGGCGGCGGCCGACCTCGGTGAACATGCGCATGGAGTGCTTGGAGGGCACCTGGGCCACGTACACGACCTCGTCGCGCTCCAGCACGGCGAGGTTGGCCGTCTCGCCGACCTCCTCGACGAGCTCCACGAGCAGCGGCCGCGCCCACGAGCCGAACTGCATGCTGGCGTTCTCGCCGAGGCGGATGAGCCGCGCGCCGAGCGCGTAGCGGCGGTTGGTGTTCTGCCGGACGTACCCGAGGTCCACCAGCGTGCGGATCAGCCGGTGGATGGTCGGCATCGGCAGCCCGGACAGGGTCGCGAGCTCCGAGAGACTGGCCTCCCCGCCGGTGTCCGCGAGGTGCTCCAGCAGCTCGAACGCGCGCTGCAGTGACTGGACGCCGCCGTCCCGTCCGCCTTTCTCAGCCGCCACCGTGGCCCTCCTCACAGGTCGTCTTGAGCTTCCGCTATGCAGAAACTATAGTCCGTCAGGTAAAAACCGTAGGGACGTTATCCAAAGAACGACTCGGGGTGTTTCGCATGTCTGAAGTCCAGGTCCTCGGCGACTCGGTTGAGCGCGGCGACGAGATCCTGACGCCGGAAGCCCTCGCCTTCCTGGCGGGGCTGCACGACGCCTTCGCGGCGCGCCGGGACGAGCTGCTCAAGGCCCGCGGCAAGCGCCGCGAAGAGGCCCGCACGACTGGCCGGCTCGACTTCCTGCCGGAGACGAAGGCGATCCGCGAGGGCGACTGGAAGGTCGCCGAGGCGCCCGCCGCGCTGCGCGACCGCCGCGTGGAGATCACCGGTCCCACCGACCGCAAGATGACCATCAACGCCCTCAACTCCGGCGCCAAGGTGTGGCTCGCCGACTTCGAGGACGCCAACACGCCCCACTGGGCCAACGTGGTGTCCGGCCAGGTCAACCTGTCCGACGCCATCCGCGAGACCATCACGCTGGAGAGCGGCGGCAAGAGCTACGCCCTCAAGGACGACGTGGAGCACGCCACCATCGTGGTCCGCCCGCGCGGCTGGCACCTCGACGAGCGCAACCTCACCTTCGGCGGCCGCCAGGCTGTCGGCGCGCTCGTGGACTTCGGCCTGTACTTCTTCCACAACGCCGCCGAGCTGCTCAAGCGCGGCAAGGGCCCGTACTTCTACCTGCCGAAGATGGAAAGCCACCTCGAAGCGCGGCTGTGGAACGACGTGTTCACCCACTCCGAGAAGACGCTGGGCATCGAGCACGGCACCGTGCGCGCCACCGTGCTGATCGAGACGATCCCGGCCGCGTTCGAGATGGAAGAGATCCTCTACGAGCTGCGTGAGCACGCCTCGGGCCTCAACGCCGGCCGCTGGGACTACCTGTTCAGCGTGATCAAGTACTTCCGCGACGCGGGCGAGAAGTTCGTGCTGCCGGACCGCAACTCGGTGACCATGACCGCGCCGTTCATGCGCGCCTACACCGAGCTGCTCGTGAGCACCTGCCACCAGCGCGGCGCGTTCGCGATCGGCGGCATGGCCGCGTTCATCCCGAGCAAGGACCCGAAGGTCAACGAGGGCGCGTTCGAGAAGGTCCACGCCGACAAGGCGCGCGAGGCGGCCGACGGGTTCGACGGCTCCTGGGTCGCGCACCCCGGCATGGTCGCCCTCTGCAAGGAGGAGTTCGACAAGGTCCTCGGCGACCGGCCGAACCAGCTCGAGCGCACCCGCGACGAGGTCAGCGTGACCGCCGACCAGCTGCTCGACGTCGCCTCGACGCCCGGCAGCGCCACCGCGGCCGGCCTGCGCGCCGCCGTGGAGGTCGGCATCCGCTACATCGCCTCCTGGCTGAGCGGCAATGGCGCGGCGGCCATCCACAACCTGATGGAGGACGCGGCCACGGCCGAGATCTCGCGCTCGCAGATCTGGCAGTGGGTGAAGAACGGCACCACGCTCGACACCGGCGACCAGGTCACCGCGGAGCTCGTGCGCGGCGTGCTGGCCGAGGTCCGCGGCGAGCTGTCGGCCGAGGTCAAGGAAGACGTGCTCACCCCGGCCGTCGAGCTGTTCGAGCAGGTCGCGCTGGCCGACGAGTTCCCGGACTTCCTCACGCTCCCGGCCTACGAGCACATCAAGTAATGGCGAACGGCCGGCTCACCGAGGACGTCTACACCGCCGCCGACGCGCGCCTGGCCGAGGCCGACGCGCGCGTGGCGGCGCTGTACCCCGGTGAGCCGCCGGGCCGCCGGCCCGTGCACACCGTGTACGTGCCGGCGTCCCAGTACCGCACGCGCCTGGTCGCCGACTGGGGCAAGCAGGCGATGCGGGTGTTCGTCGAGCGCGGCGACGTGCTCGGCCTCGACCCGGACGTCGCCGAGCGCGTGCGCGCGAAGCTGCTCACCGAGCCGATCGAGGACCTGCGGATCGACTTCGAAGACGGCTTCGGCAACCCCGGCGATGAAGCTGAAGACGCCGCTGCCCTCGCGGCCGGGCAGACGCTCGCGACCACCGGCGGCACCCCGTTCGTCGGCATCCGGTTCAAGAGCTTCGAGGCCGCCACGCGCCGGCGCGGCATCCGCACGCTGGACCTGTTCCTGACCGGGCTGCTGAGCAACGGCGAGCTGCCCGACGGGTTCGTGGTCACGCTGCCGAAGGTGACCGCGGTCGAGCAGGTCGAGGTCGCCGCCGACGTGCTGGCCCGGCTCGAAACCGCGTACGGACTGGCCGAGGGCACGCTGCGCTTCGAGGTGCAGATCGAGACCGCGCAGTCGATCCTCGCCCACGACGGCACGGTGTCGGTGGCGCGGATCATCCAAGCCGCGGCCGGGCGTTGCTCCGGCCTGCACTACGGCACCTACGACTACAGCGCGGGCCTCGGCATCGCCGCCGCGTACCAGAGCATGGCCCACCCGGCGGCCGACTTCGCGAAGCAGCTCATGCAGGTCGCGGCCGCCGGCACCGGCGTGCGCCTGTCCGACGGCTCCACCAACCGGCTCCCGCTCGGCGACGACCTGCCGGGGGCGTGGGCCGAGCACCTGCGGCTCGTGCGCCGCTCGCTGGAAAACGGCTTCTACCAGGGCTGGGACCTGCACCCCAACCAGCTGCCGACCCGCTTCGCCGCCACGTACGCCTTCTACCGCGAAGGCTTTCCTGCCGCGGCGAAGCGCCTCAGCGACTACGCGGCCCAGACGTCGGCCGGCGTCCTCGACGAACCGGCCACGGCCGAGGCACTGGCCCGCTACCTCCTGGGCGGCCTGCACTGCGGCGCGCTGGAAGCCGCCGAGCTGCCGTTCGACGCGGCCACGCTCGACCGCTACGCCCGCCGCCTCGCCTAGCCGACGCGGCTCGGCACCGTCCGGGTAGGCTCGCGGCCGTCTTTCTGGTGTGGGGTGGGAAAGGAACAACGACACCATGGTTGAAAATGCCGCGGTCGAAGAAAGCGCGCAGGCGGAGACGCTCGAGTTCCAGTCCGAGGCGCGCCAGCTGCTGCAGCTGATGATCCACTCGATCTACTCGAACAAGGACATCTTCCTGCGCGAGCTGGTCTCCAACGCCTCCGACGCGCTCGACAAGCTGCGCCTGGAGACCTACCGCGACAAGGACCTCGAGGCCGACACCGCCGATCTGCACGTCGAGATCGCGCTGGACAAGGACGCGCGCACGCTCACCGTGCGCGACAACGGCATCGGCATGAGCCGCGACGACGTGGTGAACCTGATCGGCACCATCGCCAAGTCGGGCACCGCCGAGTTCCTGCGCAAGCTCAAGGAGTCGCAGGACGCCGCCGGGTCGCAGGACCTCATCGGCCAGTTCGGCGTCGGGTTCTATTCGAGCTTCATGGTCGCCGACAAGGTCACCCTCGTCACGCGCAAGGCCGGCACGGCCGACGGCGTGCGCTGGGAGTCCGAGGGCGAAGGCACTTACACGATCGAGCCGGTGGCCGACGCGCCGCAGGGCACGGCCGTGACGCTGCACCTGAAGCCGGCCGACGACGAGGACCACCTCTTCGACTACACGTCGGAGTGGAAGGTCCGCGAGATCGTGAAGCGGTACTCCGACTTCATCACCTGGCCGGTGCGGATGCTCAAGCAGGGCACCGAAAGCACCGAGGAGGGTGCCGAGGAAGCGGCGCCGGAGTTCGAGACGGTGAACTCCCGCAAGGCGCTGTGGGCCCGCCCCTCGTCCGAGGTCTCCGACGAGGAGTACCAGGAGTTCTACAAGCACATCAGCCACGACTGGAACAACGCGCTCGAAACCGTCCGCATGCAGGCGGAGGGCACGTTCGAGTACCAGGCGCTGCTGTTCATCCCGTCGCAGGCGCCGATGGACCTCTTCATGCGCGACGCGAAGCGCGGCGTGCAGCTGTACGTGAAGCGCGTGTTCATCATGGACGACTGCGAAGCGCTGATGCCGACCTACCTGCGCTTCGTGAAGGGTGTCGTCGACGCGCAGGACCTCTCGCTCAACGTGTCGCGCGAGATCCTGCAGCAGGACCGCCAGATCCGCGCGATCCGGCGCCGGCTGGAGAAGAAGATCCTCTCCACCATCAAGACGATGATGACCGAGGAAGCCGAGAAGTACGCCACGTTCTGGCGCGAGTTCGGCCGCGCGGTGAAGGAGGGCCTGCTCGACGACCCGGACAACCGCACGGCGATCCTCGACATCTCGTCGTTCGAGTCCACGCACCACGCCGAGAAGCCGACCTCGCTGCGCGACTACGTGTCGCGCATGAAGGACGGCCAGGAGCACATCTACTACCTCACCGGCGACTCGCGCACGGTGGTCGAGAACTCGCCGCACCTGGAAGCGTTCCGCGCCAAGGGTTACGAGGTCCTCATCCTCACGGACCCGGTCGACGAGATGTGGGTCGACGGCGTGGGCGGCTTCGAGGAGAAGTCCTTCCAGTCCGTGGCGAAGGGCGAGGTCGACCTGGGCGGCGACGAGACGTCCGACGAGCAGAAGGCCGAGTTCGAAGACCTGCTCAAGTGGATGTCGGCGACGCTCACCGACAGCGTCAAGGAGGTCCGCCTCTCCTCGCGCCTCACCACGTCGCCCTCGTGCATCGTCGGCGACTCCGGCGACATGACGCCGACGCTGGAGAAGATGTACCGCGCGATGGGCCAGGAGATGCCGCAGATCAAGCGCGTCCTGGAGCTGAACCCGGACCACGCGCTGGTCACCGGCCTGCGCAAGGCCTTCGCGGAGAACCCGTCGGACGGCTCGCTCGCGGAGACGGCGGAACTCCTGCACGGCATGGCCCTGCTCGCGGAGGGCGGCGAACTGGCCGACCCGGGCCGGTTCCTGCGACTGGTGGCGGACCGCGCCACCAAGGCGCTGTAATTTTGGCCCCGCCTCCGGCGGGGCGTGCGAGATCGCCTCAAGCCGGCTCCTTCTCGACCGACATGGTCGGCCCGGGGGGCCGCCCACATCGGTCGAGAAGAAACCGGCGCGATCTCGCGCCGTGGTTGGCAAAGGTCGGCTGGGTTTGGTTGGCCGTAGAGCTGTGAAGGGCGCCGTGAGGGACTCGGAGTCCGTGAGGGCGCCCTTCGTGGTGTTCAGGACTCCGACGTTAGTGTTAGGTAGACGTCGACCTGGGCGACGAAGTCCGTGAGGTCGACGCCGAGCAGCTCGGCGGCGCGGCCGATGCGGTAGCGCAGGGTGTTGACGTGGATGTGCAGGGCTTTCGCAGCGCGCGTGGGCGAGCCGGAGCATTCGAGGAACACTCGTACCGTGTGCACGAGGTCGGAGTGCTGCTCGGCGTCGTAGTCGAGCAGCGGCCCGAGCAGGCGCCGGCGCAGGGCGGCGCGCAGGTCCACGGAAGTGCCGGCCAAAAGCAGCTGGTGCACGCCCACCTCTGCGGCGGGCACGACCACCACGTCGCCTTCGCGGCCGGCCGCGAGGGAAAGCGCGTGGCGCGCCACCTCGAACGCGCCGCGTGATTCCGCCGCGGGCACGGCGTCGCTGACGCCGGCGAGGATCCGCGTCGCGCGCAGCAGGGGTTCCACTGTGGACAGAGCGGTCACCGCGTCGTCGGCCCAGCCGGCGGGCCACGAACCGTCGTCGGCGACGAGGGCGAGGGCTTCGGAGTGGTCGTGGCTGCCGGTGGGCGTGACCGCGAGTCCGGTGGTGGCCAGGAGTTCGGCGAGCACGTCGTCGGCCTCCGCGCTGTCCGGCGTGCGTAATGCGACCGCGCGCACCTGTCCGCCGAGTGGCGCCGCCGTCAGTCGCGACCGCGCGCGAGCCAACCCGACGAGCCCCGCCAGCTCCTCGGCGAGCTCCGTCTGCGCGGTGCTCAGCGGTCCGTCCACGGCGAGCAGCCACGGCACCGCGTGGCGGCTCTCCACCGGCAGCACGGTGAGGCCGCCCGCCGCCGTCGGGCGGGCGCGGGCGGCGGCGAACTGGCGCACGGGCTCGGCCGCCGACACCGGCAGGGCCGCCGTGCCGGCCACCACCCGCGGCACGCCCGACAGCACCCAGCACGCCGTGCCCAGCTCCTCGGCCGCGCGGGCCAGCAGGTCGTCCAGCGGCGCGTCTTCCGCGGCGGCGGTGAGCAAGCGTTTGCGCGCCCCGTCGGCGGCGGCCGCCAGCGCGAGCACCACGCGTTCGGTGACCACGGCGAACGACAGGTCGGGCGGCACTTCCAGCAGCGGGATGCCGTGGCGCGCGCACGTGTCGACCACGTCGGCCGGGATCCCGCCGGCGTCGGCACCCGAGGCGGCCAGGGCCGCGGCCCCGCTCGCGGCCAGCGCCGCCACGAACGGCTCGGCGTCCCCCGGCGCGCGCCACCACAGCAGCCCGGACAGCACGAGCTCACCCGCGGTGAGGTAGCGGCCCGGGTCGGGCAGCTCGGTCACGTAGATCCGCGTGACGGCGCGGTCGAGCAGGTCCTGCGCGGTGCTCGGGTGCGGGCGCAGGCCGGGCAGGCCCAGCAGGGTTCTCACGGTCGTCATCAGGCTTGTAGGAAAGCACAAACGGGTGGTCTTCCGCTGGGGCGGCTTTCATGGCGGGGCACCGTTGCCGCGCGGGCGCGTTCGGCGTGTACTGGGACATCAGCCCGAGGGGAGGAGCTCAAGCGTGGATTTCCTGCGACCCGCCGACCTGGCCGAGGCGCTGGCCGTGAAGGCCCAACGCCCCGACGCCGTGCCGATCGCCGGTGGCACGGATGTGATGGTGGAGCTGAACTTCGACCACCGCCGCCCGGCCGCGCTGCTGGACCTCACCGGCGTCGCCGAGCTGGCTGAGTGGTCCACTTCGGACAACTCCGTGCGGCTCGGCGCCGCGGTGCCTTATTCCCGGGTGATCACCGAGCTGGGTGAACCTCTGCCGGCGCTGGCGATGGCGTCGCGCACGGTCGGCTCGCCGCAGATCCGCAACCGCGGCACGGTCGGCGGCAACCTCGGTGCCGCCTCACCGGCCGGCGACACGCACCCGGTGCTGCTCGCGCTCGGCGCGCTGGTCGAGGTCGCCTCGGTGCGCGGCACGCGGGTGCTGCCGGCCGAGGAGTTCTACCTCGGCGTGAAGCGCAACGCGCTGGAGCCCGACGAGCTGATCACCGCCGTGCACCTGCCCGCGCACGCCGGCCCGCAGCAGTTCGCGAAGGTCGGCACGCGCAACGCGATGGTGATCGCCGTCTGCTCGTTCTCGCTCAACCTGCGCCCGGCGCAACGCCAGGTGGGCGCCGCGATCGGATCGGCGGCGCCGACGCCGCGCCGGGCCCGTGAGGCCGAGGAGTTCCTGACCGCCGAGCTGCCGTGGGACGCGCCCGCACCGTTGGCCGACTCGCTGAAACGGCGCTTCGGCGAGCTCGTGGCCGCGGCCACCGCACCGATCGACGACGTCCGCGGCAGCGCGGACTACCGCAAACACGCCCTGGCCGTGCTCGCGAGACGCACGCTCACCTGGGCCTGGGACGAACACCGGGGGAGTGAGCGCACGTGCGCGTGAACGTGACCGTGAACGGCGAGGTCCGCGAGGCCGACGACGTGTGGGAAGGCGAGAGCCTGCTCTACGTGCTGCGTGAGCGGCTCGGCCTGCCGGGTTCGAAAAACGCCTGTGAGCAGGGTGAATGCGGCTCCTGCACGGTGTACCTCGACGACGTGCCGGTGTGCTCGTGCCTCGTCGCGGCCGGCCAGGTCGAGGGCCGTGCGGTGCGCACCGTCGAGGGTCTGGCCGACGGCGACATCCTCGACCCCGTGCAGCAGTCCTTCGTGGACCACGGCGCCGTGCAGTGCGGTTTCTGCACACCGGGACTGGTCGTCGCCGCGCACGACCTGCTCAACCGCGTGGCCCGGCCGAGCGACGAGGAGATCCGCGAGGCGCTGGCCGGGAACCTGTGCCGGTGCACGGGGTACGAGAAGATCCTCGACGCCGTGCGAGCCGCGGCCGTTCTGAAGGACACCGCGAAGGGTGGCGTCGCATGAGGACGGTCGTCGAAAACGCCGCGATCGCCACCGTGACCGGCCCCGAATACGACTCCGGTTACGTACTCGTGGACAACGGCGTGATCGCCGAAGTCGGCGAAGGCGCCTTCACCGGCGAAGCCGAGGAGCACGTGGACGCGTCCGGCTGCCTGGTCACGCCGGGGCTCGTCAATACCCACCACCACCTCTACCAGTGGGCCACGCGCGGGATGGCGGCCGACCACACGCTGTTCGAGTGGCTCGTGGCGCTCTACCCGGTGTGGGGCCGGCTCGACGCGGAGATCACGCACGCCGCGGGCACGGCGGGGCTGGCGCGGCTCGCGCTCACCGGCTGCACCACCGTGGCCGACCACCACTACGTGTTCCCGCGCACCGGCGGCGACCAGGTGGAGGCGCTCGTGGCGGCGCGCCAGCGCATCGGCGTGCGGCTGCACCTCGTGCGCGGCTCGATGGACCGCGGCGAAGCCGAGGGCGGGCTGCCGCCGGACAACCTCGTGGAGGGCACCGACGCCGCACTCGCCGGCACGGAGGCCGTGGTCGACCGCTTCCACGATTCGTCGCCCGACGCGCACCTGCGCATCGCGGTCGGCCCGTGCTCGCCGTTCTCGGTGACCGAGCGGCTGATGATCGGCGCGGCGGACCTGGCGCGCCGCAAGGGAGTGCGGCTGCACACGCACCTGGCCGAGACGCTCGACGAGGAGCGTCAATGCCTCGCCGAGGTCGGCTGCACGCCGGCCGAGTACGCCGACAAGCTGGGCTGGCTCGCGCCCGACGTCTGGCTCGCGCACACCGTGCACATCGCGCCCGAGGCGATCCGCCGCTTCGGCGCCACCGGCACGGGTTCGGCGCATTGCCCCACGTCCAACGGCCGCCTCGGCGTGGGCATCGCGCCGGTGCGCGACCTGCTCGACGCCGGTGCGCCCGTGGGGCTCGGGGTCGACGGGGCGGCGTCCAACGAGTCCGGTGGGCTCGGTGAGGAGCTGCACCAGGCGTTGCTGCAGGCGCGCCAGCGGGGCGGGCCGAAGGCGCTGAGCACGCGGGAAGCGCTGTGGCTCGGCACGATGGGCGGCGCGCGCTGCCTCGGCCGCGACGCCGAACTGGGCTCGGTGGAGGCGGGCAAGCTCGCCGATCTGGCCGTGTGGGACCTCTCCGGGCTCGAGTACGCGGGCATCACCGACCCGGTGGCGGCGCTGGTGCTGGGCGCGACGCCGCCGTTGGCGCGGCTGATCGTGGGCGGGCGGACCGTGGTCGAGCACGGTGCGTTGCGGGAAGAAGACGAGACCGTGCTCGCCCGCGACCTGGCCGCCGCGAGCGCCCGGCTGCGGGAGGACCGATGACGGCGACAGTTTCCCGGGGCGTTTCCCACGGCGTCGGCACGAGTGCGCCGCGGCCCGACGGCACGGTGAAGGTCCGCGGCGAGTTCGCGTACTCCTCGGACCTGTGGCACGAGGACATGCTGTGGGGCGCCACCTTGCGCAGCCCGCACCCGTACGCGCGGATCACCGGCCTCGACCTCACGGAAGCCCTTGCGGTGCAAGGGGTCTACGCGGTGCTGACCCACGAGGACGTGCCCGGCGTGAACCGCTACGGCCTCGAGCACGCCGACCAGCCGGTGCTGGCCGACCGCGTGGTGCGCTACCAGGGCGAGCCGGTGGCGCTCGTGGCCGCCGACCACCCGGAGACGGCGCTGCGCGCGATGAAGCGCATCAAGGTCACGTACGAGGAGCTGGCGCCGGTCACCGACTCGGAAGCGGCGGTGCGCGGCGAAGGTCCGGCGCTGCACGACGGCGGCAACGTGGTGCGGCACGTGCGGATCCGCCGTGGCGCTCCGGAAACGCGGGCCGACGTGGTGGTTTCGGGTGTGTACGAGGTCGGCATGCAGGACCAGGCGTTCCTCGGGCCGGAGTCCGGGCTCGCGGTGCCGGACGACGTCGGCGGCGTGGACCTGTACGTGGCGACGCAGTGGCTGCACGTGGATCAGCAGCAGATCGTCGCCGCGCTCGGCCTGCCGGTGGAGAAGGTGCGGCTCACGCTCGGCGGCGTCGGCGGGGCCTTCGGCGGCCGTGAGGACCTGTCGATGCAGGTGCACGCGTGCCTGCTGGCGCTGCACACCGGCAAGCCGGTGAAGATGGTGTACAACCGCGAGGAATCCTTCTACGGCCACGTGCACCGCCATCCGGCGAAGATGTACTACGAGCACGGCGCCACGTCCGACGGGCGGCTCGTGTTCGTCCGCGCTCGCTTGTTCCTCGACGGCGGTGCCTACGCGTCGTCCACCGGTGCCGTGGTGGCCAACGCGGCCACGCTCGGCGTCGGACCGTACACAGTGGACAACGTGTCGGTCGACTGCTGGGGCGCCTACACGAACAACCCGCCGTGCGGCGCGATGCGCGGCTTCGGCGCGGTGCAGGCGGCGTTCGGCTACGAGTCGCAAATGGACAAGCTCGCCGCCGCGTGCGGCCTGGACCCGGTCGAGCTGCGCATCCGCAACGCGATGACCGAGGGTGCCGTGATGCCCACGGGCCAGACTGTGGACTCGGCCGCCCCCGTCGCGGAACTGCTGGACCGGCTGCGCTCCCGGCCGTTGCCCGCTGCGCGCGACTTCGACCTGCGGCACCTGCCCGGCGGTGTTTCCAACACCACGCACGGCGAAGGCGTGGTGCGCGGGGTGGGGTATGCGGTGGGGATCAAGAACGTCTGCTTCTCCGAAGGCTTCGACGACTACTCGACGGCCCGCGTGCGCCTGCAACTCGTCGGCGGCGAACCGGCCGCCACCGTGCACACGGCGGCGTGCGAGGTCGGGCAGGGGCTCGTCACGATCATGCAGCAGATCGTGCGCACGGAACTCGGCGTCGACCAGGTCACGGTGCTGCCCATGGACACCTCCATCGGCAACGGCGGCTCCACCTCGGCCTCCCGCCAGAGCTACGTGACCGGCGGCGCCGTGCAGGCCGCCTCCGCCGCCGTCCGCGCGCGCGTCCTCGACCACGCCGGCCTCCCCACCTCCACCCGCGTCTCCGGCGGCAAACTCGTGGCCACCGACGGCGCCGTCCTGGCCGACCTCGCCGCGGTCCTCGGTTCGTCGACCTTCGACGAAACGGTGGAATGGCGCCACCGCCCGACGTTCCCGTTGGACGCGTCGGGCCAAGGCACCGCCCACGTGCAGTACGCCTTCGCCGCCCACCGCGCCGTCGTGGACGTCGACGTCGAACTCGGCCTGATCAAGGTCGTGGCCCTCGACTGCGCCCAGGACGTCGGCCGCGCGGTGAACCCCCAAGCCGTCCTCGGCCAGATCCAGGGCGGCTCGGCGCAGGGCCTCGGCCTCGCCGTGATGGAAGAGATCCAGGTGGTGGACGGAAAGGTGCGCAACCCCTCCTTCACCGACTACCTGATCCCCACGGTCCTCGACATGCCCCCGATGACCATCGACGTCCTCGAACGCCCCGACCCGGCCGCCCCCTACGGCCTCCGCGGCGTCGGCGAACCCCCCACCATCTCCTCCACGCCGGCCATCGTCTCCGCCATCCGCGCGGCGACGGGGCTGGCGTTGACCCGGGTGCCGGTGAGACCGGAACACTTGACGGGGACCTAGGGGCGGGCGGCTCGGTTCGGAGACGACCGCCGGCCACGACGACCGCAAGGACCGATCGCGTTCGAGTGCGTTGCCACCGCCCTCAAAGCCCTGCTCCGCGCCGAACTGACCGGGGAAGATCCGGAAAACGCGCTTTGTACGGCCCTGTCCGGTCGTTACCGGTAGGGCTGGCGATCCGCCGGACACCGTGCTTGAGTCGACCCCGACGAGGGTCCGTTGTGGAGGGAGCCGGCCATGCCCGAGCGGGGACACGAGCGACTTTTCGACCCACTCACCACCAAAGGCACCGCCTTCACCCACGACGAACGCCGTGAGCTCGGGCTTCTGGGACTGCTGCCCGTCGCGGAGAAGACGATCGGCGAGCAGGTCGCGCACACCTACAGCGAGCTGACGAACCAGAGAACCGACCTGGACAAGCACGTGTTCCTCCGCGGCCTGCAAGATCGCAACGAGACGCTCTTCTACCGCCTCCTCCAGGAGCACCTCGAGGAAACCCTCCCGATCGTCTACACGCCCACCGTCGGCGAGGCGTGCCAGCGCTTCAGCGAGATCTACCGGCGCCCGCGCGGCCTGTACGTGTCCTACCCCGACCGCGAGCACCTGCGCGAAGTGCTGAGGAACCGGCCGCGCCGGGAGGTCGACGTCATCGTGGTCACGGACGGCCAGCGCATCCTCGGCCTGGGCGACCAGGGCATCGGCGGCATGGGCATCCCGATCGGGAAGCTGTCGCTGTACACGTTGATCGGGGGCATCGACCCGGCGCGCACGTTGCCGATCCTGCTCGACGTGGGCACGGACAACGTCGAGCGCCTCGAAGATCCGCAGTACCTGGGCTGGCGTCACCGCCGCATGGGCGACGACGAGTACTACGCGTTCGTGGACGAGTTCGTCACCGCGGTCCGCGAGGAGCTGCCCGAGGTGCTGCTGCAGTGGGAGGACTTCGCCACCACACACGCCCAGCCCATCCTCACGCGCTACCGCGACCGGCTGCTCACCTTCAACGACGACATCCAGGGCACGGCCGCCGTCGCGGTCGGAGCGTTGCACGGGGCGGCGAAGGTGGCCGGGCGGCCGCTGTCGCAGCAGCAGGTGGTGATGCTCGGCGCCGGCTCGGCGGGCATCGGGGTGCTGGAGATGATCCGGCAGGAGATGGTGGCGCAGGGCCTCACCGACTCCGAAGCCGCCGAGCGCATTTGGGTCGTCGACGTCGCCGGCCTGCTCACCGACGACCGCACCGACCTGTCGGACGGCCCGAAACGCTTCGCGCAGCCGGCGGGAAAAACGAACGACTGGGCCGGCACGACCCTGGCCGACGTCGTCCACCACGTCGACGTCGGCGTCCTGCTCGGCCTCTCCACCGCGGCCGGCGCGTTCACCGAGGACATCGTGCGCGAGCTGGCCGCCAAGACCGACCGGCCGATCATCTTCCCGCTCTCCAACCCCACCAGCCGCGCCGAAGCACACCCGCGCGAGCTCGACGAGTGGACCGACGGCCGCGCCCTCATCGCCACCGGCTCCCCGTTCGCCCCGATCGAGCGCGACGGCAAGCAACACCGCGTGGCGCAGTGCAACAACGTCTACATCTTCCCGGCCATCGGCCTCGCCGTCACGGCGGCCGGCGCCACCCGCGTCACCGACGACATGATGCGTGTGGCCGCCAAAACCCTCGGCGAAGCTTCACCCGCCCTGACCGACCCGGACGAACCCCTGCTGCCCGCGTGGGACGACGTGCCCGAGGTCGCCACGCGGATCGCCATCGCCGTGGCCGAGCAGGCGGTGAAGGACGGCGTGGCTCCGGAAAACGACCACTTGGCCGAGATGATCCGCCGAGCCCGGTGGACGCCCGACTACCGCTAGCGCTTCTTCCCGTCCTGCCCCAGCTCCGCCAACAGCCGCCTCGCCACATCCACCACGGCCGCCCCCGCCACGGCCATCGGTTCCGGCGACCGCATCGACCGCGCCAGCACAAAAGCGCCTTCCAAGCTGGTCACCAAGGCGATCGTCAACACCCGCCCCTGCTCCGCCGGCAACCCGAACGCCGCGAACCCCGCGGTCCCCGCCTCGATCCACGCCGTGAACACGTCGGCCGTCGCCTGGCGGAGGGGTTCGTTGGTCGTCGCGACTTCCAGGGCCACCGTGGCGATGGGGCAGCCCTCGACGTAGTCGGTCTCCAGCAGGGTGGTCACCCCGGCGGCGAAGAACGCCTCCACGCCCGTGACCACGTCGGGCGCCGGCGCGACAAAAACATCGAAGAGCTGCGCGTACTCCATGCCCGACGTGCGGATCACCTGTTCGGCGAGCTGTTCCTTGCCACCGGGGAAGAAGTGGTACAGCGAGCCGAACGGCGCGCCGGCCTTCTCGACGATCTGCTTCACGCCCGTGCCGGTGTAGCCGCCGCGGCGGAAGAGCTCCGCGCCCGCCGCCAGGATGCGGTCCTTCGTGCCAGTCACGGCACCGAGCTTAGCTCCGGGGCGCTAGAGCGTTCTATCAATCGCTCGCCGAACACCAGGTTCAGCACCACCGCGGTGAGGCAGCCCGCGCTGATGCCGGAGTTCAGCACCACCTGCAACGCCGCCGGAAAGCCCGAATAGAACCCCGGCACCGCGATGGGAATCAGCCCGACGCCCAGCGAAGCGGCCACGATCGCGACGTTGCCGGGATGCTCGAACGACGCCTTCGCCAGCGTCCGCACGCCGCTCACCGCCACGCTGCCGAACAGCACCAGCCCGGCGCCGCCGAGCACCGGCTGGGGCACCAGCGCCACGATCCCGCCGGTCACCGGCAGCGCGCCGAGCACCACCAGCACCACGCCGCTGGCCGCGACCACGTACCGGCTCACCATCCGCGTGAGCGACACCAGCCCGATGTTCTGCGCGAACGCCGTGCACGCGAACCCGCCGAACACCGTGCTCACGGCGGTGGCCAGCCCGTCGGCGCGCAGTCCGTCGGCCAGGGTCCGGCTCGTGGTCGGCCGGCCCACGATCTCGCCCAGCGCCAGCAGGTCGGCGGTGCTCTCGGCCATCACCACGAGCATCACGATGAGCATCGACACGATCGCCGCGATGTCGAACACCGGCGCGCCGAAGTGGAACGGCGTGGCGATGCCGAACACCGGCGCCTCCCGAAGAGTCGACGTGTCGACTTCACCGAGCGGCCACGCCAGCAGCGTGCCCGTGACCAGGCCCAGGAGCAGCGCGATCCGGCTCCAGAACCCGGACAGGAACCGGGTGAACACCAGCACCGCCACCAGCGTGACTCCGGCCAGCAGCAGTCCGGTGGGCCGCGCGGCCGGCTGCTGCGCGGAAATCCACTGCACGGCCACCGGCAACAGTGAAACGCCGATCAGCGTGATCACGGTCCCGGTGACCACTGGTGGGAAAAACCGCGTGAGCTTCGAGAAAAACGGCGCGGCCAGCACCACGAACACCCCGCCCACGAGCGTCGCGCCGTAGACGACGCCCAGCGCGTTGTCGGCGTGCTGCTGCGCGATCGAGAGAATCGGTGCGACGGACGCGAACGTGACGCCGTTGACCAGCGGCAGCCGCGCGCCGAAGCGCCACACGCCGAGCGTCTGCAGCAGCGTCGCGAGGCCGGCCGTGAAGAGTGACGCGCTGATGAGCAGGCTCAGCTGTCCGGGCGAGAGCCCGACGGCCGCGCCGATCACCAGGGGCGGGGCCACCACGCCGGCGTACATCGCGGCGACGTGCTGGATTCCGCCGAGCACGAGCTGTGGCCACTTCGGGCGCACATCGACGGGATGACGGGCAGGTCGTTCTGACATGTGCTCTCCCGGTGGGGATTCGGGGCTAGAGCACGGCGTCGGTCCAGGCCGGGCCGGGCTCTTCGGCTTCGTCGCGGACCGCGGTGCCTTCGATGAGGCCGTACGGGCGGTCGGCGGCGTAGAACACCTCGTTGTGATTCTCGAGGCCGAAGGGGCTCAGGTCGACGAGGAAGTGGTGCTTGTTCGGCAGCGAAAGCCGGACCTCGGCGACCTCGGGCCGTGCGAGCAGCACGGCCTCACCCATCGTGTACAGGGTCTGCTGCAACGACAGGCTGTGTTTCGTGGCGAACGCCTGCAGCAGCGTCCGCCGGATCTCCTGGTGGTTCTTGGCCCAGTCGACGTCCGTCGCCGCCGGGTTACCGTCGTAACGCCAGCGCGCGGTCACGGCGGTGGCCAGGATGCGGTCGTCGGTCTCGGCCAGGGTGGTGTACTCGTCGCGCGGGAAGCTGTGGAACTCCGAGCCGCCCGACTTGAGCACGGTCAGACCGTCCACACCGGACACCACCCACGCGCGATCGGCGTGCACGGTCACGGTGGTGGTGCGGCTTTCCCCGCCCGAACTGCTGAACGCGTGGTCATGCGGCACGCCGTCGACCGGGATGCGGTCCCAGGCGTGCTCGGCGATGGTCACGCGAGCGCCGGTGATCGCTTCCTGCGTGGCCACGAAGTGCCGGCCCAGGCGCAGCGCGAAGTCTTCGATCTCGCCGATGTCCTGCTGCTTGGCGAAGGCGTACACGGTGTTCTTCTGGGCGTCGGTGGTGAGCACGGCCGTGTTGTCGCCGGTGAGGTGCGTGGCCGCGAGGTCGCCGCGCAGGGCGGTGGACACGGTGAGGTCGCGCAGGTGGTGCACCGGCCCGTCGCGGCGGACGGTGACCAGGCGGACCTCGGCCTTGCCGTACTGGTTCGGGCCCAGAGAGATTCCCACGTCAGCTCCCGCGGTAGGTGGAATAAGCGAACGGGCTCAGCAGCACCGGTACGTGGTGGTGCGAAGTGCCGTCGGTGATGCGGAACGCGATGGTCACGTCGGGGAAAAACGCCTCCGGTCCGAGGTAGGCGCCGGTGTCGAAGATCAGGCGATAGACGCCGGGCTCAAGCTTCTCGGGTCCTAGGTCGCGGACTCGGCCATCGTCGTCGGTCACGCCCTCGGCGATCGGGCTGCCGTCGCCGCGTTCGAAACGCACGGCGATGCCGGCGGCGGGTTTGCCCGCCGCGGTATCCAGCACATGCGTGGTCACCAGACTCATGCTTCTATCGCTTTCCGCAGGCGCAACGCGGCGATCTTCGCCAGCTCAGCGCCCGCCACGTCGAGTTCGGTCTCGGGGTCGTTGCCCAGCCGCGACCGCAGGTTCGCGAGCAGCTCCGCGCCACTGCGGCCGCCGGCGCACACCAGGAACACGTGGCCGAAGTGCTTCTCGTACTCGGCATTGGCGGCGGCGAACTCGTCGGCGTTGTCCACACCGGACTGTTCGGAGCGCGACCAGTCGGCGTCGGCGCCCGTGCTCGTCGGCTTCTCGCCGATCCGCGGGTGGGCGGCGATGGCTTCGCGGACCTCGTCGCGGCCCAGCGGCGTGGCCTTTTCCGAAGCGGTCACGACCGCCTCCAGGTCCGCGTAAGGGCGACCGGCGAGCACCGCGTCGACCCAGCGCGGCACGGCCAGGCAGGCCGTGAGCGCCGGCCGGACCTGGGCGGCGTCGGCGGTGTTGAAGTCGGCGAGTGCGAGTGGCACGGGATCTCCTCGCTGCGGGGGAGCTGGTGCCTGCCGACGGTACGGCGCGCTCGCGCCGCCGTCAACATTTTGTTGAACGCGCTGGTCAGTCGACCTCTCGATTGAGGTAGTTGTAGACCGTGAAGCGTGTGACGCCGAGCGCCTCGGCCACGGCGGACACCGATTTCCGGAGGCTGAAGGCCCCGCGTTCACGCAGCAGGCGCACGGCCCGCTGCTTGTCCGGCCGGTCGAGGTCGCCGAGCTTCGCGCCCAGTTCGCGCTCGACGTCGGCGATGAGCCGGGCCAGCGCGGTGTTGAGTTCCACCGGCGGCGTCGGGGCCGGTTCGTCCGTGCGGCGCAGCTGCACGGTGACCCGCGTGGCGCCGCCTTCGAGGGCGGCTCGCGCGATGGCCGGCAGGGCGTTCACGAGCTGGTCGGCCGAGCCGCGCGCGAGTGTGCCGAGTGGACCGAAATCGGTGTCGAGCCCGGCTTCGCGCGCCGCGTCCCGAGCGCGCACGGCGTGCTCCGGCGGGGCGCCCTCGCCTTGGAAGGGTTCGCTGGTGAACTCGGCTTCTAGCTCCACCCGGTGACCGTAACGTGGAAGGCGAGGCGTTGACGAGGCGAGAGCGTCGTGGTTAATCTCGGTTGGCGAAACGAACTTTCCGTACTGTGAAACAACCTGCCGGGAGCACCGGCAGGAGAAGGAGTGTGCCCGCAGATGGATCTCGTGGTGCGCGCCGCGCGGGCGGTCACGGCCGCCGGTGAAGGCCCGGCGACGCTGGGCGTCGACGGCGGCCGGATCGTGGCCGTGGAACCGGGAATCGTCGACCTGCCCGCCGATCGGGTGGTCGAGCTCGCGGCCGACGAGGTGCTGCTGCCGGGGCTCGTCGACACCCATGTGCACGTGAACGACCCCGGCCGCGCCGAATGGGAGGGGTTCGAGACCGCGACGCGTGCGGCGGCCGCCGGTGGCGTGACGACGATCGTCGACATGCCGCTCAACAGCCTGCCGCCGACGGTCGACGTCGCCGCGCTGGAAGTGAAGCGCAAGGCCGCTTCGGGGCGCACGCACGTGGACGTCGGCTTCTGGGGCGGCGCGATTCCGGGCAACACCGGCGACCTGCGTCCGCTGTACGACGCGGGGGTGTTCGGGTTCAAGTGTTTCCTGCTGCACTCGGGCGTCGACGAGTTCCCGCCGCTCGACCCCGCCGGCCTCGACGCGGCGATGCGGGAGCTGGCCTCGTTCGACGCGTTGATGATCGTGCACGCCGAGGACTCCGAGGCCATCGAGGCCGCGCCCGATCCGCACGGCGAGAAGTACACCGATTTCCTCGGCTCCCGCCCGCGCGGCGCCGAGAACCTGGCCATCACGCACGTGATCGAGGCGGCGCGGCGCACCGGAGCCCGCGCGCACGTGCTGCACCTGTCCTCTTCGGACGCTCTGCCGCTGATCGCGAGCGCGCGCCGCGAAGGCGTGGCGCTGTCGGCGGAGACCTGCCCGCACTACCTGAGTTTTGTCGCCGAAGAGATCCGCGACGGCGCCACGCAGTTCAAGTGCTGCCCGCCGATCCGCGAGGCGGCCAACCGCGAGGTGCTCTGGCAGGGCCTCGCCGACGGCGTGATCGACACGATCGTGAGCGACCACTCGCCGTGCACGCCTGAGCTGAAACGCTTCGACACCGGCGATTTCGGCCTCGCGTGGGGCGGGATCTCCAGCTTGCAGCTGGGGTTGCCGGCGGTGTGGACGCAGGCGCGGCAGCGGGGCTTCTCGTTGCGTGACGTGGTGCGCTGGATGGCCGAGCGGCCGGCCGCGCAGGTCGGGATGACGCGCAAGGGCCACCTCGCGGTGGGCTACGACGCCGACTTCTCGGTGTTCGCGCCCGACGAGGCCTTTGTCGTCGACGTCGCCGCGCTGAAACACCGCAACCCGGTGAGCGCGTACGACCAGCGGCCGCTGGCGGGCGTGGTGCGCGGCACGTGGCTGCGCGGTGCGCCGGTGACCGGCGACGAGCCGCGGGGAGAGCTGTTGACCAGGGGGACCTGTTAGAGATGGAGGAGCACGTGTCGCACGACCGTCCCGAGTGGACAGCCCAGCCGGACCTCGCTTCCCGCGTGTTCGGCGGCACGGTGATGTGGGCGACCGACGAGCTGTTCGCCGAGAAGGAGAACCTCGTGAACCCGTGGCGGCCCGCGCACCGGGCCGAGACGTTCGGGCCGAAGGGCCAGGTCTACGACGGCTGGGAGACGCGCCGCCACCGCGAACCCGGTGACGACCAGGCCCTGCTGCGCCTCGGTGTGGCCGGCGTGGTGACGGGCGTGGTGGTGGACACGGCGTTCTTCAAGGGCAACTACCCGCCGTTCGTGTCCGTGGAAGCGGCTTCGGTGCCGGGCTACCCGAGCGCGGCCGAGCTGTCCGAAGTGGACTGGGAACCGCTCGTGGACCACGCGCCGGTGTCGGGTGACACGGAGAACTTCTTCGAGGTCGCCTCATCCCGGCGGTTCACCCACGTGCGCCTCACGCAGCACCCGGACGGCGGCGTCGCCCGCCTGCGCGTGCACGGCTTCCCGGTGCCCGATCCGGCGCTGCTGGACCCGCGCTCGCTCGACCTCGCGGCGCTGGCCAACGGCGGTGCCGTGACCGGCTGCAGCAACATGTTCTACTCCTCGCCCAACAACCTGTTCTCGCCCGGCCTCGCCGCGCACCAGGCCGAGGGCTGGGAAACCGCCCGCCGCCGCGACGACGGCAACGACTGGGTGACCGTCCGCCTCGCCGGCGCCGGCATCGTCCGCTTCGCCGAGGTGGACACCAGCAACCTCAAGGGCAACGCGCCGGGCTGGGTCAGCCTCTCGGGCCGCCTCGACGACGGCGACTGGGCTCCGCTGCTGCCCCGCACCCGGCTGCAGCCGGACACCCGCCACCGCTACGCTCTCGAAGACGGCCCGCAGATCACCGAGGCCCGCCTCGACATCTACCCGGACGGCGGGCTGGCCCGCTTGCGCCTCTTCGGCGAACTGACGAAACGCGGCCGCGAAGCCGTGACGACGCGCTTCACCGAGGCGAACGGCTAGGCGCCCGAATCGCTCGGGCGCCAGTTCAGGAGTTGGCGCCCGGGCGGTTCAGGTAGATCGAGGCGACCGACAGCAGCGTGCCGACGGCGAAGATCGCACCGAGCCACCACTGGCCGCCCACCAGCAGGTTCCACACGAACCCGGCCGCCATGAGGAGGCCGGCGAGGGCGTTGCGCATCTGCAGGGGGGTGGGCTTGGCCATGCCACCAGCCTCTCACGGGGCTGGTCACGGCCGTACGCTGGGCGCGTTCAGCGCGTGTCTGCGGTATCGGGGTATCGCACGTGCCGCGGGTGTCGGGGAGAGGAGATCCACGTGACGACGGTGGCCGAGGTCCAGGCCGAGCTGGCCGCACTCGCGGACCCGAGGGTCCTCGCGGTCAACGAGAAGCACGGCGACGACCACGCCGTGAACCTCACCAAGCTGCGCGCGATCGCCAAACGGCTGAAGATCGATCAGGACCTCGCCGTCGCCCTGTGGTCCACCGGCGACACCGCGGCCCGCCTGCTCGCGCTCCTGATCTGCCGCCCGAAGCTCTTCGACGCCGACGCCCTCGACGCCATGCTGCGCGAAGCCCGCAGCCCGAAGGTGCACGACTGGCTGGTGGCCTACGTCGTGAAGAAGAGCCCGCACGTCGAGGACCTGCGGGTCGCGTGGTTCGCCGACCCGGACCCGGTCGTCGCGAGCGCCGGCTGGGCGTTGACCACGGACCGCGTGGCGAAGAAACCCGAGGGCCTGGACCTGGCGGGCCTGCTCGACGTCATCGAGGCGGAAATGCGAACCGCGCCTCCCCGGCTGCAGTGGGCGATGAACCACTGCCTCGCCCAGATCGGCATCTCCCACGAGGCGTACCGCGCCCGCGCCGTCGACATCGGCGAGCGGCTGGAGGTTCTGAAGGACTACCCGACGCCGCCGAACTGCACGTCGCCGTTCGCGCCGGTGTGGATCGCGGAGATGGTGAGCCGGGCGAAGTAGGCCGGTCTGCCTGCTGAGTGGGACTTCGCTTGCCTAGCTGTTCTATGAGTTGTAGAACAGACCCATGAGCCTCACCGCGCTCCTCACCGCCGCCGTGCTCGCCCTGAGTGGCACCACAGCCCTGGTACCAGCCCCGGCAACCGTTCCCGCGACCGACCGTGACGTGCAGTTCGTCTCCGACGGCGTCACCGCCTACGGCACCCTGCATCTCCCCGCACATCGCGCCGGAAAGCGCCTGCCCGCCGCGCTGCTCCTCCCCGGCAGCGGGCCCACCGATCGCGACGGCAACGAGCTGCCCACCGCCACCCCGGCGACCCTGAAACTGCTGGCCACCACCCTCGACCAGGACGGCGTGGCCACGTTGAGGTTCGACAAGTACGGCACCGGCCGCACCGGCCTCGGTGGGCTGGACCCGGCCACGCTGGACTTCGACACGTTCACCCGGCAGGCCACCGCGGCGTTCGAGACCCTCGCGCACCAGCCCGAGATCGACCGCCACGACGTCTCGATCGTCGGCCACAGCGAGGGCGGGCTGCAGGCGTTGCTCGTGGCGAGGCGCGCGCCCGTGAAGAGCCTCATGCTGCTCGCGCCGCAGGACCTGCGCCTGCTGGACCTGCTGAAACTGCAGCTCGACGCCCAGCTCACCCCGGCCGATCAGACCGCGTTCGCCCGCGTGATCACCGACTTCCGCGCCGGCCGCGCGCTCGACTACACCGGGATGAGCCCGCAGCTCGCCACCTTCCTGCAGCAGTCCATCTTCAACCACGCCAACCTGAACTTCGTCCGCAGCGATGACGCCGTGTACCCGCCGGCCGTCGCCCGGCCCGGCCTGCGCACGCTGCTGACCTGCGGCACCGCCGACACTCAAGTGCCGTGTGCCACCACGCCGGCGTTGGCCAAGGCACTCCACATCCGGCCGACGGCCCTGCCCGTGGACCACTTCCAGCACGCCCCCGGCACGCCGGTCAACGACCAGGTGCTCGACCCCAGCGTGGTCGCCGCGCTCAAGAACTTCCTGGAGCACCGATGATCCTCGACGTCGACCTCACCAGCGAAACTCCGATCTACCAGCAGATCCGCGACCGCGTGGTCGAGGGCATCGCGGCCGGCGAGCTCGCCGACGGCGATCCGCTGCCCTCCACACGCCAGCTCGCCGTGGATCTCGGCATCAACTTCCACACCGTGAACAAGGCGTACGGCCAGCTGCGGCGCGAGGGGCTGCTGCTGATCACCAGAAAAAGCGGCGCCGTGGTGCAGCGGACACCGGGCGCCCCGGACGATTGGCCGGCGCGACTGAAAACGTTGCTGGCCGAGGCGATCGCCCACGGCATGTCCGAGCGTGACGTGCTCAGCCAGTGCGAAACGACCCTGCGGACGTTCGACGAGGTGCCCGCGTGATCACCTCGATCCTGCTGCCCGATCTGCTCGCGCCGGTGCTGCTGCTTGTCGCCGCGTGGGTGATGCCGTCGGTGGTGAAGCCGACGCTGCCGTTCGGCGTCCGCGTGCCCGCCGACCACGTGGACGACCCGCTCATCACCGAGCAACGCCGCATCTACCGCTGGTGGATCGGCGGCGCCGGGCTGGCGCTGGTGCTCGCGGGGCTCGTGGTGTCCGTGCTCGTCCAGAAGGTGCTCGTGCCGGTGCTGCTCGTCGTGGCGGCGCTCGCGGTCGTCACGCCGGCGTACGTGCGGGCCCGCTCCGTGATCCGCTCCGCCAAGCAACGGGAGGAGTGGTACCGCGGCCTGCGCCAGACCGTCAGCGCCGACACCTCCCGCGCCGTGCGACCGCCGTTCCCGTGGCTCTGGGCCCTGCCGGCGCTGCTGGTTCTCGCGGCGACGATCGTGTCCGGCATCGTCCGGTACCCGGACCTGCCGGCCACGCCCACGCTGCACTACACCGCGTCCGGCACTCCCGACCGCACGGCCGCGAAATCGGTGGGCAGCGCGTTCGGCGTGGTGTTCGTGCAGGTCGCGATCACCGCGCTGTTCCTCGGCATCGCCTACGCCACCCCGCGCTTCCGGCCCGACCTCGACCCCGCGCACCCCCGCTCCAGCGCGGCGCAGCACCGCCGCTACGCGAGCAGCCTGACCAGGGCCCTGCTGCTGTTCGCCGCGTGCGTGAACCTCACGATCCTCGCCACGGCCTCACAGATCTGGTCGCGCGGCACCGCGTTCGCCATCCTGCCCGTGGTCCTCCCGACGGTGGTCGGCGCGCTGGGCCTGCTCGGGTTCGCCCTCCGCTACGGCCAAGGCGGCCACCGCCTCCCCACGACCCCCGAACCCCACCGCGACGCCACCGAACGCGACGACGACCGCTTCTGGAAAGGCGGCCTGCTCTACGTCAACCGCGCCGACCACGCCGTGTTCGTGCCGAAGCGCTTCGGCATCGGCTGGACCCTCAACTTCGGCCACCCGCTGGCGGTAGGCGGGTTCGTGGTGCTGCTGGCCGCGGTGATCGTGATCCCGCTGGTCGTGCGTTAGGGCGCGCTCTGCCGTCGTGAGCTGATCACGCCCGTGTTGAAGCCCGCGAGGTGCAGGCCGCCGGCGAAGCGGGCGTGCTCGATCTTCACGCAGCGATTCATCACCGCGTCGAGGCCGGCCTCGCGGGCCTGGTCGGCCACGGGCTCGTGCCAGAGACCCAGCTGCAGCCAGAGCGTGCGCGCGCCCGCGGCGATCACTTCCGAGGCCACCTGGGGCAGGTCGTCGTGTTTGCGGAACACGCTCACCAGGTCGATCTCGCCCGGCACGTCGGCCAGCGTCGGGTACACGGGTTTGCCGAGCAGGGTGTCGAGGCGCGGGTTCACGAAGTTGACCTCGTACCGCGTGGACGAGAGCAGGTAGGTCGCCACGAAGAAGCTCGGGCGTGCCGGGTTGGCCGACGCGCCGACCACCGTCACCGACCGCGTGCGGCCCAGGATGCGGCGCCGCTCGACGGCCGAAACGTCGTAACTCACCGCTGCCGTCACTGCGAAGCCACCGCCTTGTCCAATGCCTGATCCAGGTCCCACAGGATGTCTTCGAGGTCTTCCAGCCCGATCGACAGCCGGATCAGGTCCGGGCCGACGCCCGAGGCCGCCAGCTGCTCGTCGGAAAGCTGCGCGTGGGTGGTCGACGCCGGGTGGATCACGAGCGTGCGCGCGTCGCCGACGTTCGCCAGGTGCGACAGCAGCTCCACCGACTCCACGAACTTCTCGCCCGCGGCCCGCCCGCCCTTCACCCCGAACGAGAACACCGCGCCCGGCCCGGCCGGCAGGTACTTCTGCGCCAGCGCGTGGTCCTGGTGATCGGCCAGCCCGGCGTAGGAAACCCAGGCCACGCGCGGGTCGGCGTTCAGGTACTCCGCCACGGCCGCGGCGTTGGCCACGTGCGCGTCCATCCGCTGCGGCAGCGTCTCGACGCCTTGCAGCAGCAGGAAAGCCGAGTGCGGCGAGAGCACCGCGCCGATGTCGCGCAGCTGCTCGGCGCGCAGGCGGGTGCAGAACGCGTACTCGCCGAAGTTCTCCCAGTACTTCAGTCCGCCGTAGGACTCGACGGCCTCGGTCATGCGCGGGAACTTGCCGTTGCCCCAGTCGAAGCGGCCGGATTCCACGACCACACCGCCGAGCGTGGTGCCGTGGCCGCCGAGGAACTTCGTGGCCGAGTGCAGCACGATGTCCGCGCCGTGCTCCATCGGGCGGCACAGGTACGGCGTGGCCAGCGTCGCGTCGACCACCAGCGGAATGTCGTGCGAGTGCGCCAGGTCGGCGAGCCCGGCCAGGTCGGCGATGGCGCCCGACGGGTTGCCGATCACCTCGGTGTAGATCAGCCGCGTCTTGTCGGTCACCGCCTTCGCGTAATCCTCGACGCCGCCGTTGACGAACGTCGTCTCCACGCCGAAGCGCTTGAGCGTGCCCGTGAGCTGCGTGATCGTGCCGCCGTACAGGCCGCCGGCGGACACGATGTGCTCACCGGCCTCGGCGAGCGCGGAGAACGTGAGGAACTCCGCGGCCTGGCCGCTGGCCGTCGCGACGCCGCCGATGGCGCCCTCGAGGCTCGCGATGCGCTCCTCGAACGCGGCCACCGTGGGGTTGCCGATGCGGCTGTAGATGTTGCCGTACTTCTGCAGCGCGAAGAGGTTGGCCGCGTCGGCCGCGTCTTCGAACACGAAGCTGGTGGTCTGGTAGATCGGCACGGCGCGGGCGCCGGTGGCGGGGTCGGGCGTGCCGCCGGCGTGCAGGGCACGGGTGCGGAAGCCCCAGGTGCGTTCACTCATCAGCCGTCACGCTACTCAGCCGGGAGGTCGCGGGCCATCCCTCGGAGCTCGGTCATCGGGCTTTCGGACGACCGTGGAGTCGTTCTTTCCGGTGATGCCCCACGGCGACGAAGCGCCTACCGTTCGTGGTGATCTTCGGCTCGAGGAGGCCTGACGTGCGCAAGGTGCTGATCATCGTGGCCGCGGCGATGCTGCTTGCCGCCGGTTGTTCCGGAGCCGGTACGCCCGACAGCCAGCTGGACGTGCGCACCACGGCGGGCTCGGTGAAGGGCACGGAAAACGGGGCCGTGCGCCTGTTCCAGGGCCTGCCGTACGCGCAGCCCCCGGTGGGCGCGCTGCGCTGGGCCTCGCCGCGCCCGCCGCAGCCGTGGCAGGGCACGCGCGCCGCCGACAAACCCGGCAACCGCTGCCCGCAGGCGGCCGACTCGCCGGGCGGCAAACCGAGCCTCGACGAGGACTGCCTGTACCTCAACGTCACCACCCCCGCGAGGCCCGGCTCGACCCGTCCGGTGATGGTGTGGCTGCACGGCGGCGACGGCACCGGCGCGGGCGCCGACTACGACACCGCGCGGCTGGCCGACCAGGGCGACGCGGTGGTGGTGACCGTGAACTACCGCATCGGCGCCCTGGGCAACTTCGCGCTGCCACAGCTGGGCGACAACGCGAGCTTCGGCACGCAGGACCAGCTTCAGGCGCTTCGCTGGGTGAAGGAGAACGCCGCGGCCTTCGGCGGCGACCCGGGCAACGTGACGGTGTTCGGCGAGTCGTCGGGCGCGTTCGCGACCTGCGCGTTGATCTCGTCGCCTCAGGCCAAGGGCCTGGTCGAGCGCGCGATCATGGAGAGCAGCTCGTGCTCGGCCTACTTCGCCAAGAACGCCCTGGCTCCCGGCCTCGGCCGGCACACCCTGTTCACGCCCCTGGCCGACGCCCAGGCCGCGGGCTCGGCGGCCGCCGCGAAGTTCGGCTGCGACCAGGATCCCGACGTGCTCGCCTGCCTGCGCCGCGTGCCCGTGCGGCAGTGGCTCGACGGTGGCTACACCGAGGTGTTCACGGCCACCCCGTGGGGCACGTCCGTGCTGCCCGGTTCGCCGGAAACGGCGATGCGCGAGCGCCGCACGCTGCCGATCCCGGTGCTCTTCGGCAGCAACCAGGACGAGCTGCGCCTCTACGTCGCCGCCGCGACGGCCGGCGGCCTGAAGTTCGACCAGCCGACGTACGCGGGCCTGCTCGCCGACACCTACGGCGCCGCGTCCGCCGCGAAGATCACCGCCGCCTACCCGGCGCAAGGCCCCTTCGCCGCCGCCCTGTCCTGGGCCGCCGCGACCACCGACGACGGCTGGGGCTGCCCGACCGCCACCGACGCCCAGGCCCTCGCCTCCGCCGGCCGGCCCGTGTACACGTACTACTTCGCCGACCGCGACGCCCCACCGATCCCGGGCTACGCCGTCCCGCCCGGCTTCCCCCTCGGCGCCGCCCACGGCCTGGAGATGGGCTACCTCTTCTGGGACCCGAAGGGCACCGCGCCCCAGCAAACGCTGTCCCGCACGATGATCGGCTACTGGACCAACTTCGCCCGCACAGGCGACCCCAACGGCGCCGGCCTGCCGCCGTGGCCGAACTTCTCGGCCGGCGCCCGCGTCCAACGGCTCACCCCGGACCAGGTCGGCCCGATCGACCCGCAGGTGCAGTCGAAGTGCTCGTTGTGGCGACAGGTCGGGGTGTGACGGGGCTTCAGCGCACGCCGAAGGCCGCCCGCAGCCGCACGTCGCGCTCTTCCGGTGTCTGCCGCGGACAGCTCACGCACTTCGGATTACCGGCTTCGTAAATCAGGCAGCACGGCGCGCGCTTCACCGCCTGCGCGCGCCCCACCGTCACATACCGCGGCGCCGGCAGCCCCAGCCCGGTTGACGCCACCACCTCCGCCGCCAGCTGCGGCGCCGAAGCCCACAACAGCCGGTTGGCGATCGAATCCGTGGCGATCGCGCCCAACGCGAGCGGCCGCGCGCCGCTCACCGCTGCGATCGTCTTGATCGCCGTCCGCAGCGACGCGCCGAGCGCCGGCCCCAACGGTCCGTCCAGGATCCGCGCGGAACGAGATCCCAGGAACCGCCCGTCACCGGCCAGCTCGAGTGACACCGCGGCCAACGCCGGATCCAGCACCGGGCCACCCGCGGCCAGCGACTCCAACGAAGGGGCCACCAGCACCGACGACAGCGAGTACCACCAGATCGTGCCCAGCACCTCCACCGGCGCCCGGCCGTAGACCGAAGCCGCCTCCCCGATCCGCTCCCGCACCCATGAAGCGTCGCCCAGGAGCGCGGCCGGCGTCACGGCTCCCGCCGCCACACGCTCACTCCCACGGCGAGCGTCACGTCGCGGCCCTCGGCGGCCGAGAGCCGCGCCCGGCGGTCGTCGCGGTCGAGGTGGAAGCCGGCGGGGCCCATGGCGACCACGTCGTGCACCTGCTGGGCGGAAAAAGGCGCCGTGTGCACCACGTCCACTCGCGACACCCGGGTGAACCGACCGCCCAGCGCCGTTTCGAGACGCTCCTCCTTGCGCGCGTCCACCGACAGCACGAGGTCGCCCAGCTCGGCCAGGTGCCCGGGCAGCGGCGCGGCCACCACGAGCGTGCCGCCGGGCGCCAGAACCCGGTGGAACTCGGCCGGATTGCGCGGCGAGAACACGTCCAGCACCACGGAAGCCACGCCGTCGGCCACCGGCCACGGCTCCCACAGGTTCCACACCGCCGCGCCCAGCCGCGAGTGCGCACGGGCCGCCCGCCGCAGCGCGACGGCGGACACGTCCAACGCCAGCCCGATGGCCTCCGGCGCCGCGTCGAGCACCCGCGCGAGGTAGTAGCCCGGCCCGGCGCCCGCGTCGATCACCAGGCCCGAGCCCGGATCGGCCGCGTGCGCGAGCGAGTCGGCCAGAGGCGCGTACGCCCCGGAATCCAGCAGCGCCGCGCGCGCCTCCACCATCGGCACGGTGTCGGCCGTGCCGGCGGGCACGCGGGCGTGAAGCAGGTTCACGTAACCCTGGCGCGCGAGGTCGAACGAGTGGCCGTCGGCGCACCGCACCGTGCGGACCGTCAGCTCGACCGCGGCGGCACACACCGAACACCGGAGCGCCGCCACGACCCGTGGAGGCAGAGGCATACGGCTATTCGACCATGACGTTTCGCAACCGGACACCGCGGCCCGCGTGACGGGAAACCTGCCCGTAACAAGCCCGACGCCTGAGTTCACGCCCGCGAAACCTTCGGCGCCGCCCGGTGAAACACCCGGAACCAAGACTTCCCGGTCATCGACCCAGGGGCACAGGAGGACGATTGTGCTGAACGCAGGAGACACCGCGTGGGTGCTGGCCGGCGCCGCGCTGGTCATGCTCATGACACCGGGACTGGCGTTCTTCTACGGCGGCATGGTCCGCGCGAAGAGCGTCTTGAACATGCTGATGATGAACTTCATCGCGCTGGCCGTGGTGGGGGTGCTGTGGGTCCTCTTCGGCTTCTCCATGTCCTTCGGCAACGACGCCTTCGGCGGCCTGGTCGGCAACTTCGACCTCGCCGGGCTGTCGGACACGATCGGCAAGCTCGTGGGCTTCGCGGCCGCCGCCACCGATTCCGCGCCGGCCGTACCGTGGCCGGGGCCCGATGCGTTGCCGCTGCTGGCGTTCTGCATGTTCCAGCTGATGTTCGCGATCATCACGCCGGCACTGATCTCCGGCGCGATCGCGGACCGCGCGAAGTTCTGGGGCTGGACGCTGTTCGTGGTGATCTGGGTGTCGGTCGTGTACTTCCCAGTGGCCCACTGGGTGTTCTCGTTCAACGGTTTCCTCGGTGAGAACTCCGTGGGCGGCTGGATCGCCAACAACCTCAAGGCGCTCGACTTCGCCGGCGGCACGGCGGTGCACATCAACGCCGGCGCCGCGGGTCTCGCGCTGGCGATCGTGCTCGGCAAGCGCAAGGGCTGGCCGCGCGACACCGGACGCCCGCACAACGTGCCCTTCGTGCTGCTCGGCGCTTCGCTGCTGTGGTTCGGCTGGTACGGCTTCAACGCCGGTTCTTCCTTGGCCGCCAACGATCTCGCGGCCGTCGCGTTCACCAACACCACCGTGGCCACCGCGGCCGCCGTGCTCGGCTGGCTGCTGGTGGAGCAGCTGAAGTTCGGCAAGCCGACCACGCTCGGCGCGGCTTCCGGCGCCGTCGCGGGACTCGTGGCGATCACCCCGGCGTGCGGGTTCGTGAGCCCGCTCGGCTCGATCGCGATCGGCGTGATCGCCGGCGTGCTGTGCGCGCTGGCCGTGTCGCTGAAGTACCGCTTCGGGTTCGACGACTCGCTCGACGTCGTGGGCGTCCACCTCGTCGGCGGCATCGTCGGCACGCTGCTCATCGGGTTCTTCGCCACCACCAGCGTGAACTCGCTCGGCGCCGACGGCCTCTTCTACGGCGGCGGCTTCGGCCAGCTGGGCCGCCAGGCCGCGGCCGCGGGCGCGGTGTTCGGGTACTCGTTCATCCTCTCGGCGATCATCGGGTTCGTGATCAAGAAGGCCGGCGGCTTCCGCGTGAGCACCGAGGACGAGGTGAGCGGCATCGACGAGGCGCAGCACGCGGAAAGCGCCTACGACTTCACCGGCATGGGCGGCGGCCTCGGCCAGCCGACCGCGATCCCGGTCAAGTCCGCCATCGCCCCCGCGAAGTTCGAGGAGACCAAGGCATGAAGCTCATCACCGCGATCGTGAAGCCGTTCACACTCGACGACATCCGTTCCGCGCTGGAGCAGCTCGGGGTGCTCGGCATGACCGTGAGCGAGGTCCAGGGCTACGGCCGGCAGAAGGGCCACACCGAGGTCTACCGCGGCGCCGAGTACTCCGTGGATTTCGTGGCCAAGCTGAAGATCGAGGTCGTGACCGACGACGCGAACGTCGACAAGGTGCTCGACGCGGTCACCTCTGCCGCGCACACCGGCAAGATCGGCGACGGCAAGGTGTGGGTGACGCCGGTCGAGACCGTGATCCGCGTGCGCACCGGCGAGCGCGGAGCGGACGCGCTCTAGGTGAGCACACACGGGGGTGAACTGGTCCGGGCCCGCGAGCAGCTGCTCACGGGCCGCCACGGCCCGGCCGCGCTGCGGGCGGCCCTGGTCGACCTGTACGAGTTCTGGCTCGCGAAGGGGGCCTCGGCGGCCGGCGTAGACGACACTGCCACGGCTGGTGTCGCGCTGGTCGCCGTGGGCGGGCTGGGGCGGCGCGAGCTGGTGCCGTTCTCGGATCTCGACCTGGTGCTGGTGCACAACGGGAATCCGCGCGTAGCCGAGCTCGCCGACGCGTTGTGGTACCCGCTGTGGGACGCGAAGCTCGGGCTCGACCACTCGGTGCGTACGCCGGGCGAAGCGCTGAAGGTCGCTTCCGAGGACCTGCGCACGCAGCTCGGTTTGCTCGACGCCCGCCACCTCGCCGGCGACGCCGAGCTCACCGCGCGCCTCGCGTCCGCCGCGCGCGACCAGTGGCGGCGCACGGCCCGCAAGCGGCTCGACGAGCTGGCCGAGGGGGTGCGCACGCGCTGGCGGCGCAGCGGCGAGATCGCGCAGTCGGCGGAACCGGACCTCAAGCACGGCCGCGGCGGGCTGCGGGACCTCGCGGTGCTCGACGCGCTCGCGCTGGCGCAGCTCACCGCTCGGCCCGGTGAGGAACTGCTGGCGGCCAAGGCATTACTGCTCGACGTGCGCACCGAGCTGCGGCGCGAGCTGCGCCGCGAGCGTGACATCCTGAGCGCGCCCGAGGCCGAGGTCGTGGCTTCGGAACTCGGCTACGCCGACCGGTTCGCGTTGGCCCGCAAGCTTTCCGGCGCGGGCCGAGCCGTCGCGTACGCCTTGGACGTCGCGCTGCGGTCCACAGTGGAATCCCCGCGGCCCCGCTTCGGCCGCCGCCCGGCGCGCACCCCGCTGGCCGAGGGCGTGGTGCTGCACGGCGACGAGGTGTCGCTGGCCCGCGACGTCGTGCCGGCCAAGGACCCGGCGCTGCTCCTGCGCGTGGCCGCCGCTTCGGCCCGCACCGGTAAACCCATCGCGCACGGCACATTGCGCACGTTGGCCGACTCGGCGCCCGAGCTGCGCACGCCGTGGCCCGACGAAGCCCGCAACGCGCTCGTCGAGCTGCTCGGCGCGGGCGAGGGCCTGGTCGACGCCGTGGAGGCGCTCGACCGCACGGGCCTGTGGGCCCGCCTGTTCCCGGAGTGGGGCGCCGTGCGCGACCTGCCGCCGCGCTCGCCGGTGCACCAGTGGACGGTGGACCGCCACCTCGTGCAGGCGTGCGTCGAAGCGTCCCGCCTCACGACCACCGTCTCGCGCCCGGACCTGCTGCTGATCGGCGCGCTGCTGCACGACATCGGCAAGGGCCGCGACGCCGACCACTCCGAACTCGGCGCCGACCTCGCCGCGCAGGTCGCCACGCGCCTGGGCCTGCCTGCTGCTGACGTGCGGACGGTGGCGGCCATGGTCCGCCACCACCTCCTGCTCCCGCACACGGCCACCCGCCGCGACATCGCCGACCCCACCACCGTGTCCCGCGTGGTGAAAACCCTCGACGACGACGCGGTGCTCCTGGAGCTGCTCCACGCCCTCACCCGCGCCGATTCGCTCGCCACCGGCCCGGGCGTCTGGACCGACTGGAAGGACCGCCTGCTCGCCGACTTGGTCGCCGCGGGCCGCGAAGCCTTGCACGGCAAGGGCTTCACCCCACCCGAACCCCTGGACGACACCCAACGCGAACTCATGGCCGACGCCCTCGGCTCCGGCATCGGCGAAGTCCGCATCGCGGCGGAGGGCAAGGTCGTCACGGTCACCCTGGCGGTGCCCTCCCGCGCCGAACTGCTGGCCCCCGCCGCGGGCGTCCTGGCGCTCAACTCGCTCGAAGTCCACGCCGCCGTCCTGCGCGACCGCGTCGGCGTCTTCACCGCCTCCCCCAAGTTCGGCTCCCTCCCCGACCCGGCGTTGCTGCGCGAGCAGTTCTCCCGCGCCATCGCCGGCACCCTGCCCCTGACCCAACGCCTGGCTGCGAAGGAACGCGACTATGCCAGCGGCGCCGCCCAGATCGTCGCCCCGAAAGTCCTGTGGTTCGACGACGAAACCAGCGGCCCGGACACCGTGGTCCTCGAACTGCGCGCCACCGACCGCATCGCGCTGCTCTACCGCGTCGCCCGCGCCCTGAACCGCTCGGGCGCCTCCGTGCACTGGGCCAAAGCGACCACGCTCGGCGGCGCGGTGGTGGACTCGTTCGCGCTGAGCCCCGCCGTCGGCCACGTCGACGCGGCCTGGCGCGCGGCAGTCGAGGCCGCGGTGCTGACGGCAGCTTCGTGAGATCGGGGGAGGGTGGGGATTCTCGCTGGTGTCGCCCCTTGTCCCACCCACACCGTCCCACGCACACCCGGGGGCCGACAAAACCCCCGCCCTCCCAGGGGGCGTCCCTGTGACCATTCTACCGGCCCACCCCGACGGAAATCCGTGATCGAGGCGCGAGCGCCGGAGTTGTCCACAACTCGGGAGCCCTGTGGACAACCGCCGTCGAGCTGGGGTTTTCGGCGCCTTGGACAACCGCGACGTCCGGCCGCATGGACACGACATGGCACGTGAAGGGGAACCCGGCGCTGACGGCAGCGGCGTGATTCCGGGGCAGGGCTAGAGTTCCAGCGTGGTGCGCCCGCTGCTGTTCCTCGACGTCGACGGTCCGCTCATCCCGTTCGGTGCCGCGGACTACCCGCTCTTCCCGCCGCTGCCCGATCGGCACGAGCACCCGCTCCTGGCGCGCCTGGACCCGGCCCTGGGCGTGCGGCTCGCCGCGCTGCCGGGTGAGCTCGTGTGGGCCACGACGTGGTTCACCGACGCCAACGACGTGATCGCCCCTCGGCTCGGCCTGCCGCCGCTGCCGGTGGTCGACGAGCCGCACCAGGCCGATTTCGCCGACCTGCACTGGAAAACCCGGCCGCTGGTCACCTGGGCCGCGGGCCGGCCGTTCGCCTGGGTCGACGACGAGATCTCCGCCGCCGATCGCGCCTGGGTCGCCGCGCAGCATCCGGGTGCCGCGCTGTTGCACCGCGTCGACCCGCGCACCGGTCTCACGGAAGCCGACTTCGCGACCCTCGCCGAGTGGCTCGAGAACCCCATCGAAAACCCGGCCGAGAACCCCTGACTGTCCCCACCGGCAAACACCCCGCCACTAGGCCAAACGGGCTGACCAGCCCCGTAACCCGACCCGCCCGTCACACGATCGGGGTGTCGCGGTAGCGCAGGCCGATCCCGGTGGCAATATGGCGCGGGTTCGGACGGGTGGGCGAAGTGCGGGGGGTGTGGGGTGCTGGGTCCCGAGCAGAACCTGCCGAGGCTTTCGTTGCCGCCCACGGTGGTCGCGTCGCACTTCAGGGCGTGTGCGGAGGAGCTGGCCGGTTCGTTGCGCACCGACGGCGAAGCGGCGACGCTCGGCGAGCTCACCGAGGTCGTCACGCAGCTGGTGGCGGGGCAGCACGCGCTGGCCCACGCGCTGGCCGGCCTCGCGGGCCGCGTGGACGTGCGCAACGGGGCCCTGGCGGCCGCGCCGTCCGTGGACGTCGAGGTGGTCACCGAGGTGCTCCAGGCGGCGGCGTGCGCGGTGGGCTGTTCGGCCGAAGCGCTGGCCGAGGCGGAGCCGTCGTTCGAATGCGTGAGTGAATCCGCGGGCCCGGACACCCGGTTGTAGCCGAGCCGCGCTGGAAGCCAGCCCCACCGCACGGTTGCCGAACGCCCCACACCGGAGGACGGTGGTGGCAACGGCCGCCGACCAGGCCGCAAGCGACCGCGGGAAGCAGGCCCGGCGCGGCTTGAGTAGTTCTACGCACCTCCGGTTGGGGGTCTTCACACTGCCCCGACCCCACCCCGGCCCGGCAGACTTCTCCCCAACGCAAGGCGGAACGCGTTCGCCCGGTACTGGGGGTCTGGCGAGCGGGGGACGGGGCATTCGCCTCGCGTGCACGCGGCGGAAGGCTCCCGGGGAGGTGAGCCCTTCCGCCAAGGTTCCGGGGCCGGCCGTGGGGAGCGGCCGCGTCCCGGAACCCCTGGGGGACAACAGCTTGCTACGACTCGTCGGAAGGTGTGGCCGGCTCCGTCGAGTCGGCCATCCTCAACATCAGGTCCGCCGCCATCCGCAACAACTGCTGCTCGGTCGGGCTCAACGCCCGCTCCATCGCCGCCGCCAGCCACCGCTCGCGCGAAATCGAGAAGTCCCGCAACACGATCCGCCCGGCGTGCGTGATGTCGATCAGCGACCGCCGCCCGTCCGACGGGTCCGCCGTCCGCGTGACCAGCCCCCGCTCCACCAGCGACGCCAGCACCCGCGTGAGCGACTGCGGGTGGATCCGCTCCGACTCCGCCAGCTCGCCGGGCGTCTGCGTGCCCGCTCGGTACAGCCTCGAAAGCACCGCCAGCACCGTCGGCCCGGGTGACGGCGCCCCCGCCTCCGACCGCATCCGCCAGTTCAGCCGCCCGACGCCCTCCCGCACGTGCCGCGCCAGCTCGGCCAGCTCACCGGCCGGCTCGCGGGCGCCTCGGGGGTCGGCTTCGGTCTGCATGAGGCCACACTATCCGGACAGAAAGGTGCCCCGGCGTCCACGAATCACCACGGGCCGGCGACCACGCACAGTTCACTCTCCTTCGCCGCGCACCAGCCCGGCGTAACGGCCGTCCAGCGCGAGCAGTTCCTTGTGCGTGCCGCGCTCCACGATCCGGCCGGCATCGAGCACCACGATCTGGTCGGCGGTCTCCACTGTGGACAGCCGGTGGGCGATGGTGAGCGTGGTGCGGCCCGCGGCGAGGCGGTCGAGCTCGGCCTGAACGGAGCGTTCGGTGCGGTTGTCGAGGGCGCTGGTCGCTTCGTCGAGGATGAGCACGGGCGGGTTGCGCAGCAGGATCCGCGCGATCGCCATGCGCTGCTTCTCGCCGCCGGAAAACCGGTAGCCGCGTTGGCCCACCACGGTGTCGTAGCCCTCGGGCAGCGCGGCGAGCGTGTCGTGGATGTGCGCGGCCTTCGCGGCTTCTTCGATCTCGGCGTCGGTGGCGTCCGGCTTCGCGAAGCGCAGGTTTTCGCGCACCGACGCGTGGAACAGGTACGTCTCCTGCGTCACGAAGCCGACGCCCGCGGCCAGTGAGGCGAGCGTGACGTCGCGGATGTCGGTGCCGTCGATGGCCACGCGGCCTTCGGTCACCTCGTAGAGCCGGGCCACGAGGTAGGCCAGCGTGGTCTTGCCCGAACCGGTGGAGCCGACGAGCGCGGCGGTGGTGCCGGGCGGCACGTCGAGGTCGATGTCGCGCAGGGTCCACGGGCCGCCGTCGTCGTAGCGGAACGACACCGAGCGCATCGACACCGCGCCTTCGCGCACGGTGAGTGCACCCGCGCCGGGCCGGTCGTCGATCTCCACGCGCAGGTCGAGCACCTCGAAGATCCGGCCGAACAGCGCCTTGGCCGAGGCGAGGTTCTGGCTCACCGACTGCATGGCCGTGGCCGGCGCGAGCAGCCGGTTGAGCATGCTCGTGAACGCCACCACCGTGCCGAGCGAAACCGGCGCCGAGCCGCCGGCCAGCTCCAGCCCGGCGACCCAGTAGACGAGCGCCGGGATGATGGTGAGGCTCATCGTCCGCGAAGCGCGCTGCCAGCGTCCGGCCAGCGCCGCGCTGCGTTCGAGGGCCGCGACTTCGCGCGATTCCTCGGCGAAGCGATCGCGCATCCGGCGCTCGTTGCCCATGGTCTTGGCCAGCAGCACGCCGGTCACCGAGAGGGACTCCTCGACGATCGTGGTGAGCCGCGCCATCCGCCGGGTGCGGCCGCGGGCGAGCTTGCGCTGCTTGCCGCCGAGCCGCAGCGTGAACAGGAGGAACAGCGGCACGACCACGAGCGTGAGCAGGGCCAGCTGCCAGTCCATGATCAGGATCGCGACGGTGATGGCCAGCGCGGTGGTGCCGTTCTGCACGATCGAGGCGGCGGTGGTCGTGACCACGTTGTCCACGCCGCCGATGTCGTTGAAGACCCGCGAGAGGATCTCGCCGGTCTTGGTGCGGGTGAAGAAGCCGAGCGACATGCGTTGCAGGTGGCCGTAGACCGAAACGCGCAGCTCGTTCATCACGCGCTGGCCGATCGTGTTCGACAGGCCGGTGGTGGCCACGCCGAGCGCGCCGGAGCCCAGCGCCGAGGCGATCATGCCGAGCGCCAGCACGCTCACCAGCAGGGCGTCGCGGTGGGGGAGCGCGGTGTCGAGGATCGCGCGCAGCAGGAACGGTGACGTGACGCCGAGGCCGGCCTGCACCACCAGCAGCGCGAACAGCCCGGCCATCGGCGCGCGGTGCGGCCGGAACAGCGCCGCGATGCGCCTGAACGGCACTTTCTCGTCGGTGTCCGCCTCCGGCTCGGCCAGCGTCGGGCGGGGTGTCGTCGCTGAAGTCATACGCAGATGTTTACCGATTTTGCGAGGTCAGTCGAGTGGTTTTCTTGTTTTGACAGGGGTGACGCGAGCAGGTTAATACGCATGGGCGTACTAACCTTCTGAAGAAGGTTCGCGCACCCGCGAGGCGGCCGGGCCACGACCGCTACCCTGGGAGGTTGCCGGGGTCGCCCAGCGATGCCCGGTACGCGATCGACGACCCAGCTGGAGTGCGCACCCGTGTTCGACACCCTCTCCGATCGGCTCACCGCCGCCCTGCAGACGCTGTCTCGCAAGGGCCGGCTGTCCGACGCCGACATCGACGCCACCGCGCGCGAGATCCGCATCGCGCTGCTGGAGGCCGACGTCGCGCTGCCGGTGGTCAAGGAGTTCATCACCCGGATCAAGGATCGGGCGAAGGGCGCCGAGGTCTCCGGGGCGCTGAACCCCGCGCAGCAGGTCATCAAGATCGTCAACGAGGAGCTCGTGGGCATCCTCGGCGGCGAGACGCGCCGGCTGAACCTGGCGAAGAACCCGCCGTCGGTGATCATGCTCGCCGGCCTGCAGGGCGCAGGCAAGACGACGCTGGCCGGCAAGCTCGCGATGTGGCTGAAGAAGCAGGGCCACGCGCCGATGCTGGTCGCCTGTGACCTCCAGCGGCCCAACGCCGTCACGCAGCTGCAGGTCGTGGGTGAGCGCGCGGGCGTGGTCACGTTCGCGCCGGAGCCGGGCAACGGCGTCGGCGACCCGGTGGACGTCGCGCGCCGGGCCATCGAAGAGGCCAAGCGCGCGCAGCACGACATCGTGGTGGTCGACACCGCCGGTCGCCTGGGTGTCGACGAAGAGCTGATGAAGCAGGCCGCGGACATCCGCGACGCCGTGCAGCCGGACGAGGTCCTGTTCGTCGTCGACGCGATGATCGGCCAGGACGCCGTGACCACGGCCGAGGCGTTCCGCGACGGCGTGGGCTTCACCGGCGTGGTGCTCACGAAGCTCGACGGCGACGCCCGCGGTGGTGCCGCCCTGTCGGTCCGTGAGGTCACCGGCCAGCCGATCCTCTTCGCGTCCAACGGCGAGAAGCTCGAGGACTTCGACACCTTCCACCCCGACCGGATGGCCTCGCGCATCCTCGGGATGGGCGACGTGCTCACGCTCATCGAGCAGGCCGAGCAGCACTTCGACCAGGACCAGGCCGAGAAGGCCGCGGCGAAGCTGACCAGCGGCCAGCTCACGCTGGAGGACTTCCTCGAGCAGATGCTGGCCGTGCGCAAGATGGGCCCGATCGGCAACCTGCTCGGCATGCTGCCGGGCGCGGGCCAGATGAAGGACCAGCTCGCGCAGGTCGACGACAAGCACCTCGACAAGCTGCAGGCGATCATCCGCGGCATGACCCCGGCCGAGCGCGATGACCCGAAGATGATCAACGGCTCGCGCCGGCTGCGCATCGCCAACGGCTCGGGCGTCAGCGTCCGCGAGGTCAACGACCTGGTCAACCGCTTCTTCGAGGCCCGCAAGATGATGGCGCAGATGGCCGGGCGCTTCGGCTTCGGTGGCGGAGGCGGCAGCAAGACGCGCAAGGGCAAGAAGGGGAAGAAGGGCAAGGGGCGCGGCCCCACACAGCCCAAGGTCCGCGGCGGCTTCCCCGGCGGCATGCCGATGCTGCCCCCGGGTGGCATGCCCACCGGCGGTGGCGGGATGCCCGACCTCTCGCAGCTCGGCGGCATGAACGACGTGCCGGGCTTCGACCCGACGAAGTTCAAGCTGCCGAAGAACCCGGGCAACAATTGAGCGCACTGCACGTGAGCGGCACCGTCCTGCCCGACGGTGCCGTCTCCGACTTGTGGATCAGCGACGGGCGCCTCTCGTTCGAGCCCGTGGCCGGTGCGGAAACGCTGGCCACCGGCGGGTTCCTGGTGCCCGGCCTGGTCGACGCGCACTGCCACCCGGGCCTCGGCCCCCACGGTCCCGTGTCGGTGGCGGAGGCCGCTGAGCAGGCGGCCACCGACCGCGACGCCGGCACGCTGCTGATCCGCGACTGCGGCCTGCCGCTCGACGTCCGCCCGCTGCAGGCCCGCGCCGACTTGCCCACGATCATCCGGTGCGGCCGGCACCTCGCGCTGCCGAAGCGCTACGTGCCGGGCTTCGCGATCGAGCTCGACGACGCGTCGCTGCTGCCCGAAGCCGTCGCCGAGCAGGCCCGCGACGGCGACGGCTGGGTGAAGCTCGTCGGCGACTGGATCGACCGCGGCGAAGGCGACCTCGCCCCGCTGTGGCCCGACGACGTGCTGGCCGAGGCCGTCGGCGTCGCGCACTCGCTGGGTGCCCGCGTGACCGCGCACGTGTTCGGCGAGGCCGCGCTGCCGGGCCTCCTCGCCGCCGGCATCGACTGCCTCGAACACGGCACCGCGCTCAACCCGGACCAGCTGGCCGAGCTCGCCCGCCGCGACGTCGCGCTCGTGCCCACGCTGATCAACATCGAGAACTTCCCGGGCATCGCGGACCAGGCCGGCAAGTACCCCGTGTACGCGGCCCACATGCGCGCGCTGCACGCCGGCGTCGCCGACATGGTGGCCACGGCCGTGGAGGCGGGCGTCCGCGTGTTCGCCGGCACCGACGCCGGTGGCATGGTCGCCCACGGCCTCATCGCCGACGAGGTCGAGGCCCTCCACCGCGCCGGCATGACCCGCACGCAGGCGCTGGCCAGCGCCTCCTGGGCCGCCCGCGAGTGGCTCGGCCACCCCGGCATCGCCGAGGGCGCGCCGGCCGACTTCATCGTCTACCCGGCCGACCCGCGCGAGGACCTGGGCGTCCTGCGCCACCCGTCGCACATCGTCCTGGGCGGCACGGTCTACACCTGAGCCCCTCACTCTCCCGTCCGTCCGCACCCCGCCTCGCCTGCCCCCAATGTGGCATTGGCTGCGCTGAACGCACCGAACGCCACATTGGGGCGGTCCGGACCCGAGCCGCGCGCCCGGTGAAGAAGCGGCCGCGCCCGAGCTGCCCGTCGCGCATCCTCCTGAACGGCGCGGATTTCGGCCGAACTCGATCATCACCGGTGATCGATCGAGTACTGTGCGAAGCCGCCTCGACGGTTAGGCTCGACCGGTGAGCCGAGTGATCTCCGGAGGCCGGGTGTGACCGCTTCCCAGCCCCGGGAACCGATTCCGGGCGCCGTGCCGATCCGTCCGGAGGACTTGGTGAGCGCGCCGCGTGAGTTCCCGCCGCACCGGTGGGGCTTCGGGGCTTTTCTGCTCGTGGAGGCGGTGCTCATCGCGTCGGCCGCGTTCGTGAGCGCGTTGCTGGGCGATCCGCCGGCCGGACAGCCGTTGCCGATCCGCACGGTGCTGCTGGGCACGATGCTGCCCGCGATGATCGCGGCGGGCGTCGCGCTGCTGGCCACCGTGGTGCGCGGCAACGGGCCCAAGCTCGACCTGCGTTTCGAGTGGCGCTGGGCCGACGTGAAGGTGGGCTTCAAGTTCGGTCTGCTCGGGCTCGTGCTCACGTCGTTGAGCGCCTGGGTGTGGACCGAGATCGTGGGGTCGGCCGACGCGACCTCGGCGATCAGCGCGCTGGTGGACGACCGGAAGATGTCGGTGTCGGCGGCGATCGTGACGTTCGTCTACCTCTGGCTGCTCGGGCCGATCTGCGAGGAGATCATCTACCGCGGCCTGTGCTGGGGCGCCGTGGAGCGGATGCAGTGGCGCAGCGAACGCTGGGGTCGCGTGGCGGCGTTCCTGCTGTCCACGGCGGTGTTCGCCGCGAGTCACCTCGAACCGCTGCGGACCACGCTGCTGCTGGTCATCGCCGTGCCGATCGGGCTCGCGCGCTTCGCCACGGGCCGGCTGCCGGGCAGCGTGGTGGCGCACTCGATGAACAACTTCCTGCCCTCGGTGGCGATCCTGCTCAGCTCGCTCGGCGTCGCGTCGATCTGAGGGGCTCGCGGGCGGTTGGTGCGAGGCCCTGTGCAGGCACTTCGAGCCGTCTGGCAGAATGTTCGCTTGCCCGCTTCCGTCCGGACCCTCTCGCCGTTCGGGGGCTCCTGTTTCGGGCGCCTGTGATCGTGTCCCCACGCGGTCGACGAGCGCCCACCCTGCACCAGCACTGAGGAGTACCCACACCCGTGGCCGTCAAGATCAAGCTGCAGCGCCTCGGCAAGATCCGTGCGCCGTACTACCGCATCATCGTCGCCGACGCGCGCACCCGCCGGGACGGCAAGGCCATCGAGACGATCGGCAAGTACCACCCGAAGGAAGAGCCGAGCCTGATCGAGGTCGACACCGAGCGCGCGCAGCACTGGCTGTCCGTCGGTGCCCAGCCGACCGAGCCGGTCCAGCGCATCCTCGAGATCACCGGTGACTGGCAGAAGTTCAAGGGCCTGCCGGGCGCCGAGGGCACCCTGAAGGTGGCCGAGCCGAAGCCGTCGAAGCAGGACCTGTTCAACGCGGCTCTCGCCGCGGCCGGCGAGGAGCCCACCACCGAGGCCACCACGCCGAAGAAGAAGTCCGCCCCCAAGAAGACCGAGAAGGCCGAAGCTGAAGCGCCGGTCGAGGGCGAGAAGTCCGAGTGAGTTTTCTCGCTGACTCCCTCGAGCACCTGGTGCGCGGGATCGTCGACAACCCGGACGAGGTCCGGGTCGAGCTGCTGACCACGCGCCGTGGCCGCACGCTCGAGGTGCACGTGCACCCCGACGACCTCGGCAAGGTGATCGGCCGGGGCGGTCGCACGGCGACCGCTCTGCGCACCGTGATGGGCGGCATCGGTGGCCGCGGCGTCCGTGTGGACGTCGTCGACACCGATCGCTGATCCGCGGCGGAACTCGGACGGTCAGGATGGACGTCGTAGTCGGCCGTATCGCGAAGGCGCACGGTATTCGCGGCGAGCTCGCCGTGGACGTGCGCACGGACTCGCCGGAACAGCGGTTCGCCGTCGGTGCGGTCGTCACGACGCAGCTGCGTGACGGCAGCAAGAGGGATCTCACCATCGCAGCCGCCCGCGATCACAGCGGGCGGCTGCTGGTGCGTTTCGAAGAGGTCCTCACGCGCGACGTCGCGGAGACGCTGCGCGGCGCGTTGCTGCTGGCCGACACCGCCACCCTCCCGCCCACGGGCGATCCCGACGAGTTCTACGACCACGAGCTGGCCGGCCTCAGCGCCGAGCTGGTCGACGGCACGGTCGTGGGCAAGGTCGTGGAGGTCGTGCACTCGCCGGCGGGGGAGCTGCTGGAACTCGACGTGGCCGGGCGCGAGGTGCTCGTGCCGTTCGTGCACGCGATCGTGCCGACGGTCGACGTCGCGGGCGGGCGCGTGGTTCTCGACCCGCCCGAAGGACTGCTGGACGAGGCCTGAGCGTGCGCATCGACGTCGTCACCATCTTCCCGGAGTACCTCGACCCGCTGCGTGCCGCGCTGCTGGGCCGGGCGATCGACCGCGGCCTCATCGAAATCGGCGTGCACGACCTGCGCGAGTGGACCCACGACGTCCACCGCGCGGTCGACGACGCGCCCTACGGTGGCGGCCCCGGCATGGTCATGAAGCCCCAGATCTGGGGCCCGGCGCTCGACCAGGTCTGCGGACCCGAGACGCGGCTCGTGGTGCCGACGCCGGCGGGCAAGCCGTTCACGCAGGAGCTGGCCCACGCGTACGCCGAGGAGAAGCACCTCGTGTTCGCGTGCGGCCGCTACGAGGGCATCGACCAGCGCGTGGTCGACGACGCCGCGCGGCGGATGCCGGTGGACGAGGTGTCGATCGGCGACTACGTGCTGGTCGGCGGCGAGGCCGCGGTGCTGGTGATCGTGGAGGCCGTGGTGCGGCTGCTGCCGGGCGTGCTCGGCAACGCGCGCTCCGCCGCCGAAGACTCGTTCTCCGACGGGCTGCTCGAAGGCCCCAGCTACACGCGCCCGGAAGTGTGGCGCGACCTGGCCGTGCCCGACGTGCTGCGCTCGGGAAACCACGCACTCGTGGAGCGCTGGCGGCGCGATCAGGCGCTGGAACGGACGGCCCTGCGCCGCCCGGATCTCCTGGCCCGGTTGCCGGAGGGTAGTCTGAACAGCCGAGATCACGAGGTACTCGACCGGCTCGGCGAGAACCTCGGCTAGACCCCGTGCGAAGCGAGCACCAGCGCCTCTGCCATAATCGACAGGTTGGCGTGAGTGGACCGCCTCGTTCACGAGCCCGCCATCAGCCCCTGGTGTAGTCGCAGCAGCACTGTTGCGCGCCCGGGGATGAAGTACCCGAGTTACACGAATCGACGAGGACGGACCACCGATGAACACCCTGGACGCGCTGGACGCGCATTCCCTGCGTTCCGACATCCCGGACTTCCGCCCGGGCGACACGCTCAAGGTCCACGTCCGCGTCATCGAGGGCAACCGCGAGCGCAACCAGGTCTTCCAGGGCGTTGTCATCCGCCGTCAGGGCGGTGGCATCCGGGAGACCTTCACCGTGCGCAAGGTTTCGTTCGGCGTGGGCGTCGAGCGCACCTTCCCGGTGCACTCGCCGAACCTGGCCGAGGTCGAGGTCTTCAAGCGCGGCGACGTGCGGCGCGCGAAGCTCTACTACCTGCGCGACCTGCGTGGCAAGAAGGCGAAGATCAAGGAGCGTCGCGAGAACCGCGAGACCACCTCTGCCTCCTGAGTGGCGGAGCGGTACCCGGTAGCCTGGCGACGTGGTCGATCCTGTGCCCCAGAACGCCGCTGAGGACGACCCCGACGAGCCTCGTTCCGAAGGCCGTCGGGGGTCCCACCGGCGGGGCAAGCCCCGGAAGAAGCGGTCGTTCTGGAAGGAACTGCCGATCCTGGTCGCGATCGCCGTGGTGCTCACGATCCTGATCCAGGCCTTCCTGGCGAAGGTCTTCATGATCCCCTCGGGGTCCATGGAGGCCACGCTTCACGGCTGCCCTGGCTGCACGGGTGATCGCATCCTGGTCGACCGCGTCGTCTACGACTTCACGGATCCCTCGCCGGGTGACGTGGTCGTGTTCAGGGGTCCGCCGGCGTGGACCAAGAACGAGATCGCGCCGCAGGAGTCCAGCAACATCATCGTCCGCGGCCTGCGAGGTCTCGGTTCGCTGGTGGGCTTCGCCCCGCCGGACGAGCGTGACTTCGTGAAGCGCGTGATCGCCGTCGGCGGCCAGACCGTGCAGTGCTGCGATCCGCAGAACCGCGTGATCGTCGACGGCAAGGCCCTCGACGAGCCGTACATCCACTGGGAGAACCCCGACCACGCCGTGCAGGACTCCTTCGCGCCGGTCAAGGTGCCGCAGGGTGCCCTGTGGGTGATGGGCGACAACCGCAACAACTCGGACGACTCGCGCTACCAGGGCGACGGCGGTGCCAGCGGCGCGGTGCCCGTGGACGACGTGATCGGCAAGGCGCGCATCATCGTGTTCCCGCCGAGCCGGTGGGGCGGGGTTTCGGACCACGACCCGCAGACCGCCGCGCAACCGGTGGCTCTCGGTGCCCCGGCGTGGCAGGATGGCCTGCCGCTCGGGCTCGGGGTCGCCGCGGCCGTGCCGACCCTGTTCGTCGGCCGGCGGATGAAGGCAGGCTTGCGCAAGGCGCGACGTTAGGTGCCCCTGGTTGTGACCGTTCCCGCTCCCCGAACCCCGGCCGAACCCCTGCGGCCGCCCCGCGCTGTGGTGCGCGGTGAGCTCTTCTGGGGTCTGCAGGGTGCTCTCGAACGCCGTGGCCTCGGCCCTGTCGCCGGCGTGGACGAAGCCGGCGCCGGCGCGTGCGCGGGCCCGCTCGTGGTGGCCGCTTGCGTGCTGCGCCCGGGCGACGGCGCGCGGCTGCCGGAGCTCACCGACTCGAAACTGCTCACCGCGAAGGCCCGCGACCGCGTGTACGACGTGGTGCTCAAGCGCGCTCTCGACTACGCGGTGATCGTGATCCCGTCCGAACAGGTCGACCTGCTCGGCATCCGGGTGATGAACCTCGAAGGCATGCGGCGCGCGGTCGCCGCCCTGCGCGATCATCCCGGTTATGTCCTCACCGACGGCTTCCCCGTGCCGGGCATCCCGGCGCCCAACGTCGCCGTCATCAAGGGCGACCGCAGCGTCGCCAGCATCGCCGCGGCCTCGGTCCTCGCGAAGGTGACACGCGACCGCATCATGGCCGGCCTGCACGAGGACCACCCCCGCTACGGCTTCGACGTGCACAAGGGCTACAGCACCGCCGACCACATGGCGGCCCTCACGGCGCACGGCCCGAGCCCCGCCCACCGCTGGTCCTACACGAATGTGGCCACCGCGGCGCTGGCCCACGGACTCACCCCACCGCACCCGGTGGTACTCACCTACGCTGCACTGGAGAACGCGGCCGCCGTCGGCGATACAGTCGCTGAGGAAAACCCGAGCGTGCCGGTCCGTGCCCTGGCCCGCTCGGTGGGTAAGAATGAACGCTCCGCCGCCGGAGCAGCCAGACGATCGCGAGGAGGGGCGCGGATTTCATGAGCGCAGAAGATCTCGAGAAGTACGAGACCGAGATGGAGCTCTCGCTGTACCGCGAGTACCGCGACATCGTCGGCCAATTCTCGTACGTGGTGGAAACCGAGCGCCGGTTCTACCTCGCCAACGCCGTCGACGTCCAGGTCCGCGACGGCGGCGGTGAGGTGTACTTCGAGGTCCGCATGTCGGACGCGTGGGTCTGGGACATGTACCGCCCCGCCCGCTTCGTGAAGCACGTCCGCGTCATCACGTTCAAGGACGTGAACGTGGAGGAGCTCGACAAGCCGGACCTCCGGTTGCCGGAGGACGGTCCTTTTTCGGGCTGAGGTTTTTCGGTTTTTCGCCGGCCACCCGGGTTCGCCTGGGTGGCTTTGTGCGTTTTGGGGACTCTTTTTCTGACGGCCGCTGCTCGCGTGGCTGCTGCTTGGGTGCGTGTTGCCTGCGTGACTGCGGCCGCCTTGTTGCTGGTCGGGCAGGCTCTTGAGTGCCGGCGACGGCTGCCCGCGTGCCCAGTCGCTAGTTGGGCGCATCTCGGGACCCTGTGACCGCTTGACCTGCCTGGCCAGCGTCTTCTGGGGCGCTTGATTCGCGCCTGGACTCGTTCCTCGTGCGTGGCCGAGCCCGCCCGAGACTGGATCGGATCTCGTGCGGTTCCTGACTGGCTTGAGCTTCACTCGGGCCGGTCGCGGCTCTCCTGTCGTGCGGCTGATCGGTGCCCACCGGGTCTTTCTGCTGCGCGGCGCCCGGTTTCTCGGCATGCCCCACTTCCCGGCCCGGCCGTAGCACCACCCACCGACATTTTTCACACCGACTTCCGACCCCCACCCCGATTCATCCACAACACCCCAGTTGTCCACAGCCTGCGACTTTGGCACTGGCGCCCCACCTCGTCACTCTGCGACCGTTAATCGCACACGCACCGTGACAGCCCGGCACCAGCCCCGGCGCCCGGTGCCGCCGAGGGGGAGCGATGAACGACGGTCCGGACCCAGGCGCCCAGTGGCGCCGCACCTTCGGCCGCTGGGGCGAAGCCGTGGCGGCCCGCCACCTGGAGAACGCGGGCCTCGTGGTCCTCAGTCGCAACTGGCTCTGCCGCGAAGGCGAACTCGACCTCGTCCTCTCCGACGGCGACAAGGTCGTCTTCTGCGAGGTCAAAACCCGCGCGAGCAACGACTACGGCTCACCCGCGGAGTCCGTCACCCCAGAAAAGATCGACCGCGTCCACCGCGCCGCCCAGCGCTGGCTCCGCGCCCACCGCGTCGGCTGGTGCCGCACCCGCTACGACGTCGTCACCGTCTTCGCCCCGGCCGGCGCCCAGCCACAGGTCCACCACATCGCCGGAGCCTTCTGATGCCCATCGCCAAAGCTTGGTCAGTAGCGTTGCTTGGCATCGAAGGCCGCGTCATCGAGATCGAAGCCGATCTCGGCGGCGGGCTCAGCCGGGTCACCCTCGTGGGGCTGCCGGACGCCGGCCTGCGAGAAGCGAAAGACCGCGTCCGTTCGGCTGTGCGCAACTCGGGCCAGCCGTGGCCCGACGGCAAGGTCACCCTCGGCCTCTCGCCCGCCAACCTGCCCAAAGTCGGCTCCGGTTACGACCTCGGCATCGCCGCCGCCGTGCTCGCGGCGAATGGAGCGGTGCCCGCGACGAAGCTGCTTCGCACCATCCTCCTCGGCGAACTCGCTCTCGACGGCCGCATCCGGCCCGTTCGTGGAGTCCTTCCCGGGCTCCTCGCCGCACGCGCCGCGGGGTACCAGCGCGCCGTCGTCCCCAGCGAATCGCTGTTCGAAGCGGCGCTCGTCGACGGTCTGGAAGTCGGCGGCGTCTCGCGGTTGGCCGATCTCGTCGCGTGGCTCAAGGACGAGGGCGAACTCGAGCCGAGCCCCGAACCGAGCCGGACGGAACCACCCGAGGTCCCCGATCTCGCCGACGTCGTCGGCCAGCCCGAAGCCCGCTGGGCCTTGGAGGTCGCCGCCGCGGGTGGGCACCACCTGTTGCTCACCGGGCCGCCCGGCGTCGGCAAGACGATGCTCGCCAAGCGCCTGCCCGGCCTGCTGCCGGCGTTGTCCCAGGAAGAGTCCCTGCAGGTCACCGCCATCCACTCGCTCGACGGCTCCCTCTCGAAAGCCGCACCGCTGGTGACCGTGCCGCCGTTCGTCGCGCCGCACCACTCGATCACCGTCGCGGCGTTGGTGGGCGGTGGCAGCGGCATCGCGACGCCCGGCGCCATCAGCCGAGCCCACCGCGGGGTGCTGTTCCTCGACGAAGTCTGCGAATTCAGCGGCCACCGCCTCGATTCACTGCGCACCGTCCTGGAAGAAGGCGAAGTCCGTATCTCGCGGGTGAAGGGTTCCGTCCGCTATCCGGCGCGCTTCCAGCTCATCCTCGCCACCAACCCGTGCCCCTGCGCCCCACCGCGCGAGACCGACTGCATCTGCTCGCCGATCGTCCGCCGCCGCTACCTCGGCCGGATCTCGGGCCCGCTGCTGGACCGCGTCGACCTGCGCGTGCGGCTGCGCCCGCTCACCGCCATCTCCGCCCACGAATCCGCGACACCCGAGTCGTCCGCCGACGTCCGCGCCCGCGTGCTCGCCGCCCGCGACCGCGCCGCCCACCGCTGGCGCACGCACGGCTGGCGCGCCAACTCCGACGTCCCCGGCCCCGTCCTCCGCCGCGAATTTCTCCTGCCACCGCCCACCACCGCCCTGCTCGACCGCGCCCTCGACCGCGGCCTCCTCACCGCCCGCGGCGCCGACCGCTGCCTCCGCATCGCCTGGACCCTCGCCGACCTCTCCGCCACACCCCATCCCACGCCCGACCACGTCGCCGCCGCTCTCGATTTCCGCGAAAGGACCGCCGCATGACGAACCACGAAAGGGCTCCGTCGGACCGAGCCACCGCTCGCACGCGATCCCGACGAGGTCGCCGCTCATCAACGGACCGCGACCCCACCAGTCGAATGGGCCCGGCTCCTGGCCATCAACAGGCCGCGGCGTGAACCGACGGCTCCACCGACCCGGCGCCCGCACCACATCCCCGCAAACCCGCACCACTCTCGACTTCCGCGAAAGGACCGCCACATGACCACCCCACAAACAACCGCCGCGACCCACTCGAAACGCCACCTCCACCTCGTCCCTCGATCACCACAACCCCGAGACCCCGCCCAGATCCGCGAGATCCTCTCCCCGCGCCGGCTGTGCGTCGTGAGACCCAGAGGTGCCGCGTGACCGCCATTGCCACCCGGCAAGCCGTCGATGAGCAGCGGCTCGCCCGGGCCTACCTGGTGCGAGTGGCCGAGCCGCCGGCGCCGGCGTTGGTGGCGTTCGTGGGGGAGCGCGGGCCGGTGGAGGCGGCGGCGCGGGTGCGCAGCGGGGACTGCCCGGAGAAGGTTCGGCGGGAGACCGCCGCCCGCAGGGAAGTCGACCTCGCCGAGCGGGACCTGGAGACGGCGGCGAAAGCCGGAACGCGCCTGGTCGTGCCGGAAGACGAGGAATGGCCCGCGTGGCCGTTGCTCTCGCTCGCGGTCGCGACCGGTCGGGGTGTGGAGAACGTCGCGTCGCCGCTCGCGTTGTGGGTGCGCGGCGAAGCGAACCTCGCGCAGGCGGCCGATCGCGCGGTCGCCGTGGTCGGAGCGCGGCTCGCCACGAACTACGGCGAGCACCACGCCGCCGAGCTCGGACACGGTCTCGCGACCCGTGGCGTGCCCGTGTTCTCCGGCGCGGCCCTCGGCATCGACGGCGCCGCCCATCGCGGGGCGCTCAGCGCGGGCGGGGTCACCGTCGCCGTGCTGGGCTGTGCGGCGGACGTCGGGTATCCGGCCGGCCACATCGACCTGCTGAACCGCATCGCGGAAAACGGCGGTGCCGTCGTGAGCGAGTACGCCCCGGGCACCCCGCCCGCGAGACACCGCTTCCTCGTGCGCAACCGCCTGATCGCCGCCCTCACCGACGGCACCGTCGTGATCGAAGCCGGCATCCGCAGCGGCGCGCGCAACACCGCCACCACCGCGGGCGCCCTCGGCAAGGTGGTGATGGCGCTGCCGGGCCCCGTCCAGTCCGGCAACTCAGCCGGATGCCACGCCCTCATCCGCGACTGCAAAGCGACGCTCGTGACCTCTGTGGACGAGGTCGTCGACACCGTCGGCCGCTTCGGCCCCGCGCCCGAACCGGAAAACCCGCGGCCGCGCAGGCCCACTGACGTCCTCGCCCCCGAAGCCCTCCGCGTCTACGAAGCGCTGCTGCCTCGCGCCGGCCGCTCGGCCGAGGAGGTCGCCACGGCCGCGGGCGTCCCGGTCGATCGGGTGCGCGCCGTGCTGCCGGAGCTGGAACTCGACGGCTTCACCGTCCGCGGCGACACCGGCTGGCGCCGCATCACGCGCTCGGCGCCGCGATGAACGCCACCCACCGCAGGTCACGCTGCACGGCGCGATTCCGTTTCCACGACCGACGGCGTTCGACGCGACGTGTCATCGCCGACCGTCAGGAGCGAGCCGCGGGACGCGAAAAGTCCGGTACCGCACCACAACCCCAGCGAACGACCGCGGTGATCGGCGTGGCGATGCTTGACCTCGGGCGGTGGTTCGCGCAGCGTGATCGGCATGTCGTCAGCGAGCGCCCACCGGGACGCGACCCCGCGGGGTGCCGGGCGGAGGAAAGGGCCGCCGCGCGTGGATTTGCGGGCCGTGCGGGAGGCGTTGCCCGCGGGGGAGCGGGCGTTGGTGGCCGAGTACGAGCGGCATCTGGCGCTGGAGCGGGGGTTGTCGCAGCACACCGTGCGCGCGTACGTGGGCGACGTGGTGTCCCTGTTGGGGTTCCTGACCGCGGCGGAGGACGACGGCCCGGCGCGGACGCTCGCCGATCTCGACATCGGCCTGCTTCGCGCGTGGCTGGCGGGGCAGCGCACCGACGGGGCGGGCCGCACGACGTTGGCGCGGCGCGCGGCGGCGGCGCGGACGTTCACGGCGTGGGCGCACCGCCAGGGCGCCCTGCCCCAGGACCCGGGCGGCCGGCTCGCGGCGCCGCGCGCGCACCGGACGCTGCCGGGTGTGCTGCGGGCCGATCAGGCGGGCGAGCTGATGCACGCGGCCGCGAAGGGAGCAGAGCAACGGGATCCGGTTGCGCTGCGTGACCGCGCGGTGGTCGAGTTGCTCTACGCGAGTGGCATCCGGGTGTCCGAGTTGTGTGGTCTGGATGTCGGCGCGGTCGATTTCGGGCGGCGTGTCGTCTCGGTGATCGGGAAGGGGGATAAGGAGCGGACGGTGCCGTTCGGCGTTCCGGCGGCCGAGGCGCTGTCGGAATGGCTGGAGGCGGGGCGTCCGGAACTCGCCGGTGCGAAGTCGGAACAGGCCCTGTTCCTGGGGGTTCGCGGCAGCCGGCTCGATCCGCGAGCGGTGCGGCGCGTGGTGCACGAAGCCGTGTCGGCGGTACCCGGCGCACTCGACATGGGCCCACACGGACTACGCCACTCGGCCGCCACCCATCTGCTGGAAGGAGGTGCCGATCTCAGGAGCGTTCAGGAACTGCTCGGTCACGCTACGCTTGCCACGACCCAGCTCTACACTCACGTGACCGTCGATCGGCTGAAGGCGATCCATGACCGAGCACACCCCCGGGCCTGACGAGGCCGGTGGCGGCTCGGCCGGAAAACCGGAGGCCGAACCGCCGACGCACGCGCATCCGCACGAGCACGGAGACCATACTGAGCCGCATGCCGAGAACGACCGTGCAATGACCTCCACGCCGCAAGTCACGGACGCCGGGGTGAGCACCGCCGCCGGCGAGGGCGCCGTCAGTGACGACGGGCGTCCAGGTCATGACGTCGACGCGGGCATCCAGGCCTTGTGGCAGCAGTTCGCCGACAAGCCGGACCAGACCTCGCGCGACCGGTTGGTGCTGCACTACGCCCCGCTGGTGAAGTACGTCGCCGGCCGGGTGGGCACCGGGCTGCCCACGCACGTCGACGTCGGCGACCTCGTGCAGTCCGGCATCTTCGGCCTGGTCGACGCCATCGAGAAGTTCGAGCCGGCGCGCGGCCTGCGCTTCGAGACCTACGCGATGCAACGCATCCGCGGCGCGATCCTCGACGATCTCCGCTCCCAGGACTGGGTGCCGCGCGCGGTGCGCAGCAAGGCGAAAGAGGCCGAGCGCGCCCTCGAACGCCTCGGCGCGCGCCTGCACCGCACCCCCACCGACGCCGAACTCGCCACCGAGCTCAACATCGGCCTCGACGACCTGCGCGACTTCTACGGCCAGCTCCAGCTCACCAGCGTCGTCGCCCTCGAGGACCTCGTCGCGGCCGGCAAAGACAGCGGCTCGCTCGTGGACACCCTCCCCGACGACGGCGCCGTCGACCCGGTCGCCGTCCTCGTCGACCAGGACAACCGCCGCCAGCTCGCGGAAGCCATCGCCCAGCTCACCGAGCGCGACAAGATCGTGGTCAGCCTCTACTACTTCGAAAGCCTCACCCTCGCCGAGATCGGCAAGGTCCTGGGCGTCACCGAGTCGCGTGTGAGCCAGCTGCACACCCGCGCCGTGATGCGCCTGCGCGCCAAGCTGACCGAACAGCCCACCGCCTGACCACCTTCACTGCGCGTCGGTGCACCGGCTGACGGCCCTCGCCGCGAGCCGGCCCACCGCCTGAACGCCCCTCACTGCGCGTCGGTGCACCGGCTGACGGCCCTCGCCGCGAGCCGGCCCACCGCCTGAACGCCCCTCACTGCGCGTCGGTGCACCGGCTGACGGCCTTCACCGCGAGCCGGCCCACCGCCTGAACGCCCCTCACTGCGCGTCGGTGCACCGGCTGACGGCCTTCACCGCGAGCCGGCCCACCGCCTGAACGCCCCTCACTGCGCGTCGGTGCACCGGCTGACGGCCTTCACCGCGAGCCGGCCCACCGCCTGAACGCCCCTCACTGCGCGTCGGTGCACCGGCTGACGGCCTTCACCGCGAGCCGGCCCACCGCCTGAACGCCTCTCACCGCGCGTCGGTGCACCGGCTGACGGCCTTCACCGCGAGCCGGCCCATCGCCTGACCACCTTCACCGCGAGTCGGCCCACGGCTTGAGCCGCACCCGCCCCGGCACCCCGACGAGCGCCAGCGGATCGATGTACTCCTCTCCTTTCCGGGCACCCCAATGCAGACACGCCGCCGTCGGACACCCCGGATGCCCCGCGACCACCGTGCCCAGCTTCTGGCCGCGATACACCTGATCCCCGGTCGCGACGGTCGGCGCGATGGGCAGGTACGTCGTCCGCAGCCCGCCGTCGTGGTCCACCGCCACCACCCCCCGGCCCCCGACCTGCCCCGCGAAGATCACCACCCCCATGTCGGCCGCGAACACGTCCTGCCCCGCGGCCGCTTCCAGATCCACGCCCCGGTGCCCCGGCCCGTACACGGTCGCCGGCGGCTCGAAGAACCGCGCGACGTTCGGCCGCGGCGTCAACGGCCACGCCAACCTCCCCGCCTGCGCACCCACGTTGGGCGCGGGCGACGCGGACGGAGCCGGCGGTTCCGCCACCGCCTGCCCGGCTGCCACCGCCTGCCCGGCCCCCACACTCGGCACCACGGCGAGCAGCAGAAACGCCACCGCCACCACCAGCCGCGTCCGCGCCGCAGCCCGCCTCAACATCTCGACCCAACGAGCCCACCCCGGCTGCCCAGGCCGCCGATGCCGCCCCCTCCGATGCACCCGATCCGGCGACGGTGCGGTCCGCGCAACCCACGGCATCGCCACGACATCCGGCGCGGGCAGGCTGTCCGCGTCCGGGCCGGGCGCAGAACAGCGGTCACCGGATTCGCTCGGCTCGCGCAAGGCACCTGCGTCACGCGCAGCGCGCCTACCAGCCGAAGTGCCCACCGGGTCTGAACCGGCCCGGCTGCCGAAAGTCGGCACAGCGCCCGCCGCACCCGAAGCACTAGGGCTACGCGGGGCAGATACATCGTGCGAAGTGCGCGTATCGGCCGAAGTGCCCAGCTGTTCTGAAGGGCCGTGGCCGCGAGAATCCGGCACAGTGCTCGCCGCACCCGAGGCACTCACTGCGCTTGAGGTTTTGCGGGTAGGCGGGTCATCGGGGCAGTCCGAACTGGAAACGGCATCCGGTGCCCGCGAAACGTGGTCCGAAGCAATCAGGCCCGGCGTGGACCGCTGGTCACCCGCGGCACTCGGGTCGCACGGGGCACCTACGTCGTGCGAATTGCGGGGATCGGCCGGCGTGCCCAGTGGGTCTGAAGCGCTGCGGCTGCCGGAATCCGGCACACCGCTCGCCGCAGCCGATGCACTCAAGTTGTCTGAGGTTTGCCGTGCCCGCGCATCATCGGGGACATCCGAACTCGGCACGGCATCCGGTGCCCGCGAAACGTGGTCCGAAGCGTCTGCACAAGGCATGGTCCGCTGGTCCCTTGAACCACTCGGGCCGCGCAGGGCACCCAGGCCATGCGAAGCGCCCGTATCTCCTGAAGTGCCTAGCGGGTCTGAAGCGCCGTGGCTGTCGGAAGCCGGCACTGCGCTGGTCGCAGCGGAAGCGCTCAAGTCGCGTGGGACTTCCGGCGTAGGCGGACCATCCGGGCCGTCCGAACTCGGCACGGCATCCGGTGCCCGTGAAACTTGATCCGAAGCGGCCGGGCCAAGCCTCGAACCACCCGAACCACTCGGGCCGCGCGGGGCACCTACGCCATGAGAAGAGCGCGCATCGGTCGAAGTTCGTACCGAGCCCACCGAAGCCAACCCGCCCAGCGCACCCAGCACCCCCATCCCGCCCGAGCCACGAACCCGACCCGACCCAACCGGGGACCCCGAATCACGCACCCCACCCCACTCACCAAACCCGCCACACCCCACCACAAACCCCCGCCCCCACCGTGAACCGCACAACGTCGAACCCAAGGTCGTCATCACGGTTTCGATCATCACGCACCCCCCGACCGGCACCCTGCCAACAAGCCGAGTTATCCACAGGCGGCCGGAGTTGTGGACAACTCCGGTGGGCGGGACCGCTGCCGGTGGGGGCGTCGCTGGTGGCAGGGGGTAGAATCTTTCCCGCAGCCCACTCGCTGGGCTGACTTCGCGTGCTCGTGCGCGCAGCCCCGGCCGGTTCCGTGGAAAGACGGAGTTCCGGACGGAGGAGTCGCACGGCGCCCGGCGGTCCTCGGGGTTCTCGAAAGTGGGAGAGCACCGGGGTCCGGACACCGGCACGAGCACCAGGGCGAGCGGTCACCCGGCCGCGAGCGACAAACCGAATGAGCACGTCCGCGGGCGCGAACCGCGGGGGTGCGCGACTACAGAGAAGGTGTGATTCCGGCAATGGCCGTCGTCACCATGAAGCAGCTGCTCGACAGCGGCGTGCACTTCGGGCACCAGACTCGTCGGTGGAACCCGAAGATGAAGCGCTACATCTTCACCGAGCGCAATGGCATCTACATCATCGACCTGCAGCAGACGCTGACCTACATCGACCGTGCGTTCGAGTTCATCAAGGAAACCGTCGCGCACGGCGGCACGATCATGTTCGTCGGCACGAAGAAGCAGGCTCAGGAAGCGATCGCCAACGAAGCCGCGCGCGTGGGCATGCCCTACGTGAACCAGCGCTGGCTCGGCGGCATGCTGACCAACTTCCAGACCGTGCACAAGCGCCTCCTGCGTCTCAAGGAGCTCGAAGCGCAGGAGCAGACCGGCGGCTTCGCGGGTCTCACCAAGCGCGAGATCCTCACACTCACCCGTGAGAAGGACAAGCTCGAGAAGACCCTCGGCGGTATCCGCGACATGGCCAAGGTGCCGAGCGCGGTGTGGATCGTCGACACGAAGAAGGAGCACATCGCCGTCGGCGAGGCTCGCAAGCTGAACATCCCGGTCGTCGCGATCCTCGACACCAACTGCGACCCGGACGAGGTCGACTACCCGATCCCGGGCAACGACGACGCGATCCGCTCGGCCGCTCTGCTCACCAAGGTGGTGGCCGAGGCCGCCGCCGCGGGGCTGATGGCCCGCTCGAGCCGTGGCGGCGCGTCGGCTGACGCGAAGCCGGAGCCGGGCGTGTCGGACGAGCCGCTGGCCGAGTGGGAGAAGGAGCTGCTCGCCGGCTCGGAGACCGCCGCCGCGGACGCCACCGAGGCGGCTGCCGCGACCGAGGCCGCCACCGAGGCGGCCGTGGCCACCGAGGCCGTCGCCGAGGCGACGCCCGAAGCCGTGACCGAGCAGGCCCCGGCCAACTCCTGATCCACCGTGTCCGGGCGGCCCGCGCAGGGCCGCCCGGGCGCTGATCACCTCACACGTACCTGAAACGGACGGATTCAACACGATGGCGAACTACACCGCCGCTGACGTGAAGCGCCTGCGCGAGATGACCGGCGCCGGCATGATGGACTGCAAGAGGGCTCTCGAGGAGAACGAAGGCGACTTCGAGAAGGCCGTCGAGTTCCTGCGCATCAAGGGTGCCAAGGACGTCGGCAAGCGCGCCGAGCGCGCCACCGCCGAAGGCCTGGTCACCGGCGAAGGCGGCGTGCTCATCGAGCTCGACTCCGAGACCGACTTCGTCGCCAAGAACGACGACTTCCAGCAGCTCGCCGCGAAGATCGTCGGCGTGGCGAAGAACCTCAAGACCAGCGACGTCGAGGCCCTCAAGGCCGCCGACCTCGACGGCAAGCCCGTGATCGACACCGTGCAGGAGCTCTCGGCCCGCATCGGCGAGAAGCTCGAGCTGCGCCGCGTGGTGTCGTTCGAGGGCAAGACCGCCACCTACCTGCACCGCCGCGGCTCCGACCTGCCGCCGGCCGTGGGTGTGCTCGTGGAGTTCACCGGTGACGACGCCGAGGCCGCTCGCGGTGCCGCGATGCAGGTCGCCGCGCTGCGCGCGAAGTACCTCACCCGCGAAGAGGTGCCGGCCGAGATCATCGAGAACGAGCGCCGCATCGCCGAGCAGACCGCCCGCGAAGAGGGCAAGCCCGAGCAGGCCATGCCGAAGATCATCGAAGGCAAGGTCACCGCGTACTACAAGGACAACGTCCTGCTCGAGCAGCCTTCGGTCAAGGACAACAAGAAGACCGTGAAGGCCCTGCTCGACGAGGCCGGCGTGACCCTGACCCGGTTCGCCCGGTTCGAGGTCGGCCAGGCCTGAGCGAGGTACTGGGACTAGGTTCTGCCACTGTGCCCCGTCTCCGCGGTGCGGGGACGGGGCACAGTCGGGTCAAAGGCACAGTCGGGTCCGAGCCGCCCGGCACCCCTCACAAGGGGGAACGGCGGCCATCGATCACAGGAGGCGACACACAGATGGGTGACCGGGTCGACGGTGGCTACCGAAGGGTGCTGCTGAAACTGGGCGGCGAGATGTTCGGTGGCGGCTCGATCGGGGTCGACCCCGACGTCGTCCACTCCGTCGCGCGCCAGATCGCCGCGGTCGCGCGCACCGGCGTGCAGGTGGCGGTGGTGATCGGCGGAGGTAACTATTTCCGCGGTGCGGAGCTGTCCCAGCGGGGGATGGACCGTGACCGCGCCGACTACATGGCCATGCTGGGCACCGTGATGAACTGCCTGGCCCTGCAGGACTTCCTGGAGAAGGAAGGCCTGCCCACTCGCGTGCAGACCGCCATCACGATGGGCCAGGTCGCCGAGCCCTACATCCCGCGCCGCGCCGAGCGGCACCTGGAAAAGGGCCGTGTGGTCATCTTCGGCGCCGGGGTCGGCATGCCGTACTTCTCCACCGACACCGCTGCCGCGCAGCGCGCGCTCGAGCTGGGCTGTGAGGCCGTGCTCATGGCGAAGGCCGTGGACGGCGTCTACACCGCCGACCCGAAGACCGACCCGAGCGCCACCATGTTCCACGAGATCAGCCACCGCGAGGTGCTCGAGCGCGGCCTCAAGGTCGCCGACGCCACCGCGTTCAGCCTCTGCATGGACAACAACATGCCGATCATCGTCTTCAACCTGCTCACCGAGGGGAACATCGCCCGTGCGGTGAGTGGTGAGAGGATCGGGACGCTGGTCAGCACCCCCGCCGACGGGGCGTCGGCCTAGACCTGCTGGGATCAGCACAGGTTCGACCATCACAAACACCGGGAGTAGCCGTGATCGACGAGACCCTCCTCGACGCCGAGGAGAAGATGGAAAAAGCGGTGTCCGTCGCGAAGGACGACCTGACGTCGGTGCGAACCGGCCGGGCCACCCCGTCGATGTTTTCGCGCATCGTCGTCGAGTACTACGGCGCGATGACCCCGTTGAACCAGCTGGCGAGCGTCAACGTGCCCGAGGCGCGGATGGCGCTCATCAAGCCCTACGACCAGACCCAGCTCGGCGCCATCGAGAAGGCGCTGCGCGAGTCGGACCTCGGCGTGAACCCGAGCAACGACGGCAACGTGATCCGCATCGTGATCCCGCAGCTCACCGAAGAGCGGCGCAAGGAAATGGTGAAGGTCGCGAAGAGCAAGGGCGAAGACGCCCGAGTGTCGATCCGCAGCATCCGCCGCAAGTCGAAGGAAGAGCTCGACCGGATCGCCAAGGACGGCGAAGCGGGTGAGGACGAGGTCGCGCGCGCCGAGAAGGAGCTGCAGAATCTCACCGACACCTACGTGCACCAGGTCGACGAGCTGGTGAAGCACAAGGAAGCCGAGCTGCTCGAGGTCTGATGAGCCAGGTGAGCGAGGAACGAGAAGAGCGGGTGGAGCACACCCCCGAGCCGGATCCGGCCGATCAGCCCCCGTCGGCGGATCAGCCGGAGCCGGACAAGAAGGCCTCCCGGGCCGGCCGGAACCTGCCCGCCGCCATCGGCGTGGGTGTGGTGCTCGGCGCGGCCATCATCGTTTCCCTCCTCACCGTCCGCTTCATCTTCATCGGGGTCATCGCGATCGCCATCGGGGTCGGCACCTTCGAGTTCGCCGGCGTGCTCAAGCGCGTCGCGAACACCAAGGTCGCGATGATCCCCGTGCTCGTCGGCGGCCAGGCGATGATCTGGTTGTCCTGGCCGTTCGGCCGCGCGGGCATGCTCACCGCGTTCGCGATCACGGTGCTGGTGTGCCTGCTGTGGCGGCTGCCCGGCGGCGCCGACGGCTACCTGCGCGACATCTCGGCCTCGGTGTTCGCCAGCGCGTACCTGCCGCTGTTCGGCGCGTTCGCCGCGATGCTCGTGGTGCCCGAGGACGGCGTGGGCCGGGTCCTCACGTTCCTCATCGCCGTGGTCGCCTCCGACACCGGCGGCTACATCGCCGGCGTGCTCGGCGGCAAACACCCGATGGCACCCACGATCAGTCCGAAGAAGTCCTGGGAGGGCTTCGGCGGGTCGTTGGTCGCGGGCATCGTGGCCGGCATCCTCACGATCAGCCTCATGCTCCACGGCCACACCTGGCAGGGCGTGGTGTTCGGCGTGGCGATCGTGCTCACCGCGACGCTGGGCGACCTCGTCGAGTCGCTGATCAAGCGCGACCTCGGCATCAAGGACATGGGCACGCTGCTGCCCGGCCACGGCGGCATCATGGACCGCCTCGACTCGCTGCTGCCCTCGGCCGTGGTGTCCTGGCTGCTGCTTTCGGCGTTCGTCCCGGCGTGACCAGCGCTGGGAGGTTCGGCCTCCCAGCGTGAGCGAACCGTTCGTGGACCGCCGAAGTGTTCCCGGGCTTCACTCGAAGCATGACCGCTTCGACCCGGCACCACGTTCCCGCCCGCCTCGCCCTCACCGCGGTGTGCCTCGGGTTCGTGATGATCACGCTCGACGCGACCATCGTGAACCTCGCGTTGCCGGCCATCGGCGCCGAGTTCGGCGAACCGTCCACGGCCGCGCTGCAGTGGGTGGTCGACTCCTACACCGTCGCGCTCGCCGCGTTCCTCCTCACCTGGGGTGAGGCGGGGGACCGGTGGGGCTCGCGGCGGGTGTTCGAGGTCGGCACCGCGGTGTTCGTGCTCGCCTCGATCGCTTGTGCCACAGCGGATTCGCTGCCGTGGCTGGTCGCCGCGCGCGCCGTGCAAGGCGCTGGCGCGGCCGCGCTGCTGCCGTCTTCGCTGGCGTTGATCGTGCACCAGTTTCCCGACGCCGGCGCCCGTGCTCGCGCGCTCGGCGTGTGGGGCGGTATGAGCGGCGTCGGGCTCGCGGCCGGCCCGGTGCTCGGCGGCCTCGCCGTGGGCCTGGCCGACTGGCGGCTCGTGTTCGCCGTGAACGTGCCGATCGGGCTCATCGCGATCTGGCTGACCCGCCGGCACGTCACCGAAACCACGCCGCAGCGGCGCGCACGCCTCGACGTGGTCGGGCAGATCCTCGGCACGGCGGCGCTCGCGGCGCTGGTCGCCGGGTTCATCGAAGCCGGGCACGCCGGGTGGGGCGACGCGACCGCACTCGGGCTGATCGGCGCGGGTGTTGCCGCCGGGATCGCGTTCGTGGCGGCAGAGAAGGTGATCACCGCGCCGGTGCTGCCGCTGGGAGTGCTTCGCGTTCGGCCCTTCGCCGTCGCAACGGCCATCGGCGGCCTGTTCAACTTCTGCCTCTACGGCACCCTGTTCTGCCTCGCCCTGTTCCTGCAACGTGAGTGGCAGCTCCCCGCGCTCGTCGCCGGCCTGGCGCTGGTGCCGCTGACGCTCGCCGTCGGCCTCAACGCCTTCGTGAGCGGCCGCCTCACCCACCGGTTCGGCGAACGCCTGCCGATCGTCGCCGGCGGCCTCATCGCGCTCGTCGGCGCGGTCGGCCTCGCCCTGTTGCCGGCCGGTCCGTCGCCGGTGCTGCTGATCGTGTTCTCCGTGGTCTTCGGCTGCTGCTCGCTCGCGATGCCGGCGATGACGTCACTGGCCATGAACGCGTTGCCAGGCAAGGCCGGCATCGCCGCGGGCGTGCTCAACGCGGCCCGCCAGACCGGGGGCGCGATCGGCGTCGCACTCGTGGGTGGCCTGCTGCCGGGCACGGCGATGTGGATCGTCGCGGCGGGGTACGCGGGGATCGTGGTGCTGACCGGGTTGGTGGGGCCGCCTGAAGCCCGGTCGTAGGCGACAGCTGAAAATTCGTGCTGGCCTGCGCCGTCCGGTCGGGCATCATCACCGGTGTGTACGACTGGCCGGCACCCGACTCCGGTGAGGTCCCGGCTCCGGAATTGGTCGCGGCGTGGGCCGCGCTCGGCACCGCCGCGCCCGAACGCGTCCCTCTCTGGGCGGCTCACTGGCTCGTCGGGGGCTACGACGGTGAGGCGCTCGTCGCCTTGGCCGGCCTCAGCGGCACCGACGCTCAGGAAGTCCGCGACCTGCTGCCCGCGGCGCTGGCCGAGTGCGCGGTAGCAACCCCGGCTTCGGACGCCGCCGCGGCCCGCGTCGCGTTCACCGCACTCGCGCGTCTGCACGCCGACGGGCGGGCTTCCGAGCGCTGGGTCCTCGACAAGGTGTGCCGGATCGTTTCCGTGTCCGGTTGGGACAACGCCGTTCTTGATCTTCCGCTCGGCCGGATCGTCGGCCTGGACGACGAATGGGACGAGGGCTGGGGCCGACCGGTGGAACAGCTGGTGCGGGAGATCCAGGACGCGTGCACAACTCAGCTCGCGGCCGGTGCCGAGGTTCCCTGAGGCAGCGGAGCGATCGTCAGTCGTCGTAGGGGTCGTCGACTTCGGCGCGGCCGACGTCGTCGAGGGTGCGGGAGTGGTCGATTACCGCGAAGACCGCGCCGTCCGGGTCGGCGAGGATGGCCATGCGGCCGAAGGGGGTGTCGTAGGGCTGGATCACCACGCTGCCGCCGAGCATCAGGGCCTGGCCGGCCGTCGCGTCGCAGCCGCGGGCCGGGTCGACCTCGAAGTAGACGAGCCAGTGCGGGGGAGTGTCGCGGTCGTACTCGGAGCCCATCACGTAGCGGTAGAGCACGGGGGTGTGCTCGATGAGGTATTCCGCGTAGTCGACGCTCTCGCCGTCGCCGATCTGGTGGCTCGCGTAGTTGAACAGCTTGGTGTAGAAGTGATCGGCCGCCGCGCCGTCGTGGGCGTTGAGGTCGGCGCCGCTGAAGGTGTTGGGGATGCCGGTCACGAACCGCCAGTCGGGCGGGGCCTCCCAGAACACCACGGGCGCGCCCGCCGCGTCGATCGCGTGCAGGATGTTGCCGCGGTCGGGGATCGCGACCGGCCCGAGCGTGATCTGGCCGCCGAGGTGCTCGACCCACTCGGCGGCGCTCGCGGTGTGCGGCACGGACACATGCAGCGTCCAGCCCGGCTCGCTCTGGGCGCCGGCCTGGTAGAGGCCGCCGGTGGGCTCGCCGCCGAGCGACGAGATCCAGTAGCGGCCGGTGGGCGTGGCGGGGTCGCGGCGCACGGCGTACTGCCAGCCGAACAGGCCGGTGTAGAACTGTTGCGACACCGCTTCGTCGCGGCAGGCCACCTCGATCCAGCACGGGAGGCCGGCCGGAATGACGTTTGAACTGGCCGAACCGACGGTCATCGCGGCCTCCTCCCGGTGAGTAGGAAAGTCTATGCGGTGCTCGTGATTTTTTCGCTGTGAGCCTTGATCGTGGAACCCGTCCACGACCGACGTCGTTGGAGGAGTTCGTGCGATGGTTCTCCCGCTCCCCGCGCGGCTCCCGCGCCACGGAAGTCTTGCCGAGCCCCAACATCTGGTACTTCCAGCAGGCCTACGAGGTGGAGAACCGCGCGCAGGACGTCGACGGCGAGATCTGGCGCGTGCTGCGCGAGGAGTGCGACTGGACCGGTCGCGACGTGCTCGACCTCGGTTGTGGTGACGGATTCCACTTGCCGCGCTTCGCGCTCGACGCGCGTTCCGTGCTCGGCGTCGAGCCGCACGCACCGCTCGCGCGCGACGCGGCGAAGCGGGTGCAGGACCTGCCGAACGTGTCAGTGCGCGAAGGCCGCGCGCAGCGGCTGCCGGTCGACGACGCGAGCGTGGACGTGGTCCACGCTCGCACGGCGTACTTCTTCGGCCCGGGCTGCGAGCCGGGGCTGCGTGAAGCGGAACGCGTGCTGCGGCCCGGCGGGGCGATCCTGATCGTGGACCTCGACGCCACGAGCGAGCCCTACGGCGGGTGGCTGCGGGCGGACCTGCCGCACTACGACCCGGCCGAGGTCGAGCGGTTCTTCGACCGCGAAGGCTTCCGCCTGCGGCGCGTGGCCACGCGCTGGCGCTTCACCGACCACGCCGCGCTGGAATCAGTGCTGAAGATCGAGTTCAGCGCGCAGGTCGCCGAGCGCGCCACCGCCGAGGTGCGCCGGCGCACGGTCGGCTCCGACGTGACGCTGCCGGTGGGCTACCGCGTGCACACGCGGATCAAGCCCACCGGCCTCGTCCTGCCGGGTCACTCGGCTTCTTCCGGCGACCCGTCTTCTTCGTCGACCTCGACCTCGCCGAGGATCGTGTAGATCGACCGCCGTGCCTCGTTGAGCACGTCGACCACCCGGGCCTGCTGGCCCGCGCTGCCGGCGCGCATCACCTGCACGACCGCCGCCGCGAGCGTGGCGCCCGCCTTGCGCAGGTCGACCTCGACCGGGTCGACGTCTTCCGCGAAGTGCTCCCACGGCGGGGTGCCGGTCTGCTGCTCCGCGGTCGTGCGGCCCTCGTCGGTGAGCTCGAACAGCTTCTTGCCGTTCTCGTCCTTGCTCACGACCAGGCCTTCGTCGGCCAGCATCTGCAGCGTCGGGTAGATCGAGCCGGGGCTGGGCTTCCAGAAGCCGCCGCTGCGCTCGCCGATCTCGCGGATGATCTCGTAACCGTGCCGCGGCTGTTCCGCGAGCAGGGTCAGGATCGCCGCGCGGACGTCACCGCGCCGGCCGCGACGCGGGCCGTGGCCTCGGCGTCCGCCGGGACCGTGGCCGCCACGACGCCCGCGACCCATCGGGCCGCCGGGGCCGAAGCCGAAGTCGCCGAACTCGCGGCCGAAGGGGCCGAAAGCGGGACGACCGTGTTCTCCGTGTTGGTGCGCGCCTCGCGCACCGGGGTGAGGGTGCCTCATGTCAGTAGTCCTTTGTTGTTGGCCTCGGCTTCGCCGAGGCGTGCGGGATCGCAACCTTCTCGAACGGTTGCGACTGGTTCACGATATATCGAAAACGATCGCGATGCAACCTAACGACTGTCGGGGACCTGCGCGAGGCACGTTTGCGGTGGTCGGCGATACTCGAAGGAGTAGGAAGACAGCCTTGACACGACCTGGGAGACCCGACCCCCCATGCTGGACCGAGTGGTCATCGACGCCCTGTTCCCCGCGGATCTGCCCGAGCCGGAGCACTGGGAGCAGCACTACCCGGCGCGGCCGCTGCCCGCCGGCGCACAGGTGACCCGGTTCGGCCCGTCGCCCACGGGGTTCGTGCACATCGGCGGCATCTACGTGGCCACGATCGACCAGGACATCGCGCGGCGCTCGGACGGCCGCTACCTCGTGCGCGTGGAGGACACCGACCAGTCGCGTGAAGTCGAGGGCGCGCTGGAGCAGTTCGAGCGCGGCTTCACCTACTTCGGCCTGCAGGCCGACGAAGACACGCTGCGCGGCGGCGACTACGGGCCCTACCAGCAGTCGGCGCGCGAGCAGATCTACCTCACCTACGTGCGGCACCTGCTGCGCGAAGGCCGCGCGTACATCGACTTCGCCACGAAGGACGAGCTCGCGTCCATCACCGCGCGCCAGCAGGCCACGAAGCTGCCCACCGGCTACTACGGGTCGTGGGCGATCTGGCGCGACGCGTCGGCGGAAGACGTCAAGGCGAAGCTCGACGCCGGCGAGCCGTGGGTCGTGCGCTTCCGCGCGCCCGACGACACCGGCGCGCGCGTGCATTTCACCGACGCCATCCGCGGCAAGATCGAAGCCGAGGCCAACCGCAACGACGTGGTGATCCTCAAGAGCTCCGAGCAGAGCCCCCGGCTGCCGACCTACCACTTCGCGCACGCCGTGGACGACCACCTGATGCGCGTGAACCTGGTGATCCGCGGCGACGAGTGGATCTCGTCCGTGCCGGTGCACCAGCAGCTGTTCGACGCGCTCGGCTTCGAGCCCATCACCTACGCGCACATCGCCCCGCTGATGAAGCAGGAGGGCGGCAGCAAGCGCAAGCTCTCCAAGCGCAAGGACCCCGAGGCGTCGGTCGACTTCTACATCGAAGCCGGCTACCCGGTCGAGGCCGTGCTGTATTACCTGCGCGGCCTCGCCAACGGCCGCCTCGCCGAGCTGCCGCTCGCGCAGGCGCTCGACGAGCCGATCAACCTCGCCGAGATGGGCGTCGCCGGCCCGCTCGTGGACCTGGTGAAGCTCGACGACATCTCCGCCGACCACATCGCCACGCTGTCCGGCGCCGAGATCCTCGCCGCCGTGCGCACGTGGGCGCAGCGGTTCGACCCGGAGCTGGTGTCGGTGCTCGAGTCTTCGGAGGAGCTGGCTCTGCGCGCGCTGGCCGTCGAGCGCGAAGGCGCCGAGAACCCGCGCAAGGACCTCAAGAAGTGGAGCGAGTTCCGCGCTGTCTACGGGTTCTTCTTCCCGCAGCTGCACGCTCCCGTGACCGGCCCGGACGACGAGCGCATCGCCGCCCTCGGCGTGGCGCCCGACGTGGTGCGGGCCGTCGCTTCGGACTTCGTGGCGAACTACCGGCAGCTCGACGACGGCCAGGAGTGGTTCCAGCAGATCCGCGACGTCGCCGCCAAGCACGGCTTCGCCAAGAACGCCAAGGAACTCAAGAAGGACCCCGACGCGTTCCCGGGCTCGATCCGCGAGGCTTCGCAGATCATCCGCATCGCGATCACCGGCTCCACCCGCAGCCCGGACCTGCACTCGATCACGCAGGCGCTGGGTAAGGAGGAGACGTTGCGGCGGTTCTCGGCGCTCACGAACTGACGGGTCGCGCGGAAAGCTCCGTCACTGGAACACCACGGTCCGCCCGCCGTCCACGATCACGCGGTTTTCCGTGTGGCAGCGGACGGCGCGGGCGAGCGCCCGGGTTTCCGCTTCGCGGCCGCGTGCGGCGAGCTGATCAGGCGTGAGCGAGTGGTCGACGCGGATGAGCTCCTGGTCGATGATCGGGCCCTCGTCCAGGTCGGCGGTGACGTAGTGCGCGGTGGCGCCGATCACCTTCACGCCGCGGGCGTGGGCCTGGTGGTACGGCTTGGCGCCCTTGAAGCTCGGCAGCATCGAGTGGTGGATGTTGATGGCTTTGCCGTCGAGGTGCTTGCACAGGTCGTCGGACAGGATCTGCATGTAGCGCGCGAGCACGACGAGGTCCACGTTCTCCTCCTGCACCAGCCGGACGAGCGCGGCCTCCGCGTCGGCCTTCGTGGCGTGCG